>CAYRZI010000011.1:0-43583 GCA_964428605.1 uncultured Woeseiaceae bacterium
ACCGTCACCAGCGACTTCGAGGACGAGAGCATCGAGACCACCCAGTGGCAGATCGAGCTGCGCCAGACCGTGTTCCGCTGGGACCAGTTCGTCGGCCTGAAGCAGGCAGGCAAGCAGGTGGCCCGCGCCGAGGCGGACTTCGAGGCGGCCCAGCAGGACCTGATCGTCCGGGTGGCGACCCGGTACTTCGACGTACTGGCCGCGGAAGATGCGCTGGAGGCCGCCCAGGCCAGCAAGCGCGCCATCGACCGCCAGCTGGAACAGGCCCAGCAGCGTTTCGAGGTGGGGCTGATCGCCATCACCGACGTGCAGGAAGCGCAGGCCGCCTACGACCAGGCCATCGCCGAGGAGATCGCCGCCAAGCGTCAGCTCGCCTCGTCGCGGGAGTTCCTGCGCGAGATCACCGGCGAATACCTGCAGAACCTGGAGACACCCGGGCAGCAGCTTGCGCTGGAGACGCCGGACCCGGCGGAAGAGGACGAGTGGGTGGAGACCGCCTTCGACCAGAATCTGGCGCTGATCGCGGCACGGCTGAACGCCGAGATTGCAAGCCAGGAGATCGACTCCCGCCGATCCGGTCATTACCCGACACTGGATCTCGTCGCCACACGCAGCGACTTCGACCGGGAGTTCGAGCGCTCCAACGAGGGCGGGCCTTTCAACGACGTCTTCAACAACCAGACCTCGGACAGCATCGCGCTCGAATTCCGTATCCCGCTGTTCTCCGGCGGCAGGACCTCGGCCCAGGTGCGCGAGGCGGTCCACCTGCACCGGGCGGCGCGGGAACAGCTGCAGCGTGTGGCCCGGGAGACCGAGCGTCAGGCCCGCGACGCCTACCTGGGCGTGCTGGCGGAGATCTCCCGCGTGAAAGCGCTGCGCCAGGCGCTGTCCTCGGCCAAGACGGCGCTGGAGGCCACCCAGGCCGGCTTCGAGGTGGGTACCCGCACCACCGTGGACGTGCTGAATGCCCAGCAGCAGGTGTTCTCCGCCCGCACCAACTACCGCCGGGCCCGCTACGACTACCTGCTGAACGTTCTCAGCCTGAAGCAGGCGGCCGGCATCCTGCGCATCCAGGACCTGGAGGAGATCGACTCCATCCTGGTGCCGCGGAGCGAGATCAGCGACTGACGCTCAGCGCTTCCCGGCCGGCGCCGCGAAACGCCGCGTCAGCGGCTCCAGCAGTTCGAGCAGGCTCCTGAGCGCACCCCGGTTCTCGAGCAGCAGGCGCCGCGCCCGCTCGCCCATCTCCCGGCGCTCCGTCTCGTCGGCGAACAGCCGCTCCAGCGCGGCGGCCAGCTCGCTCGCGTCGCTGACCACCTGCGAGGCGCGCCGCTCCGCGAACATCTGCGCGATGTCCTCGGCGTTGAACAGGTGCGGGCCGGTCAGGATTGGCAGCCCGAGCGACGCCGGCTCCAGCAGGTTGTGGCCGCCGATGGGCACCAGGCTGCCCGCGACGAAGGCGATGTCCGAGGCGGCATAGAACAGCGGCAGTTCGCCCATGGTATCGCCGAGGAAGACACGGGTCCCGGGGCCGCAGCGCTCGCCGTCGGTACGCCGCACGTAATCGAGGCCCTGCTCCTCGGTCAGGCCGGCCACGCCCGGGAAACGTTCGGGATGGCGCGGGACGAGGACCAGCAGCGCATCCGGTATCGACTCCAGCAGCCGGCGATGGGCTGCGAGGACGATCTCCTCTTCCCCGGCGTGGGTGCTCGCCGCGATCCACACCCGCCGCTCCGGGAAGTAATCGGCCGCGAACTCGCGTCCCCGCGCCGCGAGGCTCTCGTCGATCTCCACGTCGAACTTGATGTTGCCGGTGACGAAGGTGCGCGCGGGTGCCGCGCCCAGGTCGCGGAACCGCTGCGCGTCCTGCTCGCTCTGGGCCGCGATGATGATCCCGTGGGACAGCGCCTCGCGGAACAGCGGCGTAAGGTGCCGGTAGCGCGCCACGGAGCGGGGCGAGATTCGCGCGCTCGCCAGCACCAGCGGCACCCGGCGCCGCCCGCACTCGGCGTACAGATTGGGCCAGAGTTCGGTCTCGATGATGACGGCGAGCCGCGGCCGGATGCGGTCGAAGAAGCGTCGCACCGCCCCAGGCGTCTCGAAGGGAGCGAAGCAGTGAACCACCTGGTCGCCGAACAGGCGGCGCACCCGCTCGGCGCCGGTGGGGGTGACGGTGGTCACCACCACGGTGAGGGACGCGAAGCGCTCCTTCAGCGCCTTGATCAGTGGGGCCGCGGCCTGCACCTCGCCCACCGAGACGGCGTGCACCCAGATCGAGCCGGAGCGGATGTCGGGAAAGCCGATGCCGAAACGCTGGCCCAGACGGTCGTGGTAGCCCTTGCGGGTAAAGCCCCGCCAGAACCAGAACAGGAAGACGAAGGGCGTGGCCAGGTAGACCAGCAGCTGGTAGGCGAACCTCACCGTCCCGGTTCCGGCCTCAGGGCAGGCCGCGGATGGAATCGATGATGCGCGAACTCGACCGACCCTCGCGGAACGCGAGCACGCGCACTTCGCCCCCCGCCGCCAGCACGGCGGGACCCCCGGCAATTTCCTCAGGTCGGTAATCGCCGCCTTTCACCAGCACGTCCGGTAGCACCGCCTCGATCAGGCGCGCGGGCGTCTCCTCCCCGAACGGCACCACCCAGTCGACGGCGGCCAGCCCCGCCAGTACGGCCATGCGGTCCTCCGCCGGATTCACCGGGCGGCCCTCGCCCTTCAGCCGGCGCACGGAATCGTCGCTGTTCACGGCCACGATGAGCCGGTCGCCCAGCGACTTCGCCTCCTCCAGGTAGGTGACGTGGCCGGCGTGCAGGATGTCGAAGCAGCCGTTGGTCATGACGATGCGCTCGCCGCGGCCGCGTGCCTCGCCGACGAACTCGAGCAGTGCGGGCTCGTCCACCATGCCCCGGCCGCCCTTGCCGCGCTGGTGCAGCGCGACGCGCAGTTCGGACGGCGTCACTCCGGCCACGCCGATCTTGCGCACCACCAGCCCGGCGGCCAGGTTGGCGAGCGCCGCCGCCTCGCCCAACGACGTGCCGGCCGCCAGCGCAGCGCCCAGCGTGGCGATCACCGTGTCGCCGGCACCCGTGACGTCGAAGACCTCCCGGGCCTCGGTCGAGAGGAACCGGGCCTCGCCGTCGCGCTCCACCACCAGCATGCCGCGCTCGCTGCGGGTGATCACCAGGGCGCCGAGCTCCAGCCCGTCGATCATGTCCCGCGCCCGGCGCAGCAGGTCGTCGTCGTCGCGCGCGGTGCCGGCCACCGCCTCGAACTCCGCCTGGTTCGGCGTGAGCAGTGTGGCGCCCCGGTAGCGCCCGAAGTCCGTGCCCTTGGGATCCACGAGCACCGGCACGCCCGCCTCGCGGGCCGCCGCGATCAGCTGGCCGACCTCGTGCAGCGCGCCCTTCGCATAGTCCGACAGGATGACCAGCCCGGCGGTCCGGAGAGCGGCCCGGAACGGCTCGGCCACGGAGACGGCGGTGCCGGCAGCGGCCTCTTCCCGGTCCAGGCGGATCAGCTGCTGGCCGCGGGAGAGCACCCGCAGCTTGGTGATGGTCGGCGTGTCGCGGGAAACGGCGAAGCGGCAATCCACCCCGCGCTCGGCCAGCAGCGTCTCCAGCCGCGCGGCGTCCGCGTCGGCGCCCACGATGCCCACCAGCGCGGTCTTCGCGCCCAGCTCGGCCAGGTTCATCGCCACGTTGGCGGCGCCCCCCGGCCGCTCCTCGCCGTCGCGCACGTGCACCACCGGCACCGGCGCCTCCGGAGAGATGCGGCCCGTCGCACCGAACCAGTACTGGTCGAGCATGAGGTCCCCGGCCACCAGGAGACGGGCACCGGAGAAGTCGGGTATCTGCAGGGTCACGCGCTCGCCGCCGGGGAAGCCTCGGAAGCCCGGAATCTTAGCAAAGAGAGGGGCCCGTCACACGGCGGCGGCGGGGCCGGGACGGGCGGACCGGCGGGGATTCCGCCGTGCCCGCGATCCGGACGGGCGGCGCCGGTCTATCTCGTCATCGGAGGCTCACCCGCGGCTCAGCCACACTTGGAATCACCGCAGTTCAGGCAGGTCATGCAGCCGTCCATCATGACCAGGGCGGTCACATTGCATTTGGCGCAGAGCTGGGCGCCTTCCGGGAACTCGTTCTCGGAGAAGGCGTCGGTCTGCGCAGCACGCGCCTCGAACTCCGCCCGCTTCTCGGCGATCAGCTTCTGCTGGTGCTCGTCCGGGCCGGCCGGCTTCAGCAGACCGATCGTGTTCAGGTGTTTCTCCACGATGTGGCCCAGCTCGGCGATGATCGACGGCATGAACTTGCCGCCCGGCTGCCAGTAGCCGCCGCGGGGGTCGAACACCGCCTTCAGCTCGTCCACCAGGAACGTCACGTCACCGCCCTTGCGGAACACCGCGGATATGATGCGCGTGAGCGCCACGATCCACTGGTAGTGGTCCAGGTTCTTCGAGTTGATGAAGATCTCGAAGGGCCGGCGCTGCTCGTGAGGCGTGCCCTCGTTCAGCACGATGTCGTTTATGGTGACGTACATCGCGTGATCGGACACCGGCGTCTTCACCTTGTAGGTCGAGCCGATCAGCACCTCCGGGCGCTCGAGCCTCTCGTGCATCCGGATGACGGTGGCGCCCTCGCCTTCCTGCTCCACCTCGTAGGCGGGTTTCTTCTCCGCCTTGTCCTCCGGCTTCTTCACGGAGTAACCGACGATCTTCTTCTCGATCTTCTTTGCAGCCATGTCTGTATCCTCTGTCCGGCCCGCCGCGGCGGCGGGTCCGCTCCAAGTCTGTCTGGTGATCCGTCCCGCGCTCAGAACTTGCCGTAGTAGCCTTCCTTCAGCGCGTCGAAAAGGTTCGCGGCGGTGTGCATCTCGCCGTCGTACTCGATCTCCTCGTCGCCCTTCAGCTCCACCGTGCTGCCATCGTCCAGCTCGAAGACATAGGTGGTGTTCTTCAGGTCCTGCTCCTTCACGAGCACGCCCTGGAAGGCCTCCGGATTGAAACGGAAGGTCGTGCAGCCCTTCAGCCCCTGCTCGTAGGCGTAGAGGTAGATGTCCTTGAAATCCTGGTAGGGGTACTCCGTGGGCACGTTCGCCGTCTTGGAGATGGAGGAATCCACCCACTTCTGTGCCGCCGCCTGGATATCCACGTGCTGCTTCGGCGTCACGTCGTCCGAGGTGATGAAGTACTCCGGCAGCTTCTCCTCCGGCACTTCGGAATGCGGCATAGCCCGGGGATTGATCAGCTCCCGGAAGGCGAGCAGCTCGAAGGAGAACACGTCCACCTTCTCCTTGGACTTGCGACCCTCGCGGATGACGTTGCGGAAATAGTGATGGGCGAAGCTCGGCTCGATGCCGTTACTCGCGTTGTTCGCCAGCGACAGCGAGATGGTGCCGGTGGGCGCAATGGAGCTGTGATGGGTGAAGCGTGCCCCCGTGCGTTCGAGTTCCTGCACCAGCCCGGGAGCCTCGGCCGCCACCTTCTGCATGTAGCGGCTGTAACGGGCGTGCAGCACCCGGCCGGGCAGCCGGTCGCCCGGACGCAGGCCGTCGGCGGCCATCTCGGGACGCTTGCGCAGCATCTCCGGCGTCACCTCGAACTCCTCTTCCATGATCGGCGCCGGGCCTTTCTCGCGGGCCAGTTCCAGTCCGGTCTCCCAGCCCGCCAGGGCGAGCTGCTTAGCCACCTTCTCGGTGAACTCGACGGAGTCCGGCTCGCCGTACTTCATGCCCATCATGGTGATGGTGGAGCCGAGCCCCAGGAAACCCATGCCGTGGCGGCGCTTGCGCATGATCTCGTTACGCTGCTCGCCCAGCGGCAGGCCGTTGACCTCGACCACGTTGTCCAGCATGCGGGTGAAGACCTTCACCACCTCGCTGAACTCCTCCCAGTCGAAACGCGCCTCGTCCGTGAACGGCGAGAGGACGAACTTGGTGAGATTGACCGAGCCCAGCAGACAGGAGCCGTAGGGGGGCAGCGGCTGCTCGCCGCAGGGATTGGTGGCGCGGATGTTCTCCGTCCACCAGTTGTTGTTCATCTCGTTGACCCGGTCGATCAGCACGAAACCCGGCTCGGCGAAATCGTAGGTGGAGGCCATGATCATGTCCCACAGCCGCTGCGCCGGCACCGTCTTGTAGATGCGGCAGGCCACCAGGCCTTCCTCGTTGCGCACGTAGTCGCCGCCGCCGGGCCATTCCCGCCACGTGAACTGCTCCGGGTCGTCGAGCTCGAGCCGGTCGTGCTCCGCCTCGTGCACCGATACCGGGAAGGCGAGCTTCCAGTCGTCGCCGCTCTTCACCGCCTGCATGAACTCGTCGGTGATCAGCAGCGACAGGTTGAACTGGCGCAGGCGGCCGTTCTCGCGCTTGGCGCGGACGAAATCCATGACGTCCGGATGACCCACGTCGAAGGTACCCATCTGCGCCCCGCGGCGGCCGCCCGCCGAGGACACCGTGAAGCACATCTTGTCGTAGATATCCATGAACGACAGCGGGCCGGAGGTGTAGGCCCCGGCGCCGGTCACGTACGCGCCCTTCGGCCGCAGCGTGGAGAACTCGTAGCCGATACCGCAGCCCGCCTTCAGCGTCAGGCCGGCCTCGTGCACCTTGTTCAGGATGTCGTCCATCGAATCCACTATGGTGCCCGACACCGTGCAGTTGATGGTGGAGGTCGCCGGCTTGTGCGCCTGGGCGCCCGCATTGGACATGATGCGCCCGGCCGGGATGGCGCCGCTGCGCAGCGCCCATACGAAGCGCTCGTACCAGTGCTCCCGGCGATCGGCAGGCTCCACGTCCGCCAGCGCGCGGGCCACCCGCTGATAGGTGGCATCGACAGAGGCATCGATCTCCGTGCCGTTCTTGGCCTTCAGCCTGTACTTGGAATCCCAGATATCGATGGACGCGTCCTGGAATGCAATCTCCGAGACGGCCGTCGGTGCCACTATCGCTGCCGGTTTCATCGTGCGAGAACCCCCAAAAATCCGGGCCGTCGGCCAGGAGCCTGAACGGCGTTGTATTCTGTCAAATGCGGCGGCCAGATCACCGCATAAGAACCCCCAGGTATCCGGCACGAGAGAGCCGGGCACCTGCCCTTGAGCAAGGTTTGTGCTTTTTCTGCGAGACACAAGATGTTGTGCCTGCGAGCCACTAGATTATGATCGTGAGGGGCCGCTGTCAAGGGAAAATCGGAAACTTTTTGCCGATAAAAATCCATTCTAAAACAATATCTTAACAAAACAAGCGGAAATTATGCTTTAAAACATGGGCATTTTATGCACGGCCGGGTGTCATATTAGTGACACAATATCTTGTGCGGGCCTCCGGCGGGGCCCGCAGCCGGCCGCACGCCACCGTCGGGCGGCAAAACCCCCTTGAAAAGCCGCAAGCCGGTCCGCATTTCGGCCTCATCGAACAGGAGCGGGAGAGCCGCTCGAGAAACGCAGAGGAGGTCGAAAATGAGCCTTGTAACCTACGAACCCTGGAGCCTGGTGAACCGGCTCCACCGTGATCTCGACAAGCTGATGGCAGGCCGCATGCCGGCCGACCCGGAGAGCTCGTCCGCGGTGGCGGACTGGATCCCGGCCGTCGATATCAGCGAGGAATCCGAGCGCTTCGTCCTCACCGCCGATGTACCGGGCGTCGACCCGAAGGACATCGAGGTGAGCATGGAAAACGGCGTGCTCACCCTGAGCGGCCGGCGGGAGTTCACCGACCGGGACGAGACCAACGGGTATCGCCGCGTCGAGCGCGTCAGCGGCAGCTTCTTCCGTCGCTTCACGCTGCCCGAGACCGCGGACGCCGAAGGCATCACGGCGAAGAGCGCCCACGGCGTGCTCGAGATCGTGATTCCGAAGCAGCCCAAGGTAATGCCCCGCCGCATCGACGTCAGCGTCGAGTAACGGCAGCGGCTGACCCGGGACGGCGCCCGCTGCGGGGCTGTCCCGGTTGACGGCGGAGACCGGAACCAACCGGTCTCCGCCGTTGTCTTTGCTGAGCTGGCCCCTTCGTGAACCTTCGTTCATGATGGATCCGGGAGATCCGGTCCCGGCAGGTCCGGCCGAGCATCGCACTGGCGGCGACGGCCAGGGACATTCATTTCGCCAAGAGGAATTCATCGCATGTTGAGACGAACCGTTCTGGCAACCCTCGTGCTCGCGGTCGGACTGTCCGGCACCGCGTCGGCCGCCCTGCCCCAGCTGTTCGGCGGCGAGGAGACACCCAGTCTCGCACCCCTCGTCGAGCAGGTCTCCCCGGCGGTCGTGAACATCCGGGTGAGCGCCACCGTGGAGATGCGCACGCCCTTCCACAACAACGACCCCTTCCGCCGCTTCTTCGGCCTGCCCGACGAGCAGCCCCGGGAGCGCCGGATGCAGAGCGCAGGCTCGGGCGTCATCGTGGACGCGGACAACGGTTACATCATCACCAACCACCACGTGGTGGACGGTGCCGACGACATCGAGATCACGCTGTTCAACGACCGCACGCTGGAAGCCGAGATCATCGGTTCCGACCCGGGCACGGACATCGCCGTGCTGAAGGTCGAGGAAGACGGGCTGGTGGAACTGCCCATCGGCGACTCCGACGTGCTCGAGGTGGGCGATTTCGTCATCGCCATCGGCAATCCCTTCGGCCTGCAGCACACGGTGACCTCGGGCATCGTGAGCGCGCTGGGGCGCTTCGGCCTGAATCCGGACGGCTACGAGGATTTCATCCAGACCGACGCCTCCATCAACCCGGGTAACTCCGGCGGCGCGCTAGTGAACCTGCGCGGCGAACTCGTCGGCATCAACTCGGCCATCATCTCCCGCAGCGGCGGCAACGTGGGTATCGGCTTCGCCGTGCCCTCGAACATGGCCAACGCCATCATGCGCCAGATCCTGGATTTCGGCGAGGTGCGGCGAGGCCTGCTCGGCGTGCAGATCAGCACGGTGGACGAGGAAACGGCCGATGCGCTCGGGCTGGATGACGTGCGCGGCGCGCTGGTCCAGTCGGTGAACCCCGGCTCCGCCGCCGAGCAAGCCGGCATCGAAGTGGACGACATCATCGTGGAGGCGAACGGCGAGAAGATCGCCAGCGGCACGGAGCTGCGCAACACCATCGGCCTGCTGCGCGCCGGCGAGGAAGTGGAGATCCGCCTGCTGCGCGACGGCCGGGAGCGGACCGTGACGGCCATGCTGGACGACCGCAACGCCATGATGAGCAGTGCGGGTGCCGACCTGCACCCGGGCCTCGAGGGTGCCGAATTCGCGCCCGCCACCGGGCCCGGCTCCAGCGGCGTCGAGGTGGTCTCGGTGGAGGCCGGCAGTCCGGCCGCCCAGCGCGGCCTCAGGCCCGGCGACGTCATCACCGAGGTCAACCGCAGCGCCGTGACCAACATGGCGGAGCTGCGCGAGGCGATCGGTGACAGTCGCATCCTCTTCCTGAAGGTGATCCGCGGCGAACGCGTGCTGCTGCTGCAGATACGCTAGACCGCAGCGCCCCGTGACCAGGCCGGCCCGCAGCCCCTGCGGGCCGGCCTTTTTTCTGGCGTCGGCGACGCCTCCGAGGCAGCAGCCAGCCCGCGCCGCCCTGCCGGCATTGGCCGCGGACATGGCCAATGGGCCGGGTATGGCCCGGCTATGGCCCCGGCCGGGACGAGCCGATCGAATACGACGAACTCATTCACCTTGCCACCGTCGGGGCCGCTCAGTATGTTCTGCCCATGCACCGTCGGCACACACGCTCGCGCTTCCTGCCCGCCATCACCGCCCTGTCCGTGCTGGCGGCACTGTCGGTCGCGCCGGCCCCGGCGCTGCAGGCCGCCGACGACGGCAGCGACGACCGGCGGCAGCTGTTCGCCGCCGTCTACGCCGAGGCGCGGGAGGGCAACTGGGAGCCGGCCCGCGCGGCGGCGGCCGAGCTGTCCGACTACGCGCTCTGGCCCGACCTGCGGGCGGCCTGGCTGCAGGCGACCATCCGGCGTGCGGAGGCGGAGACCGTGGAGGGCTTCCTGCGCGAATACGCGCACCTGCCGCCGGCCCGCCGGCTCGCCTATGGCTGGATCCGCGAACTGGCGCGCCGGGACGACTGGCCCCGCTTCCTGACCCTGTACGCCGCGCGCTATGCCGATGCCGGCATTACCCGGCTCGACTGCCAGGCGGCACGGGCCAGGCGGCTGGCCGAGCCCGGACATCGCTACGGCGACGAAGACGTCGAGCGCCTGTGGCTGGTGGGCCGCAGCCAGCCCCGCGAGTGCGACCCGGTGTTCGACGACATGCGCAGCGCAGGCCTGCTGGACGCGGAGCGCTACCGGCAGCGATTTGAACTCGCCATCGACGCGCGGGAGTTCCGCCTCGCCCGCTACCTCGCCCGGCAGCTGGACGACGCCGCGCAGCAGGAAGCAGCCGCCTGGCTGGCAATGCAGAACGACCCCGCCGGGGAACTGGTGCGCCTGGACCCGGGCGCCGCGGACGGGGCGACCCGTGCCCGCATACTCTGGGGCGTGCAGGCACTGGCCCGCCGTGATCCCGCCTATGCGGCGGAACTCTGGCGTCGCCTGGCGCCCTCGCTGGGCGTCTCCGGCCGCCAGCGCTGGGAGGTGGCCGGCTACATCGGCATCCGCGCCGCATTGCGGCGGGAACCGGCGGCGCCCGGCCTGCTGAAGGCGGTACCTGCTCACCTGGCGGACGAGGACGTGCTTGCATGGCGCACCCGGGACGCCCTGCGCCGCGAAGACTGGCCGGACGTACTGGCCGCCGTGGCGGCCATGCCGGCCGACATGGCCGACGAGGCAATCTGGCGCTACTGGCGCGCGCGGGCGCTCGCCGCCACCGGCGACCGGGCGGCCGCCGACGCCCTCTTCACGGCGCTTGCCACGGAACGCAGCTATCACGGCTTCCTGGCAGCCGACGCCCTGGACAGGCCCTATGCGCTCGGCCACGAACCCCTGGCCGCCGACGAGGCCGCCATCGCCGCGCTGGCCCGGCACCCCGCCATCCACCGGGCCGGCGAACTGTTCCACGTGGGGCTGGAGAGCCTGGGACGCGGCGAGTGGAACGACGCCGTCGCCGGGCTCGACAGCCGCCGCCTCGCCCAGGCCGCGCTGCTGGCCCACCGCTGGGGCTGGCACTCCCGGGCCATTGCTACGGCGGCGAAAGCGGGCCGCTACGACGACCTGGCGCTGCGCTATCCGCTGCCCTGGCGGGAGTATTTCCGAACCCACGCGGCGGCAGCCGACATCCGCGAGGCGTGGGCGTACGGCATCGCCCGCAGCGAGAGCCTGTTCATGGCGGACATCCGCTCGTCGGCCGGCGCCATCGGCGTGATGCAGCTCATGCCGGGCACCGGCCGCGGCACGGCCCGGCGCGAGCGGCTGCGCTGGCGCGGCTACGCCACGCTGATCGACCCGCCGGCCAACATACAGCTGGGCACCCGCTACCTGGCCGAGGTCTACGAGCGCTTCGGCGCCAACCCGGTGCTCGCCACGGCCGCCTACAATGCCGGGCCCCATCGGGTGGAGCGCTGGCTGCCGGACGGGGACGCGCTGCCGGCGGACATCTGGATCGAGACCATCCCGTTCGCCGAGACCCGCAGCTACGTCAAGCGGGTGCTGACGGCGGACAGCATATTCAGCTGGCGCCTTACCGGCCGGGAGCTCCGGCTCTCGGCGCTGCATCGCCCCGTTGCGCCCACCGGCGAGCGGCTGGCGCTGGCCGAGGACACCACACCATGAGCCACAGTATCTGCATACTGGGCGGTACCGGCTTCGTCGGCACCGAGATCGTCGAACGCCTCGCGGCCGACCAGCACCGGGTGCTGGTCCCCACCCGCAACGTGGAGAACGGCAGGCACCTGAAAGTGCTGCCCACCGTCACCGTGGTCGCCGCGGACGTGCACGACCCGGCCACCCTGGAACGGCTGTTCCGCGGCCAGGACACGGTGATCAACCTGGTCGGTATCCTGAACGAGAGCGGCCACAGCGGCCGGGGCTTCGACCGGGCGCACCGGGAACTCACCCGCCAGGTGGTGGCGGCCTGCCGCTCGAGCGGCGTAGGCCGGCTGCTGCAGATGAGCGCGCTGAAGGCGAACCCGGAGGGGCCGAGCCACTACCTGCGCACCAAAGGCGAGGCCGAGCAGATCATCGAGCGCGACAGCGGCGACGACCTGGCCTGGACGATCTTCCAGCCCTCGGTCATCTTCGGCCCGGACGACGGCTTCGTGAACACTTTCGCCGGCCTGCTGAAGTTCCTCCCCGTGCTGCCGCTGGCGATGCCCGACTCCCGCTTCGGGCCGGTCTCGGTGGACGACGTCGCCGAGGCATTCGCCCTGTCGCTGGACGACCCGGAGACCGAATCCCGGCGCTACGAGCTGTGCGGGCCGAAGACCTATACGCTGCGCGAGCTGGTGGAGCTGATCTGCGCGACCCTGGAGATCCGCCGCCTGATCATCGGTCTGCCGGAGTGGGCGTCGCGGCTGCAGGCGAACCTCTTCGAGTACGTGCCGGGCAAGCCGCTGTCCCGGGACAACTATCTTTCCCTGACGGTGCCCAGCGTGTGCGACAGCGACGGCTTCGCCCACTTCGGCATCCGGCCCCGCTCGCTGGAAAGCGCGATGCCGCTCTACATCGGTAAGGCCGGGCGCAACGCCCGCTACTCCCGCTACCGAAAGGAAGCCGGGCGCCTCACTCAGCGGTAGGCAGCGAGGCGCTCACGCCGCACGGCGGGCTCCAGCTCGCCCAGAGCGGCCGTACGTTCGTAGAAGCAGCCGAGGGAACCGCCGCAGTCCTCCAGCAGGCCCGTGAACTCCGGCACCAGGCCGTGATAGGCCATGGCCGGTACCAGCGCGGCGTTATCGCCGGGCACCCGCGTGGGCGCAATCGGCGAGTCGGCCAGCTCGGCGAACAGGCGGGACTTCTCCGCGCGCATCTCGGCCGGCGGCCGTCCGCTCGCATACAGCGCCTCCAGCCGCTCGCGCAGGGCCAGCACCTCAGCCATCCACTCGCGTTGCCACGCGATGCGGCGCTCGAGTTCCGCAAGCCCTTGCGTGTCGCCGCGGAAATCCAGCCAGCGGCGCACGCCCGTGCGGCCCACGACGGTGGCGAAGGACTCGTTGAACTCGGTATCGTCCTGTACGTACAGGCGCTGGTGAGCCAGTTCGTGGAACAGCGTCTCCACCAGCGCGAGATCGGACCAGCCCAGCATGGTATTCAGCACCGGGTCCTCGAAACGCCCCAGCGTGGAATAGGCGGCGACCCCGGCCACGTGGGTGTCGTAACCGTCCGCGGCCAGCCGTGCCGCCTCCGCCTCGGCCGCCTCCCGGGCGAAGTAGCCCCGGTAGGCGACGCAGCCGGCCACCGGGAAGCACCAGCGCTTCGGCTCCACCGAGAACTCGGGGGCCGCGAAGACGTTCCAGACCACGAAGTCGCGGCCGAGGTCGGCATAGCTGCGGTAGCTGCCGTTGTCAGGCAGGTCCAGCCGGTCGACGGCGAAGTCCCGGGCCGAGCCCACGAGTTCCAGTCGCCGGCGCAGCGACGCGGGGGTGGCGGGGTCGGCCACCACCTCGGCGATGGGCGTGCGCTTGCGCACGATCTCCAGCTGGCCGCGGGCGGCCTGCAGGTAATAGCAGCCGGCAAGACCACTCGAGAAAACCACGAGGATCGCCACCAGACTCGCGCGAATGAGGGATTTGCGGACCATACGCGACTTCAAGTTAGAATGCGCCGATGGAAGTCTACCTCGTCGGCGGAGCAGTCCGTGACCGCCTGCTCGGACTGCCGGTCAGGGAGCGGGACTGGGTCGTGGTCGGCGCCACCCCCGAGGAGATGATCGAGCGCGGCTACCGCCGGGTCGGCAGGGATTTTCCCGTCTTCCTGCACCCGGACACCGGCGAGGAGTATGCACTCGCGCGCAGCGAGCGCAAGTCGGGCCACGGCTATCACGGCTTCGAGTTCGATACCTCGCCCGGGGTCACGCTGGAGGACGATCTCCGCCGGCGCGACCTCACCGTCAATGCCATGGCCGAGTCCCCCGACGGCAGGATCATCGACCCCTGGGGCGGCCGGCAGGACCTGGAGGAACGCATCCTCCGCCATGTCTCGCCGGCATTCTCGGAGGACCCGCTGCGGGTGCTGCGCGCCGCCCGTTTCACAGCGCGTTTCACCGACCTGGGCTTCACCCTGGCGGGCGAGACCCTCGGCCTCATGGCGGAGCTGTCGCAGTCCGGCGAGCTGGAGCATCTCACGCCGGAGCGGGTGTGGCAGGAGACGGCCAACGCCCTGGGGGGTCCACGGCCGGCCGTCTATTTCCACATCCTCCACGTCTGCGGCGCACTGGAGGTCCTGTTCCCGGAACTCGACGCGCTGTTCGGCGTGCCCCAGCCGGAAAGGTGGCACCCGGAAGTGGACACGGGACTGCACACGCTGCTGGCCGTCGAGCAGGCGGCGCGGCTGTCGCCGTCCCTCGCGGTGCGCTTCGCCGCCCTCACCCACGACCTCGGCAAGGGCGAGACGCCGGAGTCGGAATGGCCCAGCCACCGGGGCCACGAGCGGCGCAGCGTACGGCTGATCGGCCGACTGTGCGAGCGGGTGCCCGTGCCGAAGGCCTGCCGCGACCTCGCCCTGCTCGTGGCCGAGTATCACGGCCTCTGCCATCGCGCCGGCGAACTCAGGCCGTCCACGATCATGAAGCTGCTCGAGGCGGCCGACGCCTTCCGGCGGCCGGAGCGCTTCGGGGAGTTCCTGCTCGCCTGCGAGGCCGACGCCCGCGGCCGCACCGGCCTGGAGGACCGTCCCTATCCCCAGGCCGACCGGCTGAGGACGGCACTGAACGCGGCGGCCGCGGTGTCGGCCGACGACGTCGCCGGCCAGAACCTGGACGGTCCCGCGATCGGCCGGGCCATCCGGGAAGCGCGCATCGGCGCGCTGCGCGAGGCCCTCCCCCGGGACGCCGGCTGACACCCCGGAGCCATCCCCGAGACGTCATGGAGCCGTCCGGGAGCCGCCCTAGACCACCAGCCAGAGGATCACGCCCGCCAGTACCAGCCGGTACGCCGCGAACGGCCACATGCCGATGCGTTCGATGAAGCCGAGGAACAGCCGGATCGCCAGGTAGGCGGTCACGGCGGAGATGGCGGTGGCGCCGGCCAGGATGTCCCAGCGGACCGGGTCCGGCGAGCCGACGAGATTCCAGGTCTCGAGGCCGGTGGCCGCCAGGATGGCGGGCACGGACAGCAGAAACGAGAATCGGGCCGCAGCGCTGCGGGTGAGCCCCAGCGCCATCGCCGCCGTCATGGTAATGCCCGAACGCGACGTCCCGGGGACGAGCGCGAGCACCTGCGCCAGCCCGATAAGCAGGGCATCCGTCGGGCGCAGGCTGTCCTCGGTGCGGCGCTGGCCGCCGAAGGCATCCGCCAGCCACAGCGCGACGCCGAAACCGCCGGTGGTGGCGGCAATGACCAGGGCCGAGCGCAGGTTGGCCTCGATCCAGTCGTGCCCCGCGAAGCCGGCGAGGACGAGGGGCAGCGTACCCACGATCACTGCCCAGGCGAGCCGGGATTCCGGCGACGGGCCGCGGCCGCCGACGTGGCGCAACCAGCCGCCGGCCATGGCCAGGAGATCGTGGCGGAAGTAGATCAGCACCGCCGCCAGGGTGCCGAAATGCACCGCGACGTCGAAGGCCAGGCCCTGGTCCTGCCAGCCGGCGAGCACCGGCACCAGCACGAGATGGCCGGAGCTGGAGATGGGGAGGAACTCGGTCAGGCCCTGCAGCAGGGCGAGCACGACCGACTGCCACCAGGTCACGGCAGTGGGCTCACAACGTGCGCCTGAGATCGCTCAGCGCGAAACCCGGGGGCCGCGGCAGCGGCGGGTCGCCCGCCCGGCTGAAACCGATGAATCTGAATGCCTCGCCCATCTCGCCGGGCAATGTAAGGGTTTTGACTTCGGCAGACAACGACAGCCGCCGGCGCTCGTCCAGCGACTCGAAGCCGGCGAGTTCGGCCTCCAGCCCGCCGGCGATCAGGAAGTGGGCCTGGGTCGTGTAGCCGGCGAGTTCCAGCCCGGCGGCCACCCCGCTCCGCGCCAGCGCACTGAAGTCCACCCAGGCCGTGAGATCCTGCAGCCCGGGCCAGAACAGTGCGTCATCGTGGGCGCGATGCCGGTAATGACAGCGGAAGGTGCCGCCGTTGCGCTCCGGCGCGTAGTACTCCGACTCGCCGAAGCCGTAGTCGGCGAGCAGCAGGAAGCCCTCGCCGAGCGCACCGGCCACATCGCTCATCCAGCCGGGCAGGCCCAGCGACACCTCCGAGACGTAGCCCGGCGCGAAGCGCCGCCCCAGCCGGGTCTCCAGCGCGGTAACCGCATCCGTCAGTGCCGACGGCGCGGGCGCCCAGTCGAGTGCGAGGTCGTCCGCCGTCGCGGTCACCACCATGCGGCTCACGCCGTCCGCCTCGCGGCGGAACCGCTCGACCGGCAGCGCGTCCGCCACCTCGTTGCCGATCACGGCGCCCCGCAGCGGCTCGGCCGGCAGCGTATCCAGCCAGCGCACCCGGTCGGCCAGCCCCGGCACCCGCTCCGCGATGCGCCCGCGCTGACGGGCGCGCAGCTCGGCGCTAACCTCCAGGATCAGGTAGCGCTGCGGCAGCGCGTCCGCGGCATCCAGCGCCGCCAGGATCTCCGCCGCCATGGCGCCGCTGCCGGCACCGAGCTCCAGGATGTCGCCGCCGTCCAGGGACTCGAGCAAGCCCGCGAGCTGGCGGGCCAGGACGCGGGAGAACAGCGGGCTTACCTCCGGCGCGGTGACGAAGTCGCCCGCCGGGCCGAACTTGCGCGTGCCCGCCGAGTAATAGCCCAGGCCGGGGGCATACAGCGCCAGGTTCATGTAGTCGGCGAAGCCCAGCGCGCCGCCGGCGGCACCGACGTGCTCACGGATCAGTGCCACGAGCCGTTCCGAGTGGGCACGGGCATCGGCCCCGGGGGCCGGCAGGGTGTCCTGGCCGGCGCCGCGGACTTGCATCATCCCCGGCGAATCCGTATCACTGCCGGAGCCGAAACACAGGCGCTCGGGCAAACGGACGGAAGGCGGCCGGCATGGGCGAACACGACAATCTCGATCCTCTCGCTTCCCGCTGGGTATTGATCACCGGCGGCGCGAAGCGCATCGGCGCGGAGATCGCGCGCACGCTGCACCGGGCCGGGGCGAATATCGCGGTGCATTATCGCAGCTCGGCCGGCCCCGCCGAAGCGCTGGTGGCGGAACTCGAGGCGGCACGGCCGGGCTCGGCCGCCGCCTTCGCCGCCGACCTGCTGGACGACGTGGCCCGGGACTCCCTGGTGGAGCGGGTCGTGGCCCGCACCGGGCGGCTGGACGTCCTCGTGAACAATGCCTCCACCTTCTATCCCACGCCCGTGGGCACGATCACGCCGGAGCACTGGGACGACCTGGTCGGCACCAACCTGAAGGCCCCGCTGTTCCTGTCCCAGGCGGCGGCGCCGCACCTGCGCGAGGCCGGCGGCGTGATCGTGAACCTGGTGGACATCCATGCGCGACGTCCGCTACGCGACCATCCCGTCTACGGGCCGGCCAAGGCCGGCCTCGCCATGCTGACCCGCTCCCTGGCCAAGGACCTCGGCCCCGACGTGCGCGTCAACGGCGTCTCGCCGGGTGCCATCCTGTGGCCCGAGGACGAGGACATGGCCGAATCGGTGAAGGACAACATCATCGGCCAGACCGCGCTCAAGCGCACCGGCTCGCCGGCGGATATCGCCGGCTGCGTGCTCTACCTGGTGCGCGACGCCACCTACGTCACCGGCCAGATCATCGCCGTGGACGGCGGCCGCAGCCTGGGCTGGTAGCCGGGATCAGAATACGCCCTCCAGGCTGCGCCAGGGCGGCGCCGGCTCGGACGGATACGCGTATCGCGGAGCGGCCGGCTTCTCGGCTGCGGCTGTCGCGGGGCAGCTGCCTGTCAGCAGCAGGTTCAGGGCCGCCTGCAGCGACGGGTCATCGGAGGCGCCTATCGGGAACCGGATGTCATCCGCCGCCGGGCAGTCGACGGGAAGGCCGTCGAAGAAGCCGCCCTCATCCAGCGCATTGACCGTCTCGAACGCCACCGGCCGCAGGATCAGGTCGCACTCGTCCAGCACCTCGCCGGTCTGGCCCACCGGTTTGCCGAAAGTATCCGCGCCGACGATATCCACCTGTACGTGCGGTGCGAGGCCATTGATGACGAGCTCACTGGCCGAAGCCGTCCCGCCGGTGGCAATGAACACGATGCGGGAGAGAACCGGCGCGGCGGCGACGAACTCGAAGAACTCCTCGTCATTCCGCGACGCATTCGCGGCATTGAAGAGCGTGCGCGAGAAGACATCGCCGGGGGCGGCCCCCCAGCCCAGATAGTCGCCGAGCAATTCCGCCGTACGAACCAGCCCGCCTCCGTTGTAACGCAAGTCCAGGATGACATCGGTGACGGCAGCGTCCTCGAACTCCTGGAAGGCCAGGTCCAGAGGGCCGCCGGCGCCCTCGGCGGTGCTGATGAACTGGGACATCTCCATGTATCCCGCCCGCAGGGCATTCGTTTCGATGATCCGACGCTGCGGCACCGGGTCGATCGTCACCACGTCCTTGCTCACACTCACTTCGAACTCGGTACCGTCCAGCTCACGGATCCGGAACAACCGGGTGACGCCCACTTCCGACGGACCGAACGCCGCGTTGACGCCTTCGGCAGCCTGTATCTCCGCGATGGTACGCCCGTCGATCTCCAGTATCCTCTGGCCGCGCTCGAAACCGGCTCGTCCCGCGGGGCTGTCGGCGAAGACCCGGGTAAATCTGAGGTCGTTCTCGGCTTCGAAGCGGCTGGAGAAGCCGAAGCCGGCAAACTTGCCCTCGCCGAAGAACTCGGCATCCTGCGTGGCCGAGCCGATGAAGCTGAATCGGTCCACGGGCAGGCCGTCTTCACCGGCAGGACTGAATGACCTGAGTTCGGCAAGCAGCGACTCCGCCGTATCGAATTCGGCGATATCGATGTCCTGCGGCAGACGATCCGCCCAGAGATAGACGTCCTGCATACGCTCCAGCACGAATTCCTTTATGGCGGTCTCGCTGCAGTCGGTGCCGCCGGTTACCGGCGGCGTGGTGCTGCCGCCGCCACCGCCACCGCCGCCGCCGCAGGCGGTCAGCAGTGCCGCGGCGCACAGGGTTGCGATCTTCCTCATCCCTCTCACCTCCCGTGTCCGTGTCCGGTGTACGACCTTCAGGATTGCCAATCTATCCCCGCCGGCCGTCATTTGCGAGGGCCTCACGCACGCCCGGCCTCCACCTCGACGTCCTCCACGGTGAGCCGCCGGCCGCCGTCCTCGAAGTCCCGCCACAGCTCGGCCAGGCTGCGACCCTCCACCGGATGGACCAGATCGGGCGCCAGTTCCGCCAGCGGGCCGAGCACGAAATCGTATTTCAGCACGTCGTCCCGCGGCAGGCTGAGCGCGGGGCCGTCCGTGACCAGGTCGTCGTAGAGCAGCAGGTCCAGGTCCAGCGTCCGCGGACCGAAGCGCTCGCCGCCCCGCTGCCGGCCGGCCAGCTCGTGGATCTCCTCGAGCTCGGCGACCAGCGCCTCCGGGCTGCGTTCGGTCTCGAATTCCGCGACCAGGTTCAGGAAGTCGTCGCCGGCGAAGCCAACCGGCGCATTGCGGTAGACGGAGGAGACCTCGAGCCCGCCGAAGCGCCGCTCGAGTTCGCCGCAGGCGAGCCGCAGGTTCTCCTCGGGCTCGATGTTGCTGCCGACGCTGACGAAGACCCGGGCCATCTCAGTCGGGCCTCACGCCGCGCTCGATGCGTACGCCCACGTCCCGGGAGCCCCGGATGGCGCCCGGCTTGTTCACGCTGACGCGGACCCAGGGCACATCGAATTCCCCCAGCACGATCTCCGCGATGCGCTCGGCCATGGTCTCCACGAGCTGGAACTCCGAGTCCTGGACGTAGGCGATCAGGCGCTTCGCGACCTTCTTGTAATTGAGCGTGTCCTCGATGCTGTCCGTCGCCGCCGCCCGGGCGATGTCGGCGGCCATCTCGAGGTCGATGCTGACGGTCTGGCGGATGCGCCGCTCCCAGTCCCAGATGCCCACCACAGTGTCGATGCGCAGGTCGCGCAGAAAGATGATATCCATGGCTCCTCCGCTCAGGCGGCCACCGCCGGCAGCTCTTCCAGCGACCAGCGGGCCCGCGCCAGGATACGCGGCTCCTGTTCGGCCGCGGCGAGTCGCAGCGCGCCGGCCAGTGCGATCATCGCGCCGTTGTCCGTGCAGAACGCCGGCCGCGGGAAGAAGGCCCTGCCACGCCGGATGTCCACCTCCGTCACCAGCGCCTCGCGCAGCCGCCGGTTGGCGCCGACGCCGCCCGCCACCACCAGCCGCTCCCGGCCGGTCTGCTCCAGCGCGCGGCGGGCCTTCAGCACCAGCGTCTCCACCACGGCGGCCTCGAAAGACGCGGCGATGTCCGCCCGCGCCTGCTCGTCCCACGCGCCGGCCTCGCGCAGCCGGCGTACCTCGACCAGCACGGCGGTCTTCAGGCCCGAGAAACTGAAATCCAGCCCCGGCCGGCGGGTGAGCGGCCGGGGAAAGTCGAAGGCCGCGGCGTCGCCCCGCTCGGCGAGTGCGGCGAGCGCGGGCCCGCCCGGGTAATCGAGCTCCAGCAGCTTGGCGGTCTTGTCGAAGGCCTCGCCCGCGGCATCGTCCAGCGTGGTGCCGAGCACGGAATACCGGCCGATGCCCGCCACGTCCACCAGCAGTGTGTGCCCGCCCGACACCAGCAGGGCCACGAAGGGGAACGCCGGCGGATCGGGCTCGAGCAGGGGTGCCAGCAGATGGGCCTCCATGTGGTGCACCGGGACGGCCGGCAGCCCGGCGGCGGCGGCATAGCTGGCCGCGAAGGTGGCGCCCACCATCAGGGCGCCGATCAGCCCCGGCCCGGCGGTGTAGGCCACCCCGTCCAGGTCGCCGGCCTGCATGCCGGCGTCGGCCATGACCGACTCCACCAGGGGCACCAGCCTGCGGGAGTGGTCACGGGAGGCGAGTTCGGGCACCACCCCGCCGTAACGGGCGTGCAGCTCCACCTGGCTGTGCAGGCGCTGCTCCAGCAGGCCGGCCTCCGTGTCGTACAGGGCGACCCCGGTCTCGTCGCAGCTCGTTTCGATACCCAGTACCAGCATAGCGGCCGGATAATACCCCAGGAGCAGGGCAAAAGGCTTTTGCATTCGCCCGGCACCGAGCGTAAAATTGGCGGTCTTTGTCCGCTGCCGCTGGATTGTCCAACATTGTTCAACGTCGAGCAGGGACGAGCAGGAACGGCCCACAGGGCGAGCTCGGCTCCAGAACGGACAGAACAGAACGGACAGAACAGACAGACCAGAACAGACAGACCGGAAAACCTATGCCGAGCGTTAAAGTCAGAGAGAACGAATATTTCGACGCCGCCCTGCGGCGTTTCAAGCGTGCCTGCGAGAAGGCGGGCGTGCTGACGGAACTCCGCCGCCGCGAGTTCTACGAAAAGCCCACCCAGGAGCGCAAGCGCAAGAAGGCCGCCGCCGTGAAGCGTCACATGAAGCGGCTCTCCCGGGAGCAGAATCGCCGCAAGCGGCTCTACTGACCCGCGCTCCGCCGGTTAGCTCCCGGGCATGAGCCTGAAAGACCGAATCACGGCCGACATGAAAACGGCCATGAAGGCGGGCGACAGGGACCGCCTCGGCGTCATCCGCATGACGCTCGCCGCCGTCAAGCAGCGGGAGGTGGACGAGCGCAGGGAACTCACCGACGCCGACGTGCTGGCCGCCATCGAGAAGATGGTCAAGCAGCGCCGGGAGTCCGTGGCCCAGTACGAGTCCGGCGGCCGCCCCGACCTGGCCGAGAAGGAGAACTTCGAGATCGGCGTGCTGTCGGAGTATCTCCCGGAGCCGCTGTCCGACGACGAGCTGGCGGCACTCATCGACGCCGCCATCGCCGAGACCGGCGCAGAGTCGCTGCGTGACATGGGCAAGGTCATGGCGAAGATAAAGGACGAGGCGCAGGGACGGGCCGACATGGGCGCCGTCAGCGCACGGGTCAAGGCGCGGCTGGCCGGCTGAGCCGACCCGGTCACGGATTGCTGCGGACCATCCCTTACTGATCCTCCGTCCGCGCATTCGCGTCCGCGCCGCCCCCCGGCTATCCTGTGGCGGCAGCTCCGGCTGAGGGCAACATGAGCGGCCGCATCCCCCAGCAATTCATCGACGACCTGATCGCCCGCGCGGATATCGCCGAGGTGCTGGGCACGCGCATCCAGCTGAAGAAGGCCGGCCGGGAATACAAGGCGCTCTGCCCGTTCCACGGCGAGAAGACGCCCTCTTTCACCGTGAGCCCGGACAAGGGCTTCTACCACTGCTTCGGCTGCGGCGCCCACGGCACCGCCATCGGCTTTTTGATGGAGCACGACCATCTCGGGTTCGTGGAGGCCATCGAGGAGCTGGCGGGCATGATGGGGCTGGAGGTGCCCCGCGAGGCGGATGCGCGGCCCGTGCGCAAGCTCGACCGCCTGCTCGAACTCACCGCCGCGGTGGAGCAGTACTACGTCGACTGCCTGCGGGACAGCGACGAGGCAGTGGCCTACCTGAAGCAGCGCGGCATCGACGGCGCCACGGCGCGCGCCTACCGCATCGGCTTCGCCCCCGCCGGCTGGGACCACGTGCTGAAGCGCTTCGGCAGCGACGACGAGGCCGTCGAGCGCCTGCATGCCGCCGGCCTCGTGATCCGGCGCGACAACGGCGGCTACTATGATCGCTTCCGCCACCGCATCATGTTTCCCATCCGCGACGCCCGCGGCCGCACCATCGGCTTCGGCGGCCGGGTGCTCGGCGACGAGGAGCCCAAATATCTGAACTCGCCGGAGACCGTGCTGTTCCACAAGGGCCGTGAACTCTACGGCCTGTACGAGGCGAAGAAGCGCCTGCGCGACATCCGCCGGCTGGTGGTGGTGGAGGGCTACATGGACGTGGTCGCGCTGGCCCGCCACGGCATCGGCTATGCCGTCGCCACCCTCGGCACCGCCACCACGGCCGATCACCTCTCCCGGCTGTTCCGCCTGACCGATGCCGTGTACTTCTGCTTCGACGGCGACCGGGCCGGCCGCAAGGCCGCCTGGCGCGCGCTCGAGAACGCCCTGCCCCAGGTGCGCGAGGGCCGCCAGATCCACTTCGCCTTCCTGCCCGAGGGCGAAGACCCGGATTCCCTGGTCTCCGGCCGCGGCGCGTCCGCCTTCGAGGCGGTCCTGGACGAGGGGTTGCCGCTGTCGGATTTCCTCGTGAGCGAGCTGGCCGGCCAGGTGGACCTGGAATCCGTGGACGGCCGGGCGCGGCTTGCGGAACTCGCCCGCCCCCTCGTGGCGAAGATCCCGACCGGCATCTACCGGGAACTGCTGCTCGAGCGCCTCGGCGAGACGGTGGGCCTCTCGGGCGAGCGCCTGGCCGGGATGATGGAAGCCCCCGAGGAAAAACCGTCGGAGCAGCGCCGAGCGGTCCGCCCGCGGCTGCAGACCGGCCGGCCCACCCTGGTGCGCCGCGCCATCACGCTCCTGCTGCACTATCCGGCCACGGCGTCCGGGGTGGACGTCGAGCGGCTGGCAGGCCTGGACCGCCCGGGAGCCGATCTGCTGGTGGAACTCCTTGAAACGCTGCAGGCCGAACCTCATATGAACACCGCAGGGATACTGGAGCGATGGCGGCACCGTCCCCACGGCCGGCACCTGGCGGCGCTGGCCGCCGCCGAGACGGCGGGTCACGCGGATTTCGACGCGGCGGCCGAGCTCGAGGGCTGTGTGCGCCAGCTGGTCCAGGCCGCCCGGCACGACCGGGTGGAATTCCTGCGCGAGAAGGGCCGGAGCGGTGAGCTCTCGGCCGAGGAACGGGAGGAGCTGAGACAGCTGCTCTCCCGGCCGGCGCAGCCCGCATCCGATGATGGAAATATCACGGAAAATTCAGTATAGTTAGGGGTTTGCCCAACCCACGCACAGAGGTTCTGTTTGTGAGCGAAAAACGCAACAGCGCGTCCGCGATCCCGAACGACAAGCAGTCTCAGCTGAAGCTGCTGATCGCGCGGGGCAAGGAACAGGGTTATCTGACCTACGCAGAGGTGAACGATCACCTCCCGAACGACATCGTCGATCCGGAGCAGATCGAGGATATCGTCAACATGATCAACGACATGGGCATCACGGTGCACGAGAAGGCGCCGGATGCCGAGTCCCTGCTGCTGTCGGATGCGGCGGTCTCGAACGACGACGACGACACCGAGGAGGCGGCCGACGCGCTGGCCTCGGTGGACAGCGAGTTCGGCCGCACCACCGACCCCGTGCGCATGTACATGCGTGAGATGGGCACGGTGGAGCTGCTCACCCGGGAAGGCGAGATCCAGATCGCCAAGCGCATCGAGGAGGGCCTGGACCAGGTCAAGGCCTCTCTCTCCCACTTCCCGCCCAGCGTGCAGTTCATCCTGGACGTCAATGCGGCTGTGCAGGAGGGCAATGCCCGCATGCAGGACCTGGTGGTGGGCTTCATCGACCCGAACGAGCCGGACGAGATCCCCACGCCCGGCCAGCGTGCCGACGACGAGGAAGACCCGAATGCGCCACCCGACCCAGAGGAGGTGGCCAAGCGCCTGAAGAAGCTCGAGAAGCTGCACATCAGGGTGATGACGGCGCTGGACAAGTATGGCAGCGGGGACAAGAAGACGAAGAAGGCCCGGGAGACCCTGACCGCCGAGCTGATGGAGCTCAAGCTCTCGCCGAAGCTGTTCGACGCGATGATCACCATCCTGCGCGACACCATCCAGACCATCCGCTCCCAGGAGAAGGCGGTCATGCAGATCTGCGTCAGGCAGGCCGGCATGCCGCGCAAGGATTTCATAGCGAGCTTCCCCAAGAACGAGACCAACCTGAAGTGGGTGGACAAACACATCCGCGCCAAGCGCAAGCATTCCTCGACGCTGTCGAAGCTGAAGGAGGACATCCTGCGTGCCCAGCGCAAGCTCTTGCAGGTGGAAGAGGAGACCGGCCTCTCGATCGTCGAGATCAAGGAGATCAACCGGGCCATGTCCATCGGCGAGGCGCGGGCACGCCGGGCGAAGAAGGAGATGGTCGAAGCGAACCTGCGCCTGGTGATCTCCATCGCGAAGAAGTACACCAACCGGGGCCTGCAGTTCCTGGACCTCATCCAGGAAGGCAACATCGGCCTCATGAAGGCGGTGGACAAGTTCGAATACCGCCGCGGCTACAAGTTCTCCACCTACGCCACCTGGTGGATCCGCCAGGCCATCACCCGCTCCATCGCGGACCAGGCCCGCACCATCCGCATCCCGGTGCACATGATCGAGACCATCAACAAGCTGAACCGGATCTCCCGGCAGATGCTGCAGGAGATGGGCCGCGAGCCGACACCGGAGGAACTGGCCGAGCGCATGGAGATGCCCGAGGACAAGGTGCGCAAGGTGCTGAAGATCGCCAAGGAGCCCATCTCCATGGAGACGCCCATCGGCGACGACGAGGACTCGCACCTCGGCGACTTCATCGAGGACGCCTCGGTGGAATCGCCCATCGACTCGGCGACCTCGGAGGGTCTGAAGGAGACCACCCACGGGGTGCTGGCCGGGCTCACGCCGCGGGAGGCGAAGGTGCTGCGCATGCGCTTCGGCATCGACATGAACACCGACCACACCCTCGAGGAGGTCGGCAAACAGTTCGACGTCACCCGTGAGCGCATCCGCCAGATAGAGGCCAAGGCGCTCAGGAAGCTGCGCCACCCGAGCCGTTCCGATCAGCTCCGGAGCTTCCTGATCGAGGACTGACGCCGGCGCCGGCGGCAGACCGGACGAGGGCGGCATCCGCGAGGTTGCCGCCCTTTTTCGTTGCGGATCGTCGCGGACGCCCCGGGAATACCGGCGCCGGCGGCTACCAGCGGAACTCCGCAACCAGCGGATAGTGGTCGGAACCCACGTCCGGACCGGCCCACACGCGCACCGGCACGAGCCCGCCGCGGTAGACGCAGTGGTCGATGGGGATCCAGACCGGCAGCCAACCGGCCGGGAAAGTGGCCGGGTAGCCCTGGCCGGCGGCAGCGTTGGCCACGCGGGCGCGCGCCGCGAAGGCGCGGTAGCTCGCCGAGAACGGCGTATCGTTGAAATCCCCGCAGACCAGAGTGGCACCGCGAGCCTCGCGCACGAGCTCGGCCAGGGCGCCCAACTGGGTGTTGCGCTCGGCCGTGTAGGCAGCCGAGATCGGTGAGCGGGGATGGATACCCAGGACGCGCAGTTCCCGGCCGTCGGCATCCAGAACCACATCCAGCGCCGGCGCGTCGATGCCGCCCGGATGGATCACCCGGCCCGAAGCGATGGGGTGGCGGCTCAGGAGCGCAATGCCCCAGGCCTCTTCCCGCGCCTCCTCCAGGCGGTAGGGATAGACGTCCGCCAGACCCGCAAGATGTCGGGCGGCCGCCGGCGTGTACTCCGGCAGCACGACCAGGTCGGCCTCGAGCTGCCTGAGCCAGGACTCCGCCGCCGTCAGGTCCGGATTGCGCCAGTCGAGATTCAGCACCGCGGCGGTGAGGTCCGTGGCCGCCGCCTCCGCCGCGGCGAAGCGCGGCAGCTGCTCGCGGGCCTGGAACAGGGACACCGCCGCTATGACGGAAAGGGCCAGAGCCGGCAGCCGTTCCCGCGCCGCCAGCGCGAACGGCAGCAGCACCAGGCAGCCGGCGGCGATCTGCAACGGGAAGTGCACCGGCAGCCCGAAGCCCCACCAGAGCGGTTCCGCGCGGGGCAGCACGAGCAGCGCCACGCTGCCCGCCGCCGCCAGTCTCAGCAGTCGTCTTGCCATGACGTCTCAGTGCCTCGCGGCAACACTAGCGGTACCTGTCCCGGCATCGCCCGCGCTGATCAGTTCGTCGAAGCGGCGGATGAGCGCCAGCAGCGCGTCGGTATCCCGAGGGTCGTCACGCAGGCACTCCTCGGCATACACATGTATGCCGCTCTCCGACGGCATGCCGGCACCGTCGGCGGCGAGTATCCGCCGCATGCGTGGCAGGAACAGCCATTGCAGCCACTGGTGAAACCGGAGCGTGTCGAAGCAGAACGGCTGGGCGCTGCCCAGGCGGGACAGCGCCGGACGCTCGGCGTCCCAGAGTTCGATGCGTCGCATCTCCGCTTCGATGCCGTCGACGACCTCCGCCACGGCCTGGTGGAATTCGTCCATATCAGTATTCTGGCACAGCCCGATGCCGGCGGCGCGGGCCTGGTTCGCGGAACGGACCGTGATGACGAGACCCGGCATCGTGGCTATACTGGCCCGCCCGACGGGCCCTTAGCTCAGTTGGTTAGAGCAGCGGACTCATAATCCGTAGGTCCCAGGTTCAAGTCCTGGAGGGCCCACCACCTCTCCTCCGTGGTCCGTCCGGCCCCCGCGCCGCCGTCACCGGTCCCGTTCCGGCCCGCCCGCCGCCGGAGGACGCCGCACCTCCATGCAGTTGGCATAGAACGTCGTCGTCGCCGGCCAGTCGGAGAACAGCCCGACGATACCCACCTCCCGGGCGAGCACGTGGATGGTCTCGAGTATGTCCCCGTCGCTGCGCAGCACGTGAGCCGTGCTGTCGTAGTAGAAGGCGCCCCCGGCAGCGACGATGTCCTCCACCACGCGGCCCGAACGCTCCGTCGTCCAGCTGAGAAGCTCCAGGCCGGCGGCCCGGGCGCGCCGGGCGTACTCGGAGGGCGCCATCCCGTCGCCGTCGGCCGTGACGAGCACCTGCATCGGCGGCGCGACGAAATTGATGCCGCGCCGCTTCAGCGCGCGGAATTCGGCGATGGACGGGGGTCCGGCGGCCAGTTCCTCCGGATCGCGCCCTTCCAGCAGTATGGCCTGGCGCCCGAACTCCGGGGCTTGGTCGATCCACAAGCGGACGTCGTCGGCACTGAACGACTGCAGCCGGACCCGGGCCGGGTCGATGCCCGCCTCCCGGTACTCTTCGACGAGTTTCAAGGCGTAGTCCTCGCGGGCGAAGTCTCCTTCGAAGGGCATAGGCACGGCGGGCGCCTTGAGCTCGGGCGCGAACTGCCGACCCAGCGACTGGAACAGCGCAATGCTCTCGGCGTGTGTGAGCAGTGTTCCCCCGGTGGCGTAGAGCTCGGTGCGGAAGTCGGTGGTGCCGCCGAGATATTCCTGGACGGTCAGGGCGTCGGGGTCGTAGGCGTCCATCTTGCCGGACAGCGTCCTGAACTCTGCCGCAGTGATGTCGCTCGCGCAGCAGCGCGCGCTTGCCGGAGCAATGCGCTCGCCGGTCTCAGGGTCGAACTCCGCCGGCGTGAACGGCCGGCTGCATCTGGCCGCCAGCGGTGTCGCCAGGATGTTCGTCGTCCTGTGCAGGTCGCACTGGGCGTGCCTGCAGACCAGTTCCCGGTCGCGGGTGAAGGTGACGTCGCATTCCAGGACCCCGGCGCCCATCCGGGCCGCCGCGAGATAGGACTCCTTCGTGTGCTCGGGAAACTGCAGCGGGGCGCCGCGATGACCGACGGAGAAGTCGGATGGCTCGTAGCGGTTCCTGTCGACGGCGCAGGCGGCGAGTTCACGCTTTAGCGGCCCCTCCGTCATCTCGTCCAGCAGGTAGAAGGGACGCGGGCCGAGCTGGGTGCTCGTGACCTGCGCATGCTCGCCAATCGCGGGCGGCGCAACGAGGACGGCGAGAGCGGGCATCAGGCGGAGAAGAGGTCTCGCCGCCGATGCCAGCATGAGGCCGCCGCCGATCACTCTGTGCCGTCCTGAGTCTAGCCCGCCGGAGCCGGCCACAGCAGCACGATGCCGATGCCGAACAGGATGGACACACCCATCGTCGCCAGCGCATAGGCTGCGAGACGGCGCCCGCCCAGCACCGCCGTCGCGCCAATCTTGAAGGCCAGGTTCGAGAGCGTGGCGATAAGGATCGCCCGCCAGGCCGCGTCGCCGGACAGCCGCCCCTGGGAGAACAGCTCGGCGGTGGACAGCGTCAGGGCGTCCACGTCGGTGAGCCCCGAGACGATAGCGACGCCGTATATGGCAGAGTCCTGGCCGAATTCCTCGCGCACGGCCGTCACCAGCAGCAGAATCACGGCGTAGAGGATGCCGAACACGATCGCCGTACGCATCTGCGCCGGGTTTTCCAGGTTCGGGGGTTCGACGTTACGCGAATCGATCTTCATCAGGAGACCGACGCACAGCAGCGCCATGAAAGCCATCATGACGGCAAGCGGCGCCGCGCCCTGGCGCAGGAGATCCGGGGCCACCGCCCCCAGCTCGATGCCCACCCGCACGTAGACGATGGTGGAGGCGATCAGCACCACCAGTGCGGCCGCCGGGGCGGCGGCCGGGTTGCCGGCGCACTGGCGGGCGTAGCTCACCGTGGTCGCCGTGCTGGAAATGAGTCCGCCGAGCACGCCGCCGGCGAGGGAGCCGCCGCGCACGCCCAGCACGCGGTAGGCCAGGTAGGCGGCCAGGCTGATGCCAACGATGAGGGTCACCATCAGCCACAGGGTGAAGGGGTTCAGGACGTCGTAGGGGCCGATGGTCTGATTCGGCACCACCGGCAGGATGACGAGCGCGACCAGCACGAACTGCATCATGGCGGCGAATTCCCGCTCGCCGATGGCGCCGATCAGCCCGTGCAGCTTGGCCTTCCACTGCAGCAGGACCGCAGCCACGCCGGCCAGCGCCACGGCCGGCGCCTGGATGCCGCTGGTGAGCAGGGCGCCCACGCCGAACATGAGCAGGCCGGCGACCTCGGTCGTGAGGCCGACGTGGCTCACGTTGCCCTCCTCTCCCCGCGCCCGCAGGACGTTGGCGAGGACGAACAGGGCCGTGATGCCGAGCAGGCCGCCGGCGATCACCCAGCCGCCGTATTCGCCCGCGAGTATCCCGCACACGGCGCCCACCAGCGTGATGAGGGAGAAGGTCCGTACGCCGGCGATGCGGCGGTGTTCCTCATCGTGCTCGCGCTGGGTGCCGACCAGCAGGCCCAGCCCGAGCGCGATGGCCAGCGGTTCGAATATGCCGAAATCCATGGATTCCCTGCTTGCGTCCCTGCTTCGAGGGTAACCCAGGCTCCCGGCAGCGGCGAGCCGGGAAATGCCGCAATCGGGCAGCGGGTCAGGCGAACAGCAGGTAACAGCCCGTGGTGACGACGGCGGCGCCCACCAGATTCAGGGCGAAGCCTTCCCGCGCCATCTGCTTCACGGCCAGTTCGCCGGAACTGAAGATCACCGCGTTCGGACCGGTGGCCACGGGCAGCATGAAGGCGAAACTCGCGCTCATGGCCGCCGGCACCATGATGAGGCGATGGTCGAAGCCCGCCGTGGTGGCGGCAGCGGCGAGGATGGGCATGAGCAGTGTGGTGGTGGCCGTGTTGCTGGTGACCTCGGTGAGGAAGGTCACGGTCAGGCAGGTCAGGAGAATCATCAGGACCACCGGCAGCGCGTCGAGGCCGGCGACCATCTCCCCCAGCGAGGTGCTGAGCCCCGAACTCACGAAGGCCTTTGCAATGGTGATGCCGGCGCCGAACAGGATCAGGATACCCCAGGGGATGCGCACGGCGGTCTCCCAGTCGAGCAGCCGCCCGCCGCGGCCGTTGGGCACCAGGAACATGGCCACTACGGCCAGCAGGGCGACGCTGGCATCGTTGGCGCCCGGCAGATGCAGCCAGGCGCTCCAGCCGCCGAAGGGCTCACGGCGGGTCATCCACAGCACCGCGGTGATGGCGAACACGATGAGCGTGCGCACCTCCTCGGTGCGCCAGGGAGCCACCGGCGGCATCTCGATGGCCCGGCCGTGGGCCAGGCCCCGGGTCAGCCACAGCGCGGTCAGCGGGATCATGACCGCCACCACCGGCAGCGCCCAGCTCATCCAGCCGAAGAATGTCACCTCCTGGCCGGTGTTCTCCTGATAGACCTCCATGAAGATCAGATTCGGCGGCGTACCGATGGGCGTGCCGACACCGCCGACGCTGGCTGCATAGGCCACGCCGAGCAGGAGGCTCACCTTCAGCCGGTTGTCCTGCACCCGCTCCAGCACGGCCAGTACGATGGGCAGCAGCATCAGCGTGGTCGCCGTGTTGGAGATCCACATGCTGAGGAAGGCAGCTGCCGCCATGAAGCCGAACACGAGGTGACGGCCGCTGCGCCCGCCGAAGGCGCTCACCATACCGAACGCGATACGCCGGTGGGCGCCGCTCTTCTCCATGGCCGTGGACAGGATGAAGCCGCCCAGCAGCAGCAGGATCAGCGGGTTGCCGTAGGCCTCGCCCACCTGGGACGGCGTAAGCACACCGACCAGCGGGAACACGGCGATGGGCACCAGCGAGGTGGCGGGGATGGGGATGGGCTCGAAGATCCACCACACGGCGCAGAGCGTGGTGACGGCCGCGGTCCAGGCCACGTCCGTGGAGGCGCCGCGCGACTGCAGCAGGAGGAATACGGCGAGGGCGGCGAGGGGCCCGGCGTACAGCGCGATGCGGCGGACCATGGTCTGGCCGGCTCCTCAGTCGTCGGCCGGCAGCACGAACACCTCGTCCGCCACCGGCGCATTCACCCGGAATACCTGCCAGTGGATCTCGTTCTGCTTCACGCCGTCGTAGTACAGACGCACCAGGCGCGGCTGGCGCCACCCGGTATCTTCATCGGTGACGAAGTCGGAGTAGTAGCGCCGGTGCCAGCCCTTCGGCGTATCGAAGCCCACCATGCGCACCGCGTAGTCATCCTTGTCGATGCCGAAGATGGTCTCCGAGCCTGCCGGGTCGCTCACGCGCACGAACCAGGCGGGGTGGCCTTCCACGGTGTCGTCGGGCAGCCGTTCCAGCGTGAAGCCCTCGTCGAGGGCGTAGCGGATGATCCCGAAGCCGAAGGAGTTCTTCCACTGGGGACTCGCCGCGCCGCCCGGGATGGGGCCGTCGGCGTTGTAGGCGGTCTCGCCGTCGAACGCGATCTGGAACATGGTCTCCCCGCCCATCTGGCTGTCGATGCGGACCTTGCCGTTGGCGAGATGGGCGTCGGCGCTCTCGAGCGCATACTCGCGCCACATGCGGTAGCGGTCCGCCACCACCCGGCTCGTCTCGGTGCCGTCGGGCCAGAAGATGCCGTAGCCCTCCAGGTAGAGGGTCTGCGGCCGGCGCCAGGTGTCGCCGCCGTTCGCCTCGTACACGGCGGCGATGATCTCCTTCGCCGACGGCGTCCCGTCACCGGCCGCGGCAGGCAGCGCCGGCAGCAGGCCCAGGCAGAGGGCGGCAACGGCCGCAAGTGCCGCCGGGGCTTGCGGCGCCCGGATCACTGCAGCAGCTCGATCACCCCGCAGGTGATGCGCGGGCCCGCGGCCCCGGTGGGCTGGGTCTCGAAGTCGTCGGGCCGGGCATGCACGATCACGGCGCGGCCGAGGATGCCGGTCTCGCCCTCGAAGGTGAGTTCGTCACCCAGCACCCGGTCGAAGCGGGCCTGGCCGTGCTCGTCGAAGGTGATGTTGCCGAGGTCGCCGGCATGGCGCTCGCCGGCAGGATCGTCCGGGGAGCCATGGGGCGCGCCGCCCGGGTTGAAGTGCGGCCCGGCCGAAGTCGCGTCCGGCGCACTGCAGTCGCCGATCTCGTGGATGTGGATGGCGTTCGTGCCCGGCTCGCCTCCGTCCAGCACGCCGCCCATGACCATGGGCCCCTCGAAGGCGGTGAAGACGACCGCCCCGCGCACGGACGAACCGGATTTCGGCTCCATGCGGGCGATGGCCCGCAGCGTGCTGCCGGCCGCCGGGCCTGCCGCGGGCTGCTGCGTCTCGGCCGGCTCGGAGGCCTGCCGCTGCTCGACCGGCGGGGGCGCCTCGCCGCCACAGGCCGCCAGGACGACGGCGCACGCGGCCATGGTCACTGCCTTCACGATACCCTTGCGAATCTCTCCCATCGGTCGCTCCCGTCTGTACGTTGCGTTCGGTAACATTCTGTTCTGCAGACGCCTTGCACCCGCTGCTGTCCCCGCCTCAGCGCGGTCGGCGCCAGTATTGTATCAGCAGGTATCCGAACAGCATGCCGCCCAGATGGGCGAAATGGGCAACCCCGGGCTGCATGCCGGTGACGCCGTACATGAGTTCCAGGATGCCGAACAGGATGACGAGGTACTTCGCCTTCATCGGTATCGGCGGGATCAGCAGCATGATCTGGCGGTTCGGGAACATCAGGCCGTAGGCCAGCAGGATGCCGAAGACGCCGCCGGAGGCGCCGATGGTCGGATAGACCTCCGGCTGGAACATGGCCACCAGCAGCTGCATGATGCCCGCGCCCACCACGCAGACGAAATAGTAGATGACGAAATAGCGCGGCCCCCAGAAGCGCTCGATGTCGCGCCCGAACATCCACAGCATGAACATGTTGAACAGCAGGTGCATGAGGTCGCCGTGGAGGAAGCCGTAGGTGACGACCTGCCAGGGCGCGAAGTACTCGGAGCCCGCCGGCCAGAGTGCGAGGCCGCCGAGCAGGGTCACGAACATCTCCCGCGAGGCGTTCTGGGCGGCGAAGGCCAGACCGTTCGCCACCAGCAGCGTGAAAATGACCGTGGGGATGAGGCTGTTGTTGCCGGGGGGTTGCGGCCGGATCCTGTACGCGCCCATGCGCACTTTATACAGGAAAGCCGGGGGCCGGGTCAGGCGGCCCCTGCCGCCCGCCCGCCGTCTCTGCGGCTGTCCCGCTCCTGTCCAAGCGGGGTTGCGTTACCATAGCCGGCCCGGCCGGCCGCCATCGTGTTCGCGGCGCGCCCGACCCTCACGCCCACCCGGAAACCGGAGCTCATGGCTGCCGACAGCATCGTCATCCGCGGCGCACGACAGAACAATCTGCGCGACCTCGATCTCGAGATCCCGCTGAACGAGCTCACGGTCATCACCGGCGTGAGCGGATCGGGCAAGTCGTCGCTGGCCTTCGACACGGTCTACGCCGAAGGCCAGCGGCGCTACGTGGAGACCTTCTCCCCGTACGCCCGGCAGTTCCTGGACCGTATGGACAAGCCGGCGGCGGAACGCATCGAGGGCATACCGCCGGCGATTGCCATCGACCAGACGAACCCGGTGCGCACCTCGCGCTCCACCGTGGGCACGATGACGGAGCTGAACGACCACCTGAAGCTCCTCTACGCCCGTGCCGCCACGCTTTACTGCGGCGGCTGCGGCCGACCGGTGCGCCGCGACCACCCGGAATCCGTGTGGGCCGAACTCGGCGAGGCGTGGGCGGGACATCGGGCCGTCATCACCTTCCCGGTGGAGCGTCCGGAGAACTTCAGCGAGGACGAGATCCGGCGTTACCTCGAGGCCCAGGGCTATCTGCGGGTGCAGGAGACCGAGGGCCGCATCCTGCACGTCGTGGCGGACCGGCTGCGGGTGAGCGCCGACAACCGCAGCCGCTTCGTCGAGAGCGTGGAGGCAGCGATGCGCCGCGGCGACGGCCGCATCCGGGTGTACGACCACGACGCCGACGGCGTGCAGCGCCAGTTCTCCGAACAGCTCCACTGCGCCGACTGCGACCTCTCCTACCGGGACCCCCTGCCCAGCCTGTTCTCGTTCAACTCCCCGGTGGGCGCCTGCGAGACCTGCCGCGGCTTCGGCCGCACCATGGGCATCGACCGGGACCTGGTCGTGCCCGACGGCTCGCTCACCCTCGCCGAGGGCGCGGTCAAGCCGTGGCAGAGCAAGAGCTACCGGGAATGCCAGCGCGACCTCGAGCAGCACGCCCGGCGCGCCGGCGTGCCCCTGGACGTACCCTGGCAGGCACTCACGGAGACCCAGCGGCGCTGGGTGTTCGAGGGCGAAGGCAGCTGGGACGAGGGTGTGTGGTACGGCGTGGACCGCTTCTTCGACTGGCTGGAGAGCCGCGCCTACCGCATGCACGTGCGCGTGCTGCTGTCCCGCTACCGCAGCTACGACCTCTGCAGCGCCTGCGGCGGCGCCCGCCTGAAGCCCGAGGCACTGCTGTGGCGGCTCGGCGATGACGAGGGACCGTCCGGCGAACCAGGCCTGAACATCCACGCACTGACCTGCCTGCCCATCGAGCGCACGGTGGCTTTCTTCGCCGCGCTCGAATTGCCCGCGCCACTGGACGAGGCCACCGACCTGCTGCTGACCGAGATCCGCACCCGCCTCGCCTACCTGCTGGAGGTGGGGCTGGGATATCTCACCCTGGACCGCCAGTCGCGCACGCTGTCCGGCGGCGAGGTCCAGCGCATCAACCTCACCACCGCCCTGGGCACCTCGCTGGTGAATACGCTGTTCGTGCTGGACGAGCCTTCCATCGGCCTGCACCCGCGGGACATCGACCGCATCAACGGCGTGCTGCGCCGCCTGCGCGACGCCGGCAATTCCCTGCTGGTGGTCGAGCACGACCCGCAGATCATCCGCGCCGCCGACCGGGTTCTGGACATGGGCCCGGGACCCGGCGAACGGGGCGGCGAGGTGGTGTTCTTCGGCACGGCGAAGCAGCTCGCCCGCTCGCGGCGCTCGCTCACGGCCCAGTATCTGCGCGGCGAGCGGCTGGTGAACGCCGAGCGCGCGGCGCGGCCCGTCGGCGCCGACACCCCGATACTGCGGCTGCGCGGCGCCCGGGCCCATAACCTGAAAGGCGTCGACGCCGCCTTCCCGCTGGGCCGGCTGGTCTGCGTCACCGGCGTGAGCGGCTCGGGCAAGTCCACCCTGGTGGAGGACGTGTTGTGGCGCGGGCTGCAGCGCAGGCGCGGCAAGGCGGGCGACGCGCCCGGCGAGCACGATGCCATCGAGGGCGACGAGGATCTGGGCGAACTGGTAATGGTGGACCAGTCCCCCATCGGCAAGACCACCCGCTCGAACCCGGCCAGCTTCGTGGGCGCACTCGCTCCCATCCGCAAGCTCTTCGCCGACGCCCCGCTGGCCGTGGAGCGGGGCTACACGGCGGGCACCTTCAGCTTCAACTCGGGCGACGGCCGCTGCCCGGAGTGCGGCGGCAACGGCTTCGAGCACGTGGAGATGCAGTTCCTCTCCGACGTCTACCTGCGCTGCCCGGCCTGCGACGGCCGGCGCTACCGCTCCGAGGTGCTGGAGGTACGCATCGGCGGTGACGCCGGCGGGCGCTCCCGCTCCATCGCCGACGTGCTGGAGATGACGGTGCGCGAGGCCATCGACTTCTTCGCCGACGAGCCCGCCGTGCTGCGCGGCCTGGAGCCGCTGGCCGCCGTCGGGCTGGACTACCTCGCTCTCGGTCAGCCGGTGCCGACCCTGTCCGGCGGCGAATCCCAGCGGCTGAAGCTCGCCGCGCACCTGGCCGAGGCGAGGGGCCGGCGCTCGCCCGGCGAGCGCAAGCTGTTCCTGTTCGACGAACCGACCACCGGCCTGCACTTCCAGGACATCGCCACCCTGCTGGACGCGCTGCAGGAACTCATCGCCGACGGCCACTCGGTGATCGTGATCGAGCACAACCTGGACGTGATCGACGCCGCCGACTGGATCGTGGACCTGGGCCCGGAGGGCGGCGAAGGCGGCGGCGAGGTCGTGTTCGAGGGCACGCCGGACTCGCTCGCGAAACGCCGCGGCAACCACACCGGCAGGGCGCTGGCCGCCTACCGGCGGGAACGGGGCAGCACCGGCGCGGCGGCGGCGAAGACGGAGCCGCGCACCGCCGCCGCCCGGCGAGACCGGGACATCCGCATCCACCACGCCCGGGAGCACAACCTGCGCAACGTGGACATCCGCATCCCCCGGGACCGCTTCACCGTCATCACCGGCGTCTCCGGCAGCGGCAAGAGCACCGTGGCCTTCGACATCCTGTTCAACGAGGGCCAGCGCCGCTACCTGGAGTCGCTGAACGCCTATGCCCGGCAGTTCGTCCAGCCGGCCAGCCGCCCGGACGTGGATGCGGTGTTCGGCATCCCGCCAACGGTGGCCATCGAGCAGCGCACCAGCCGCGGCGGGCGCAAGAGCACCGTGGCCACGATGACGGAGGTGTATCACTTCCTGCGGCTGCTGTTCGTGAAGCTCGGTACCCAGTACTGCCCCGACTGCGACGTGGCCATCGAGCCCCAGAGCGAGGAGCAGATGCTCAGCCGCCTGCTCGCCGGTCACCGGGGCCGGCGCATCGCACTGCTGGCACCGTTGGTGGTCGCCCGCAAGGGCTACTACACCGATCTCGCGAAGTGGGCGGCGAAGAAAGGCCACGAGCACCTGCGCGTGGACGGCGAGTACCTGCCCACCGGCGACTGGCCGCGGCTCGACCGCTTCCGCGAGCACGACATCGACCTGCCGGTGGGCGAGATCCGGGTGGCCCCGGGCGCCGCCGGCGAACTGGCCGCCCTGCTCGGCCGCGCGCTCGACCTCGGCGGCGGCATCGTGCGCGTGGTGGCCGACGACGGCGAGACCCTGCTCTCGGCGCGTCGTGCCTGCCCGTCCTGCAGCCGCAGCTTCGACGAGCCGGACCCGCGGCTGTTCTCCTACAACTCGGCCCGGGGCTGGTGCGAGCGCTGCGCCGGCACCGGCCTGGCGCGCACGGCAGACGACGAGGACGACGGCGCGGGCAGCGAGCGTGAGCCCTGCCCGGCCTGTGGCGGCGCACGCCTTAACCCGGTGGCACTGAACGTGCGTTTCCATGATCGCAGCATCGCAGATTATGCCGCGCTGCCGGTGGAACAGGCCGAGGCCTGGTTCCGTACGCTGAAACTCGCCGGCCGGGACGCCGAACTCGCCCGGGACGTGCTGTCGGAACTCTGCGCGCGGCTGGCATTCCTGCAGAAGGTCGGCCTCGGTTATCTCACCCTGGACCGGGCCGCGCCAACGCTGTCCGGCGGGGAAGCCCAGCGGATCCGGCTGGCCTCACAGCTCGGCTCGAACCTGCAGGGGGTGTGCTACATCCTGGACGAGCCCACCATCGGACTCCACGCCCGGGACAACCGGCGCCTGCTGGAAACGCTGAAGGGCCTGGAGGCGCGCGGCAATACGGTCGTGGTGGTGGAACACGACGAGGACACCATCCGCGCCGCCGAACACGTGGTGGACCTGGGCCCGGGCGCCGGCAGCCACGGCGGGCGCGTTGTGGCCGAAGGCTCGGTGGCCGCCATGATGCGCAGCAGGGACTCGCTGACCGGGCGGATGCTGGCGCACCCCCTCGCCCATCCGCTGATGGAGCGGCGCCGGGAGGTGAATCCCCGGCGCCGGGACGTGAGCTCGATCCGCATCGCGGGGGCCGAGCTGAACAACCTGAAGGGCTTCACCGTTAACGTGCCCCTGCACGCGCTGGTGGCGGTGACCGGCGTGTCCGGCAGCGGCAAGTCCACGCTGGTGCGCGACATCCTGCACGACAGCGTCCGTGCCCTGCTCGCCGCCCGGCGCTCGCGGCGGAAAAAGGCGCCCGCGCCGTCCGGCTGCGCGGAGATGACCGGCTGGGAGACGGTGGACCGGGTGCTGGAGGTGGACCAGACCCCCATCGGCAAGACGCCCCGCTCCTGCCCGGCCACCTACATCGGCTTCTGGGACGAGATCCGGCAGCTGTTCGCCCGCACCCCGGAGGCGCGCATGCGGGGCTACGGGCCCTCGCGCTTCTCGTTCAACGTGAAGGGCGGACGCTGCGAGGAATGCGAGGGCCAGGGGGTGCGGCGCATCGAGATGAATTTCCTGCCGGACGTGCGTGTGGACTGCGAGGCCTGTGGCGGCCAGCGCTTCTCCCGCGAGACGCTGGCCATCCGCTACCGGGAGCGCAGCATCGGCGAGGTGCTGGCGATGAGCGTCGAGGAAGCGCGCGAGTTCTTCCACGCCCACCCACGCATCCACCACGCGCTCGACCTGCTGGTGCAGGTGGGACTCGGTTACCTCACTCTCGGCCAGCCGAGCCCGACGCTGTCCGGCGGCGAGGCCCAGCGCATCAAGCTCGTCACGGAACTGGCGAAGGCGGGGCCCGACCTGCCGGATAACGACGGCGGCGGCCGGCGCCGCAGCCGGGACCACACCCTCTACGTGCTGGACGAGCCGACCGTGGGTCTGCACATGGCGGACGTCGAGAAGCTGATCCGGGTGCTGCACCGCCTCGTCGAGGCGGGCAACAGCGTGGTGATCATCGAACACAACCTCGACATCATCGCGGAGGCGGACTGGGTCATCGACCTGGGCCCCGAGGGCGGTGACGAGGGCGGCCGGGTGGTGGCCCGGGGCAAGCCGGAAGACCTGCTGCGCCGGCGGGCGTCGTCTCATACGGCGGCGGCCCTGAGCGACTTCCTGGCCGATCGCGAGCACCGGTGAACCGAACTCTGAGCGGACGGTGAGCCGCTGCGGGTGGCATTGGTGACGAGTATGTGTATAATTTGCCCGTAGACACAAAGTAGACGTGAGAGAGACATGGCACAGACAGAAGCGGGCCGCGGCAATGGCAGCGGCAATGATTACGCCATCGGCGCGGTATCGCGGCTGACCGGGATATCGACGCATACGCTGCGCATCTGGGAGCGGCGCTACGGCGCGGTGATCGCCGAGCGCACCGAGAGCGGCCGCCGGGTCTATTCCCGCCGTGACGTCGAGAAGCTGGGTCTGCTGAAGATCCTGGTGGACCGGGGCTTCTCCATCGGCCAGATCGCCAATCTCGATCTCGAGGAGTTGCGCGCCCGCCGCGACGAAGTAGTGCGCCAGGCCAACGACCTGCAGCTCGCCCGTGCCGACCAGCCGATCCGGGTGGCCGCGCTCGGTCGCTTCGCCCTGCAGGGCCTCGGCCGCAGCGGAGTGCTGCCGGAGCAGGTGGAACTGATCAGCCTGGAGAGCGACCCGCGGCGGTTCCGCGCCGACATCCGCCGACTCCGTCCCGACGTGCTCCTGATCGAGGTGCCGGTGGTGGACGAGCGCACGGCGGAGCGCATCGCCGACCTGCGCGACCTCTGCGGCGCCGGCCGCGTCATGGTGCTGTACAACTTCGGCCGCGGCGAGGACGTGAACCGGCTGGCCGCCGCCCAGTTCGAACTGTTCCGGGCACCCACGTCGGCGCTCACCCTGGTCGACGCATTGCTGCGCGGCCCCGGAGCGGCCAATACGGCCCCGGCACCCCCCTCGGAGGAGCGGCGCGCGGCCACCGGCGCGGGAGCGGTGCCGGTACTCACCGAGGAGCTGCCGCCGCGGCGTTTCGACGACGGCCAGCTGGCCACGCTGGCGGGGGTCAAGACGGACGTCGACTGCGAATGCCCCCACCATCTGGCCGATCTCGTGCAGAGCCTGACGGCCTTCGAGGTGTACAGCGACCAGTGCGAGTCGCGCAACACCGAGGATGCGGCGCTGCATGCCTACCTGCACGCGATGACGGCGCGGGCCCGCGCCCTCATGGAAGAGTCGCTCGCCACGCTGGCCCGGGTCGAGAAGCTGGACTACTGAATGCCGGTGACCAGGGCCGCAGGCATCCTGACCGCCGCACTGCTGGTATTCGGAGCCGCGGCGCCGGCGGCCGCCGCGCCGGGTTTCGGCGTGCGCGTCTCGCCGGTGGCCAACCTGGTCTATCACCTGGACTGCCTGAGCGGTTATCGCCGCTGCACCCGGGAGGCGTTCGATGAACTCTGGCAGCGCCTCGACCGGAGCGCCGGGGACGAACGCCGGCTCGCCGCCTGGCGCCGGCTGCAGGAGCGCTACCGGCTGTACGCGGACTTCACGACGCCGGCACCCGACACACCCTACCCCTACACCTTCCCGTATCTCCAGTCCCGGGGTGTAGACATCGGCGAAAAGCTCCGTCTCGCCAGCCTGCAGGCCGACGACCTGGCGGACTACGGCGAGCGGCTGCGCCTGCTCCTCCGACCCCGTGACGCCCGCGAGGCCGTGGCCATCGCGGAACATTTCCGGCCCCGCTTCGAAGCCTGGTGGCGGGACGGCGCGGCCGACGATCTCGCGCGCCTCGCCGCCGGCTACCAGGGCACCGCGGCGCGCGCCGATCTCGCCGCCCTGCTCGCCCGCGTCGGCGCCGTGTTCGACCTGCAGCTCGACGAGGTGGCCGATCTGGAGGTGCATCTGGTGGCGCTGCCCGAGGGGGCGAGTGCCTCGCGGGCCACGCTGATCGAGAACCAGGCCATCGTGGAGAGCCGGCGCGGCGAGGCGCCGGCGGACCGCCTCGGGGTGATCGTCCACGAGTTCGTCCACTACCTCTACGCCCTGAGTCCCCGCCGGCGCCACGAAGCGCTGCTGCGGGCCTTCCTGGCGAGCGAGCGGCCGTGGAGCCTGCGTGCCTACAACCTCATCAACGAGGCCGTCGCCAGCGCCATCGGCAACGGCATCGTGGAACGGCGGCTGCAGTCGGAGCGGGAATACCGACGCTACCGTGCGCTGCCGGATTCCTTCTACGCCGACTATTACGTGGACACGCTGGCCAAGGCCCTGGTGCCGGTGCTGGACCGCCACCTCGAGGACGGCCGGCCGCTCGATGCCGTCTTCGCCCAGGCCTATCTCGACACCGCCGCGGCGGCGCTGGGCGACCGGCTGGACGACCTGGCACTGCAGCTGGTCTCCTCCGCGGTGGTCGCCACCGATCCCGCGCTGGCCGAACTGGCCCGCCTGCCGGCCGCCGAACTGACCACCTTCTCGCTGTTCACCCACGTCACCCGGGAGCCGGGCCTGCCGGCGACGGCGCTCAGCCGCTACCCGGAACTCTCCGGCATCGTGCTGGTGCGGGCCGCCGACCTGCCGCGGCTGAGCGGCTTCGCCGACGAGCGCCTGCTGGAGCTGATGGCCGGCCTCGCCGATCGCGTCGGCGGCTTCGTCTACGGCCAGCCGCGCAGTCCCCGGGCCACGGTCTACTACGTCTGCGGACCGGACGAGACGGCCGTGGCGCAGGCGCTCGAGCACCTGCTCTCGCGCAGCGCCAGCTTTACCGGGCTGAGCCTGCCGCCGGGGACCGCGGCGCGCTATTCGGGCTCGTCGGAGAGAATCTCGAAGCGGATGCCGATGGCCCGCAGCCTCGCCAGCAGCGCGTCGCCCATCGCCTCCGCCGGGGTCAGCACGCCGTAACGCTCGGGCAGGGACTCCGCGTCCAGCGACAGGCAGAGCGCGGCCTCGGCCAGCATGCGGGAGGTCTCCGCATAACCGGGCTCGCCCCCGGAGACTTCCCCGACCAGGCGCCGCCCGTCGCCGCGGGCGACGAAGGTGACCCGGAAGGAGCCGCTGGCGCGGGTCTCCTCGTCCGGGCCGGAACCCGGCGGTTTCAGCCGGCCCAGCCAGCGGCGCAGCGGCCCGATCTGGGCCAGGCCGGTGACCGTGGCGATACCCGAGGACAGCGCGACCAGCTTCGGCAGCGACCCCACCCGGATATAGTGGGCGTAGGTGAACTCGCGGCCGTAGGCCGGCAGCGACGCCGCCGAACGGATGATGATCTGGCGGTCGATGGTCGGGAATGGCATCACCCAGCCGTGCACCAGCTCCTCGTAATGGGCGCCCCGGCGGTCCACGCTCACCCGTCGCTCGCCGCTCACGCCCTGTTCCATGCGCGCCGCCACGCGGCGGGTCTCGCCCAGGTTGCCGAGCGCCTCCAGCGCCGAGTTCCAGGTGCCGCCCGAGATACCCCCCTTGGCCGAGACGAAGCCCTCCAGCTTCACGCTGGCCTCCTCCGGCAGCGCGTTCACCATCATCCAGGCGCCGAGATCGTGGGGAATGCTGTCGAAGCCGCAGCAGTTGACCACCCGCACGCGCTGCTCGCGCGCGCTCGCGCCGCAGTGGTCGATCACGCGGTCCACGAACGCCGGCTCGCCGGTCAGGTCCGCATAGCTGGTGCCCGCCTCGACGCAGGCCATCACCACTGCCTCACCGTAGCGGATATAAGGCCCGACGGTGGTCGCGAGTACGCGGCTGCGCCGCGCCATCTGCAGCAGCGTGTCGTAGTCGCCCACGTCCGCCCGGATCACACCCGGCCCCCCGCCCAGCTCCTTCGCCAGTCCCTCCAGCTTGTCGGCGTCACGGCCCGCCACCGCCCAGCGGAAGTCCTCGCCGGTCTTCTGCGCCAGATAGGCCGCAGTCAGGCGGCCGGTGTAGCCCGTCGCCCCGAACAGGACGAGATCGTATTCCCGACCGTCAGCCATGAGTATCCTCCAGGCGCACGCCGTCGCCCACGCCGATGTCGCCGCCGGCCAGCACCCGGGTGGTTACGCCGCCGCGCCAGTCCGGTGTGAGTGCGCGGCACAACCCCGCGTCTGCCTCGTCCATACGCGAGCAGGGATCCAGCTCGCCGGTGATCTCCAGCACCAGTGGACCGATAACGAGCCGGCGACCGGTGGTGTTCGCGAGCGGGATACCGTCGACGAACAGGTTCGCGCGGCGTGCCGTCCACGGCAGCTCACGCCCCAGGTCCTCGCAGGCCGCCCGCCAGCCGGGAGCCGTCAGCACGGTCACCTGCCGCTTGCCGGGCCGGCCGCGAAAGTCGCCGGCGACGCCCGAGGCGGTCTCCACCCGCACGCGTTCCAGCTCCTCCATGGGCGCCCGCTTGCCCTCCCGCCGTGCGATGCCGATGAGCCTGCCCTCCGTCATGAGGGAGATGTTAGCAGGTAGATCCTATGTAAGGGGCTGCTTGCCTACCCTCTATAGTTGGTTATTCCACTA
>CAYRZI010000012.1:0-5558 GCA_964428605.1 uncultured Woeseiaceae bacterium
AGGGGTGAGATCTCGGCGGTGGTGGCGCCGCGGCGTGCCATTCCTTGCTTCCTTCAGGCTGCCTTCAGGGGATGGTGGACGGAGCGCAGAGGGTAACCGGAAACCGGCTCTGCCGCACCGCGCGCAGCCGGCGCGCCGGGGTCCGGCAGAATCCCGCGGGCGCCGGCCGGCCGCCCGGGCCGGACGTGCCCCCCGAACGGAGCAGGCCAGTGGAAGACGATAAAACGCCCCCGGAGACGGATGAGGCCCCGGAGGCCGCCCCGGCGGCTCCCTCGCGCACCGAGAAGCTGTTCGTCCGTGTGTCGGTCTGGCAGACGGTGCCGTCGGTCGCCCGGCACGGGACTGCGATTCTGTTACTGCTCGATATTCGACGACTGCTGGCTGAGGGACAGTCGGGACGAGGCTGCCGAGCCACGGCCGGTGGAGGTCTGTCCGGATTTCGGAGAGGCGGGATTCCGCTATTGAGGGTGCATGCCAGACCCCACCATTACCGCGCATAATGTATATTATGTTAAATCCTGGATGGAGGTCGGCCAAGGCGGGCCCTCCGACAGTCGCCCGGCCCCGGCACTCCCGACGTATCCTTCACTGGCCATACTTGTTTATTTTCGGAAACTTGCAGCGGTTTCTTTATCTTATTTCGCAGTCCGTAGCACTGCTCCGGCGTTCCTCGGCAGCGTTCAAGAGAATGGCCACGTCCACTCTCGCAGTTCGGGCGCGTCGACGCCGTGCTCGTAGGCGTAATGACGGCAGTCGATCTTGCGGTCCTGCAGCTTCTCCTTCACGTGCGCTCCCGCCACGTGCAGCTGCGCCAGCCGATCGATGACGTCGATGGCAATGCTGAAACGGTCGATCTCGTTCTCGATGGCGAGCTCCAGCGGCGTATTGATGTTCCCTTTCTCCTTGTAGCCGCGGACGTGCAGATTGCCGTGGTTCGTGCGGCGGTACGCCAGCCGGTGGATCAGCCAGGGATAGCCGTGGAAGTTGAAGACGATCGGCCGGTCCACCGTGAACAGGCTGTCGAAGTCCCGGTCGGACATGCCGTGGGGATGCTCGTCATCCGGTTGCATTCGAAAGAGATCCACCACGTTGATGAAGCGGATCTTCAGCGCCGGGAAGTTTTCCCGCAGCAGCGCGGTGGCGGCGAGCGCCTCCCGCGTGGGGATGTCGCCGCAGCCGGCGATCACCACATCCGGCTCCTCGCCCTGGTCGTTGCTCGCCCAGTCCCAGATGCCGATACCCTTGGTGCAATGCCGGATTGCCTCCTCCATGTCCATGTACTGCAGATGCTGCTGCTTGTCGGCGACGATGACGTTGATGTTGTCGGTGCTGCGCAGGCAGTGATCGGCCACCGAGAGCAGCGTGTTCACGTCCGGCGGCAGGTAGATGCGGGTCACCTCCGGGTTCTTGTTCACCACCACGTCCAGGAAGCCCGGGTCCTGGTGAGTGAAGCCGTTGTGGTCCTGGCGCCACACCGTGGAGGTGATCAGCAGATTCACCGACGAGACCGGCGCGCGCCACGGGATACCGCGGCTGATGGCGAGCCATTTGGCGTGCTGGTTGTACATGGAGTCGATGACGTGGACGAAGGCCTCATAGGTGGAGAAGAAACCGTGGCGGCCGGTCAGTACGTAGCCCTCGTACCAGCCCTCCAGCGTATGCTCGGACAGCATCTCCATCACGCGTCCGTCGGGCGAGAGCTCGCCGCCGTCCTCGTCCTCCGGCAGATAGTCGGCGAGCCAGAGTTTCTTGCTGACCTCGTAGATGGCGTCGAGCTTGTTGGAGCTGTTCTCGTCCGGACCGAATACCCGGAAACTTCGCGCATTGCGGCGCATCACCTCGGCGAGGAATCGCCCCAGTGGACGTGTGTTCTCCGCGACCGACGCCGCCGGGGTCTCCACGCCGAGGCCGAAGTCGCGGAAATCGGGCATCCGCAGCGAGCGCCTGACCAGGCCGCCGTTGGCGATGGGATTGGCGCTCATCCGCCGATTGCCGACAGGCACCAGGGCCTGCAGCTGCGCACGCGGCGCACCGCTCTCGTCGAACAGTTCCTCGGGCCGGTAGCTGCGCAGCCATTCCTCGAGCTGGCCCAGCCGCTCCGGATCGTCCCGCACGCCCGGTATCGGCACCTGGTGGGCACGCCAGTAGCCTTCCACCCGGTGCCCGTCCACGCTCTCCGGGCCGGTCCAGCCCTTGGGCGTGCGCAGGACGATCATGGGCCAGTGTCCGCGCGTGACCCGGCCGCCCTCGCGCGCCTCGCTCTGGATGGCGCGTATCTCGCCGAGACACTCCTCCAGAGCGGCCGCCATGCGGCGGTGGACGTCCAGCGGGTCGTCCCCGGTCACGAAATGGGGCACCCAGCCGTAGCCGCGGAACAGGCTCGCGAGTTCCTCCTCGGGGATACGGGCCAGGATCGTCGGGTTGTTGATCTTGTAACCGTTCAGATGAAGGATGGGCAGAACGGCCCCGTCGGTCGCGGGATTCAGGAACTTGTTCGAGTGCCAGGCCGTCGCCAGCGGTCCGGTCTCCGCTTCGCCGTCGCCGACGGCTACTGCGACCAGGAGTTCCGGGTTGTCGAACGCCGCGCCGAAGGCGTGAGAGAGGCTGTAGCCGAGCTCGCCGCCCTCGTGGATGGAACCGGGCGTCTCCGGTGTGCAGTGGCTGCCGACGCCGCCCGGAAACGAGAACTGCTTCATGAACCGGCGCATCCCCTCCTCGTCCTGGCTCTTGTCCGGATATATCTCCGAATAGGTGCCCTCCAGGTAGACCGGCGCCAGCACGCCGGGCGCACCGTGGCCCGGTCCCGCGAGGAAGATCGCCTCGAGGTCGTGCTGCCGGATCAGGCGGTTGAGGTGCGCGTACATCAGCGACAGGCCGGGGCTGGCTCCCCAGTGGCCGAGGAGCCGGTTCTTGATGTGTTCCGGCCGCAGCGGCTCGCGCAGCAACGGATTGTCTCGCAGGTAGATCATGCCGGCAGCGAGGTAGTTGCAGGCGCGCCAGAAGGCATCGATGCCCTGCAGTTCCTGCTCGTCGAGGACCCCGGCGTCCGTTTCGTTCGTATCCTTGTTCACCATTTGCTCCTTTCGTCCTCGTTATCCCGTTGCCCGGCCGGCAAGCGCCCGGAGCGTCTCCCTGGCGATCTCCGCCTCCTCATCGGCGCGGATCACCAGCAGCGCCACCGCCGAGTCCGTCCCGTGGATGGTACTGCCGTCTCCGGCCGCCCGGTTGCGATCCGGATCCACGACGACGCCGAGGCCTTCGAGCCCCGCGGTACACTCCTCGCGCACGGCCGCGTCGTGTTCCCCGATGCCGCCGGAGAAGACGATGGCGTCGGCCCCGCCCAGCACCGCGAGATAGGCTCCGACGTATTTCTTCACCCGGTAACAGAAAACCTCGAACGCGAGCTGCGCGCCCGAGTGCCCCGCGGCGCGCAGGCGATGGATCTCCCGCATGTCGTTGACGCCGGCAAGGCCGCGCAGGCCGCTTTGCGTGTTGAGCAGCTCATCGACCCCGTCTGCGCTCATGCCGGCTTCGCGCTGCAGGTAGGTCACCACCGACGGGTCGAGGTCGCCGCAGCGGCTGCCCATGACCAGCCCCTCCAGCGGCGTCATCCCCATGGACGTATCGACGCTGCGTCCGTGGCGCACCGCGGCCGCACTGGCGCCGTTGCCGAGATGCAGAGTGATGAGCCTGGTCTCGCCGAGCGGTCTGTCCAGGATGGCCGCGCCCCGGCGGGCGAGAAACTGGTGCGAGATGCCGTGGAAGCCGTAACGCCGGATACCCCGGGCAGTGACGATGCGTTCCGGCAGCGCATAATGCCGGGCCCTGGCCGGCATGGTCTGGTGGAAAGCGGTATCGAATACGGCGACCTGCGGGGTGTCGGGATAGCGACGGCCGGCCACCTCGATGCCCAGCCGGTTCAATGGATTGTGCACCGGCGCGAGCGGACGGCACTGCTCGATTGCGTCCAGCACCTCGCGGTCGACCGGAACGGCACGGGCGAACCGGTCGCCGCCGTGCACGACGCGGTGGCCGATCACGGCCGGTTCCGCCCCGGGCGCGATCTGCGGCAGCGCGTCGAACAGATGCTCGAAGCACCGGTGATGATCGGCCATCGGCAGATGCGTTTCGCCGGAGTCGGACGACGCGTCGGGCCGGCCCGTCCACCAGGAGAACACCGCGGAGTCGGTCCCGATGCGCTCCATCGAGCCGCCGCCAAGACGCGCCATCGTCCCGGCCTCGAACAGGGCGAACTTGACGGAGGAACTGCCGCTGTTGAGTACCAGAACGCTCATGGTTGTTCGGCAGTCCGTGGGTGTGCGCGCGTCGCCGGCATGCGGCGAACGATACCGGGAAACCAACCGGTGAATCTACGCCGGGGCCACGCTGCACCCCGTCCGCGTGCGGGCGCGCTGCATCGGACCGAGGCAGGTACTCATGAGAAAAAATGGCCGGGGCACGGCCGTGGACACCGTACCCCGGCCCAGGCGGGCATCAGGCAGCTATGTGCTTCGAGGGGTCGGGGGATGTGCTACCGAGCCGCATCGCTTCGCCGGCGCCGCGGTGCAGTTCGACCACCAGCGCCGTGGGCAGCTCCAGACTCTGCGCGAGCTCGGCCAGATAAGCCCGCGAGATCGGCTGGCTTTCGTCGATGGCCAGGAGCGCGGCCGCGTAGACCTCGGCGGCGAGCTCCGGCGTGGGCGCCTGGCGCGCGAGCTGGGCGACGCCGAGGGGCCGGCGCAGCTCGTCGAACAGCAGGCCCTTCTCTGCCGGCTCGAGCCCGAGGGTGTCGATGCGGTCGAATATCCGGCCGCGCTCGGCGTCGTCCAGATGACCGTCGGCGTGGGCGGCGGCGATCATGGCACGGATGACCAGGAGATCACGCTCGCGGCAGGCGGCCGTCTCCTCCGGCTGGAAACCGGATTCGCTGAGGGCGGCCCACTGGCCGCCCGCCCGGCCCGCATCCGCCGCCGCCTCCGGGGCCGACCGGTAGCGTTGATACGCCTTCCACGCGAGGCCGCCGACGGCGACGGCGCCGCCGATCTTCAGCGCGGAGCCCGCCAGTTTGCGCGTCTTCTTGCCGCTGAGCGCATTTGCCGCCAGGCCGCCGGCCAGACCGGCCGCCAGGCTGCCGCCGATACCGCTCCTCATCAGGCCTTCCAGTGCACGATTCAGGTCCATGCGCATGCTCCTTGCGTGAATTCCAGCGTCGAGAGTGCCGGGCGCCACAGCACAGGACCAGCGGATTGTGCTTTGCCATAGATTCGGCAAAACCGAATCCTGGAGTGCCTGGGTGGAGGAATTACCGAAGTCAGTGGTGGCCGCTGCCGAACAGCTGCGCCCGGGCGGCTTCGGTGATGGCCACCACCGACGGGTGCTTCAGCCGGCGTTCCGGCGACAGGGCATAGAAGCGTTCGGTGACCTCCTCCGTGGAGCCGATCACCCGAGCGGTGTAGGTCCGGCATATCTCTTCCGCGATAGCCGTCGGACCGGCGAAAACCCCCGCGCCCGCCTCGCCGAAGGCCTTCAGCAAGGCGCTGTCGTCGAACTCCGCGGCG
>CAYRZI010000012.1:5568-42560 GCA_964428605.1 uncultured Woeseiaceae bacterium
ATAATCGAAGGCGACCACATGAAGAAGCCCGCAAGCATAGAAATTAGGCCGGCAAAAGAAAGGGCGCTATCGTCGAACTCCGCGGCGACGATGGGCACCAGGCCCCGGGATTCGAACCACTCCTCGAGGCGGCGCCTGAGAGCCGTACCCTGGGTGGGCAGGAGCATCGGCGCGCCGTCCAGTACGGCCGGAAAGTCGCCCTGATAGCGCTCGTACAGCTCGGCGCTGACGAAGAACGAGGTGCCGCTTTCGCCCAGTACGTAGCTGTAGGCCTTGACGTTCAGTCCGGGTGGCAGCGGCTGATCGGACAGCACCAGGTCCAGCCGGTGCACCGCCAGTTCCCCCAGCAGGCGCTCCAGGGTGCCCTCCTGGCAGCGGATGCGGGGCGCATCATCGGCCACCAGGGCGGGTTCCAGGATGCGGCGGGCCACCAGTTTGGGGATGGAGTCCACGATGCCCACGTTCAGGTGCCGCGGCACGTCCGGGCGCCGGCCGCGCACGACCTGGGCAAGTTCCGCGCCGAGGTTGAAGATCTCGTCGGCATACTCGAAGACCATCTGGCCGGTGCGCGAGAGCACGAGCCGCCGCCCGGCCTTGCGGAACAGCCGCTCGCCCACGGCCTCATCCAGCAGCTTCAGCTGCCCGCTGATGGTCTGCGGCGTGACGTGCAGCACCTCCGCCGCGCGGGCAATGCTGCCCTCGCGGGCCACCACCCAGAAATATTGCAGATGTCCGTAATTCAGATGGCGCATGACTGGTCTCCGGACGGTCGCTTCCGTCTGTTCATGATTCGCGCCCGAGGCGCCGCTCGATGCGGGCCAGCCGGTCGGCCGTGTCGCGGATCAGGTGCAGCATCTCCTCGCGCTCGGCATGGGCCCTGGACTCCGTCTCCTGGCGCCGGGTTTCCTCCTCCTCCCAGTGCAGGGCCTGCATCGAGTTCACGATGATGCCGATGAACAGGTTCAGGATGGTGAACGCCGAGATCAGGATGAACGGCACGAAAAAGAGCCAGGCGAAGGGATAGGCGTCCATTACCGGCCGGGCAATGCCCATCGACCAGCTCTCGAGCGTCATCACCTGGAACAGCGTGTACATGCTGGCGCCGATGTTGCCGAACCACTCCGGGAAGCGCCCGCCGAACAGTTCGGTGCCGATCACCGCGAAGACGTAGAAGACCAGCCCCAGCATGAAGGTGATCCAGCCGATGCTCGGGATGGCCGACAGCAGGGATTCGGTGAGCTGGCGCAGCCGGCGGACGGTGGACAGCAGTCTGAGCACCCGCAGGATGCGCAGGCTGCGCAGGATGGCGAGCGGCCCGGCCGCCGGCACGAGGGAAATGGCCACCACGAGGAAGTCCATCACGTTCCAGCCGCTGCGGAAGAAGCGCGGGCCGAAAGCCACCAGCTTGGTGAGGATCTCCAGACAGAAGATCCCCAGCACGAAGGCGTTGAACACGCGCAGGGCACCGCCCGCCTCCGCCACCACGGTCTCGGAGGTCTCCAGGCCCAGCGTGACCGCGTTGGCGATGATGAGGCCCAGGATCAGGCGATAGGGCCAGCCCTGCTCGATCCAGCGGCCGAGGCCGAGGCGCCAGTCTTCGGATCTCTGCAAGGGGGGCGGCTCCTGAAAAGAGGTTGAGAACAGTCTCGGGTTGCGTAAAAGACAGGTTAACCCTTTCCGGCTATTTGATACCAGATATTGTTTTCATATTTTCTTTTCCTTATCCTCTGCGGCGCTCGTCGGGCACGGGAGAGGCGGAGCATGCGCCGGTCCGGCTCCGCGCCCCGGCGGGTGGTGGTCTTCCGTCATAGTCGTCAACCGGACTCGTCGGCGAGCCACGTCAACCCGTCTTTCAACTAGAAACGGGGCCGCCGGAACGGTATCTTCTGCGGGCGCCAGCAACGGGGCGGCAGGCTGGCCCCGCTTTTCTGCGCACGTATCAACTCGGGGAAGCAACCCTCATGCAAACGACCCGCACATCGTCCACCGCGGAGAAGCTGCTGCTTCTCGCAGCCCTGGTGGCGGCCTGGCTGCTCTGGTCGGGCCTCTACAAGACGCTGCTGCTCGGGCTCGGTGCATTCTCGTGTCTGCTCACGCTCTACATCGTGCATCGCATGGGCTGTTTCGACCGCCAGGCCTTCGCCCTGCCCTACAGCTTCAATCTGCTCCGTTACTGGGTCTGGTTGTTCAGGGAGATGGTGCTCTCCAGCCTGCAGGTTTCCCGCATCGTCCTCACCCCCGCGCTGCGCGTCGAGCCCCGGGTCGTCGAGATCCGCGCGACCGCGCAGCACCCCATGGACCAGGCCATCCTCGGCAATTCCATTACTGTCACGCCCGGCACGCTGACGCTGGATGTACACGACGGTGTGCTGAAGGTCCACAGCCTGACCCGCGAGGGGGCCGAGTCCCTGCTCTCCGGCGATATGGATCGCCGGGTCGCCGGGCTCAGGAGAGGCTGACCGTGTACTACGTCGTGAGCATCGCGGTGATCGTGACGATGGGGCTCGCCCTGGCGCGGGCACTCATGGGCCCCACCCTCTACGACCGCGTGCTGGCGGTGAATCTGTTCGGCACCAAGACGGTGCTGCTGACGGCCGTGATCGCCTTCATGTACGGCCGGCCCGACTTTCTCGACCTCGCACTCGCCTATGCGCTGATCAACTTCACCGGCGTGCTGGCCGTACTCGAGTTCTTCCGCAACCGGGCTTCGCGCCGGACGGCGGAAAGCGGCGAAGGCTGAGACCATGGATCTTGCGCTGGACGTCGCGAGCTGGGTCCTCATGTCCGTGGGCGGGGTGTTCGTACTCATCGGCGGTATCGGGGTTCTCCGGATGCCCGACCTGTTCACCCGCATACACGCGGCCAGCGTCACCGACAGCATGGGGCCGCCGCTCATCCTGGCGGGCGTCATGCTGCAGTCGGGTCTCTCGCTCGCCACGGTGAAGCTGCTCGCCATCCTGGTCTTCCTCATGCTGACGAGCCCGACGGCGTCGAACGCACTGGCGAGTGCCGCCCTGCTCGCGGGCGAGAAGACCCTGGACCAGAAGCGCGGGGAAGACGAGGCGGACGAGGCGGAGGGCCGCTGATGTTCATGACGGAGATCTTCAGCGCGTTCCTGCTGACCCTGCTCGTTATCACTGCGGTGGCTGCCGTCAAGACCCGCAACCTGTTCGTCTCGGTCATGCTCACCGGGATCTACAGCCTGCTCATCGCGATCAACTTCTTCCTGCTGGATGCCGCGGACGTTGCCCTCACGGAGGCGGCCGTCGGCGCCGGTGTGGCCACGGTGTTCTTCCTGAGCGCACTGGCTCTGACCGCGGAGCAGGAGCGCTCGCCCTCGGCCTACCGGTGGGTCGGCATCGGCATCTTCATCGCCGTCACGCTCGTGCTCGGTTACGCCACCCTCGGCATGCCGAGCTACGGAGACCCGGACGCGCCCGTGCACGTGCACGTGGCTCCGTGGTATCTGGAGAGGACGCCGGAGTTCATCGACATCCCGAACATCGTCACCGCCGTGCTCGGCAGCTACCGCGGCTACGATACCCTGGGCGAGGTGCTGGTGGTCTTCACGGCGGGCGTCGGGGTGCTGTTCCTGCTGGGGGCGCATCCCCGGCGCAAATCCGACGCGGCGGGCGGCATCGCCAGCGGCGAGAACGGACTGCGCCACTACCTGATACCGCGGGTACTCGGTCGGCTGTTCATACCCTTCGTGCTCCTGTTCGGCCTCTACGTGCAGTTCCACGGCGAGTACAGCCCCGGCGGCGGGTTCCAGGCGGGAGCCATCATCGCGTCCTCCGTCATTCTCTACGCGCTGCTGGAAGGTGAGGACCGCGCCCTGCGGGTGATCCCGCCCCGCTTCCTCAAGGGCCTGATGGCGGGCGGCGCGCTGCTCTACGGCGGTGTCGGCGTGGCCGGCATGCTGCTCGGCGGCAACTTCCTCGACTATTCGGTGCTGCTCAGCGATCCCGTGAAGGGCCAGCAGACGGGCCTGCTGCTCATCGAGGCCGGCGTCGGCATCACGGTGACGGGCGTCCTGCTGACGATCTTCCACGCCTTCGCCGCCCGGGAGCGCTTCTGATGGAATTCCTGGGGCTCTATCACTACCTGGTGTTCCCGCTGCTGCTGATGAGCGGCATCTACGCCGTGATCGCCAAGCGCAACCTGTTCAAGAAGCTGATCGGGCTGGCGCTGATGCAGTCCGCCGTATTCCTGCTCTATATCACGATGGCCAAGGTGGAGGGCGGCACGGGTCCCATCCTGAAGCCCGGCGATGAGGACGTGCTGTATTCGAATCCGTTGCCGGAAGTGCTCATCCTCACCGCCATCGTGGTGGGCATCTCCACCGCTGCGCTGGGCCTCGGTATCATCGTTCGCATCAAAGAGGAATTCGGCTCCGTCGAGGAGGACGTCGTCAGGGAGCTCGGCGGCCGGTGAACGGGCTCGTCGCGCACCTGCCGGCACTCCAGGTCGTAGTGCCGATGCTCACCGCGCCGGTGGTGATGCTCCTGCGTCCCCGCGGGCTGGCCTGGGCCGCCACGACGGCCGCCAGTCTGTGTGCCTTCGCCATCGCGTTGAGCCTGGCAGCGGCGGTGCTGGCCGGCGAGCGGCCCGTCTATCTCATGGGCAGCTGGCCCGCCCCCTTCGGCATCGAGCTCGTGGTGGACGCGGTCAACGCGCTGGTGCTGCTCCTCGTCACGGGTGCCTCGAGCGTCGCGCTGCTCGCGGGCGCACGCAGCATCGACTCGCAGATCGAGCACGAGCGCCAGCCCCTGTTCTACTCGGCCTGGCTCCTAGCCCTCGCGGGTCTCGCGGGCATCGCCGTCACCGGCGACGCCTTCAATATCTTCGTATTCATGGAGATCTCGTCGCTGGCCAGCTACGTGCTGGTGGCCGGCGGGCCGGATCGCCGCGCCCTGCCGGCCGTATTCAAATACCTGGTCATGGGCACCATCGGCGCCACCTTCTACCTGATCGGCGTCGGCCTCGTCTACATGATGACGGGCACCCTGAACCTGGCCGACATGGCCGAACGGGTCGGCCAGGTAAGCGACCTGCGCCCGGTGCTGGTAGCGGCCGGCTTCATCACCACCGGGCTGGCGCTGAAGGCGGCGGTGTTCCCGCTGCACCTGTGGCTGCCCAACGCCTACACCTACGCCCCCCACATCGTGACGGTATTCCTGGCCGCCTGTGCGACCAAGGTGTCCCTGTACGTCCTGATCCGCTTCGACTACATGGTGTTCCAGCCGAACCTGGCGGAACACGGCCTGCAGTTCGCGCTGTTCCTGATGCCGCTGGCCATACTCGCCCTGATCATCTCCTCGGCCGTGGCACTGTTCGAGCGCAACCTCAAGCGACTGCTCGCCTGGTCGTCGGTGGCCCAGATCGGCTACATGACCCTCGGGGTGAGCCTGCTGACCACCGCCGGGGTGACGGCGGGCATGCTGCACATGTTCAACCACGCCCTGGCGAAGGGCGCCCTGTTCCTGGCCGTGGCGGCACTGGCCGCAGGCTGCGGCGGCGTGCGGCTCGGCAAAATCAGCGGCGCCGGCAAGCGGATGCCCTGGACCATGGGCGCCTTCGTGCTGGCGGGCCTCAGCCTCGTCGGCGTGCCGGGCACGGCCGGCTTCGTGAGCAAGTGGTACCTGCTCTCGGCGGCCATCGACTACGGCGGCTACGGTCCGCTGCTGGCGGCCGTGATCGTGGCCACGTCGCTGATGGCCCTGGCCTACATCTGGCGGGTGGTCGAGGCCGCCTATTTCGGCGAGCCGCCCGCGGGCTCGGAGCGCGGCGGTGAGGCGCCGCTGGCGCTGGTGGTCGGGGCCTGGGCCGTGGCGCTGGCCAACGTCTGGTTCGGCCTGTCGCCCGATCTGCCCGTGGCGCTGGCCACGAAGGGCGCCGGAATCCTCACGGGGTACTCGCCGTGAGCGGGCAGACCACTATCCTGGCGGCTCTGGCGGCACCGCTCGCAGGCGCGCTCGGCATCCTGCTGGCCGGACGGTTGAGCGCGAACCTGCGCGAGACCGTCACGCTGGTGACCGCCGTGATCCTCGCCGTGGTGGTCTGGAGCCTAATCCCCGAGCTGATGACCGGCGGCCGCCCGGCGGTGAGCGTGGCCGAGGTCGTGCCGGGCATCGAGATTGCCTTCCGGGTGGAACCGCTGGGCATGCTGTTCGCCGCACTCGCCTCTGGCCTGTGGATCATCAACTCGATCTACTCCATCGGCTACATGCGGGGGAACAACGAGGCCAACCAGACCCGCTTCTACTTCTTCTTCGCCATCTCTCTGTCCGCCGCGATGGGCATCGCCTTCGCGGCGAACCTGTTCACGCTGTTCCTGTTCTACGAGGCACTGACCCTCTCCACCTACCCGCTGGTCTCCCACAAGGGCGACGAGAAGACGATCCGCTCCGCCCGGGTCTATCTCGGCATCCTGCTGACCACCTCCATCGGACTGTTCCTGCCGGCCATCGTCTGGACCTATATGGCGGCGGGCACCGGCGACTTCACGCCGGGGGGCATCCTGGAGGGTAACGTCGAGGGGCCATTGGTGGGGCTGCTGCTCGGACTGTTCGTCTTCGGTGTGGGCAAGGCGGCGGTGATGCCGGTGCACCGGTGGCTGCCGGCGGCCATGGTGGCGCCCACGCCGGTGAGCGCGCTGCTGCACGCGGTGGCGGTGGTCAAGGCCGGCGTGTTCACGATCACGAAGCTGATCGTCTACATCTTCGGCGTGGACTACCTGTTCGGCCAGCCGAGCAGCCAGTGGCTGCTCTACGCCGCGGCGTTCACCATCGTCGCCGCGAGTGCAGTGGCGCTGCGCCAGACCAACATCAAGCGCCTGCTGGCCTACTCCACCGTCTCCCAGCTCTCGTACGTGGTGATGGCCGCGGACATCCTGAAACCGCTCGCCGAGGTGGGCGCAGCCATCCACATGGTGGCCCACGCCTTCGGCAAGATCACGCTGTTCTTCGCGGCCGGCGCCATCTACACGGCCGCCAAGAAGACCGAGATCGGCCAGCTCGCCGGCATCGGGCGGCGCATGCCCTGGACCATGGCAGCATTCACCATCGGCGCCTTCAGCATGATCGGCGTGCCGCCGACCGGCGGCTTCGTCTCCAAGTGGTATATCCTGGCCGGCGCGTTCGAGGCAGACAACTACGTGGCGCTGTTCACCATGATCGCGAGCACGGCGCTGAACGCACTGTACTTCCTGCCGATCATCTACCTGGCCTGGTTCGGGCAGGAACCGGAAGGGGCGAAGGAGCACGGCGAGGCGCCCTTCCCCGCCGTGCTGGCACTGACGGCGACCGCGGCGCTGACCATTCTGTTCTTCTTCTTCAACGGGCCGGTCATCGCGCTCGAGCGGCAGCTCATCGAGGTGTGGCAATGAGCAGGCAACAGCAACGCGATCACTGGCTCGCCCGGCCGGAGAACATCCGGCGCATCTGGCGGGGCTTCTGGGCGGTGCTCGCCCTCACCGTGGCGGCCCAGTTCTTCATCCCGGTGAAAGGCCACTTCGTGGTCGACGGCTGGCCGGCATTCGGCGCGATCTTCGGCTTCTTCTCCTGCCTGGCCATGGTGCTGGTCGCCAAGGCGCTGGGCTACTCGCTGAAGCGCGAAGAGGACTATTACCTCGAGGGCGGCTACCTCGAAGACAAGGAGCAGCAGGATGCCTGAATTCCTGCCACCTGCGGTCATCCTCATCGTCGCGGCGCTCCTGATCGGGCCAACCCGCGGCCACGTACGCTCGGCCATCGTGCTGCTGGCGCCGCTGGCGACGCTGTGGGCTATCTGGCAGGTACCCAACGGCGTCGTGCTGACCGTGCCCTTCCTCGACTACCAGATCGAACCGGTGGAAGGCAGCGAGGTGCGCCGCCTGTTCGCGACCATCTTCGCCATCATGGCCTTCGCCGGCGGTTTGTTCTCTTTCCGCCAGGCCCGCTGGTACGAACTCGCCGCGGCGAATGCCTATGCCGCCGGGGCGGTCGGGGTCAGTTTCGCCGGCGACCTCATCACAATGTTCCTGTTCTGGGAACTGATGGCGCTGTTCTCCACGGTCATCGTCTGGGCCGGCGGCACGCCGGCGGCGCGGGCTGCCGGCATCCGCTACGCCGTCATGCACCTGGTGGGAGGGGTGGTCCTGAAGGTGGGCATCGAGGGCACCGTGGTGCACACGGGCTCCATCGACATCATGCCGGTGCTCGCCACCAACTTCGACACCTGGATGATGCTGATCGGCATCCTCATCAATGCGGCCGCACCGCCGGTCTCCGCCTGGCTGGCGGACGCCTATCCGGAATCGAGTCCCACCGGCTCGGTGTACCTGTCGGCCTTCACGACGAAGACCGCCGTGCTGGCGCTGATCCTCCTCTTCCCCGGCGAGACGGTACTGATCTGGGTGGGCATCTACATGGTGATGTACGGCATCATCTATGCGCTGCTGGAGAACGACGCGCGACGCATCCTGGCCTACTCCATCGTCAACCAGGTGGGCTTCATGGTCTGCGCGGTGGGCATCGGCACCCAGACGGCGCTGAACGGAGCGGCGGCGCACGCCTTCGCGCACATCATCTACAAGGCCCTGCTGTTCATGAGCGCGGGCGTGGTGGTCTACCGTACCGGCAAGAGCCGGTGCACGGATCTCGGCGGCCTGTTCCGGACCATGCCGCTGACCACGGTGTGCGGCATCATCGGTGCGCTCGCCATCTCCAGCTTCCCGCTCACCTCCGGCTTCACCACCAAGTCGATGATCTCGGACGCTGCCGCCAGCGAGCACCTGGTGGTGGTCTGGTACCTGCTCGCCGCTGCCTCGGCGGGGGTATTCCTGCACGCGGGCATCAAGTTCCCCTGGTTCGTGTTCTTCCAGAAGGACTCCGGACTGCGGCCGAAGGACGCGCCCTGGAACATGGGTGCCGCCATGGTTCTGTTCGCCGTGTTCTGCATCGTGCTCGGCGTGTATCCGCAGCCGTTCTACGAACTGCTGCCCTACCCGGTGGACTACGAGCCCTACAAGCCAGGGAAGGTGCTGTTCTACCTGCAGCTGCTGCTGTTCTCGGGCCTGGCCTTCTTCCTGCTGCTGCCGCTCATGCAGCGCACCCGCACCATCAGCCTCGACACGGACTGGATCTGGCGGGTGGCGCTGTACCGGGTCGCCTACGGCGTCGGCGCGGCCGCCCGGGAAGCCGGCGACCTGCTGGCCGGGACCGTGGACCGGATCAGCGGCGACATCGCCCGCTACGGTCGGCGCCACCTCGGCGCCGGGGAGACCGGCGAGGACCGCGGCGTCTTCGCCCAGGCCTGGCCCATCGGGCTCACGGCGCTTTGGATCGCGGTGCTGCTGATCGCCTACGTCGTCGTCTATCTGCTCTGACGGGGCCGCCGGATGGATCCCGTCATCTGGTTCTTCCTGCTCGGCCTGCTCGCGGGACTCGCGCGCTCGGACCTGCGCCTGCCGCCTGCCATCTACGAGCTGCTGAGCATGCTGCTGCTGCTCACCATCGGGCTGAAGGGCGGGGTGGAGCTGGCGCAGCAGCCCTTCGGCGGCGTGCTGCCGCAGATGGTGGCCGTGCTCGCCATGGGCGTCACCCTGCCCCTGCTGCTGTTTCCCGTCCTGCGCTACGCGGGCCGTTTCAGGCGGCCGGACGCCGCCTCCATCGCGGCCCACTACGGCTCGGTGAGCGTCGCCACCTATGCCGTGGGCGTCGCCTACCTGGGCAGCAAGCAGGTACCCTTCGAGGCGCACATGCCCCTGTTCGTCGTCCTGCTCGAGATGCCGGGCCTGATCGTCGGTATCCTGCTCGCCCGGGGTATCAGCCGGGGCATGCGCTGGGGTGCCCTCGCCCACGAGATATTCCTGGGCAAGAGCATGGTGCTGCTGCTCGGCGGTCTGCTGATTGGCTGGGCCACCGGGCCGGAGAACATGGCGCCGCTGGAGCCGCTGTTCTTCGACCTGTTCAAGGGGGTGCTGGCGCTGTTCCTGCTGGAGATGGGGCTCATCGCCGCCGGCCAGGCACAGTCGCTGCGCCAGTACGGCCCCTTCCTGGTGGCGTTCGGGCTGATCGTGCCGGTGCCGCTGGCCGCCGCAGGCACCGCCATCGGCTGGGCCATCGGGCTGTCGCCGGGGGGCAGCACGCTGCTCGGCGTGCTGGCCGGCAGCTGCTCCTACATCGCCGCGCCGGCGGCCATGCGCATCGCCGTACCCCAGGCCAACCCGACCCTGTCGCTAACGGTGTCCCTCGGCATCACCTTCCCGTTCAATATATTCTTCGGCATACCCCTGTACCATCTGATGGCGAACGCCATCCACGGTTGAGGAGAGCCACGGAGTGCAGCCCGAGACCAAGAAACTGCTCACCATCGTTACCGAGGCCATCATCGAGGCCAGCCTCACGGCCGACCTGAAGCGCCTCGGGGCCGGCGGTTACACCATCGTGGATGCCCGCGGCAGCGGCACCCGCGGGGTGCGCGACGCAGGCTGGGCCTCCAGCGGCAATATCCGGGTAGAGGTGGTCTGCGAGCCGGCGGCGGCCGAGCGCATAGCCGAGCACCTGCGCGAGAACTACTATCGGGATTACGCCATGATCCTCTATCTCTCCGACGTCTCGGTACTGCGACCCGAGAAGTTCTGAGCAAGGCTGTTGACACTCCCGGACCGGCGGCTCACGCTGAACGGTGCAGTGCAGGCGTGCCGGGCCGCGAGGGGCACGGCGGCTGCCGCGAATCATAGCCGAGAGGGAACCACAGCCATGAACACATCCGCAGGGATCAGCAGAGACGAGGCCGAACGGGCACTGCAGGAGCGCTCCCAGGCGTTGCGCCGGGACATCCAGCGCGAGCTCGAGAAGGCCGATGCCGAGCACTACGAGGAACTCGCCGGCCGGGTCTCCGACAGCGGCGAGAAGGCCGTGGCAGACCTTCTCGTGGACCTGGACCTGGCCGAGATCACCCGGGACGTCGAGGAGCTGCGCGAGGTGGAAGGCGCGCTGCTCAGGATCGCCCGCGGCACCTGGGGCTATTGCGCGGACTGCGGCGGGGAGATCGAGCCCGAACGCCTGGCCGCCCTGCCTTCCGCGTCACGCTGCCTGGACTGCCAGCAGCGGGCCGAAAACCCGGAGCGCGAGGAACACCACCGCACGCTCTAGAAGGTCCCGGAGCGGCCCGGACATTCAGCGGAAATACGAGGCACCGTTCACGTCGATGATGGCGCCGGTCAGGAAGTCGGTGTCATCCCCGGCCAGGAACGCGATGGTACCGGCCACCTCCCCGGGCCGCGCGGCACGGTTCAGCGGGCTCTGGGCCCGGATGGCCTCGCCGTCGGGGCCCTCCAGACGGGACGCCGCCATGTCCGTCTCGACCCAGCCGGGCGCGACACCGTAGACCAGGATGCCGCGGCCGCCGAGGGCCCTGGCCAGCGACTGGGTGAGGGAATTCATCGCCGCCTTGCTGGCGCCGTAGGCGGGCGCCTCCGGTTCGCCCCGGTAGGCGCCCCGGGAAGAGACGTTGACGATCTTGCCGCCCCCGGCCGGGAAGTACGGCACGGCCGCATAGGCGATGTCGGCAGCGGCCACCAGGTTGACGGCGAGCGTGCGACTCCAGGCTCGCTGCCATTCATCCATGGCCACCACCTGCGGAGCATGATCGACGAAGATACCCGCATTATTGACGACGATGTCGATATTCTCCGATTTTTCCACGACGGCAGCCACCAGCCGTCCTCCCGCACCCGGCGCCGCCAGGTCCTCACCGACCGTGAAATGCGGCCCGCCCGGCAGACCGTCTGCCAGCCGTGCCGCCTCCTCCCGGCGACGGTGATAATGCAGCGCCAGGCGGTAGCCCATGGCGGCCAGCCGCGCGGCCGTGGCGCGGCCGATGCCGCCGGTGGCTCCCGTCAACAGTGCCAGCCTGTCTCGCCCTTGCATGTTGATCGACCCCTTCCCGGCGCGTCTCAACGCCCGAACGGCGCAGGCCCGCGGGGCACGTGACGTATCAGGCCCAGTTCGTTCAGCACGGCCAGGGCTCGGTCCGGGAAGTCGGTGAACAGGGCGTCGATCTCCAGCTCGCTGACGAACCAGCGCACCATCGCCTCGAAGTCGTCGAAGCCCGGCGCGAGGTCGTCGGCGCGGAAGGTGTAGGGGTGCACCGCCAGACCGGCGGCGTGGGCGTGGCCGGCGAGTCGCCCGGGCCGCGGCCGCCCGTCGTCATCCAGCCGGTAGAGCAGACCCGCCCACGGGCCGATGGCGTCCGCGGTGGCGGCCAGCGATGCGAGGCCGGCGGAGGTCTGCAGGGACTCGTAGTCGGTATCCGACTCGCCCCAGTCGTTCTCGCCGATGAGCTGCACCAGCGGGAAACCGGTCGCGAACTCCTGCCGCAGGCGGCGCAGCTCGGCGGCATCGAAGCACTGGATGAAGACCGGCTCGTCGCCGGCGCCGATGCCGGCGTCGGCGAGAGCGGACAGCAGGAGTGCGGCGAGGTCCACGCCCTCCTCCCGGTGCCAGGCCGGGCGCTTGATCTCCGGGTACAGGCCTGCCCGGCGCCCGGTGGATGCGTTCAGGCCGCGCAGGAGCTCGATCTCCTCGCCGAGCGTGTGGAGGCGGAAGCTGCCGCTGCCGGCCGGGAAGCGGCCGGGATAGACGGCCCGTCCCCCCGGCGCATCGAGCCGCTCGGTGACCCGCAGCGTGCGGATCTCCGCCATGACGAAGTCGCGGGCGTACCAGCGCCCGTCCGCCCGCGCCCGGTCCGGGAAGCGCGCGGCCACGTCGGTGACGCGGTCGAGGTGGATGTCGTGGAGTACGAGCAGCCGGTCGTCCTTCGTGGCGACCAGGTCCTGTTCCAGGAAGTCGGCGCCGAGTCCGTAGGCCAGCGCCTTGGCCTCCAGGGTGTGCTCCGGCAGGTAGCCAGAGGCGCCCCGGTGGGCGATCACGGCAGGCCGGCCGGAGCGCAGGGCCATGCGCGACGCCCGGCTCAGTCTTCCACGCCCAGCCGCTTGTGCATGATCGGGCTGGTGGTGGTGTACTGCAGGTGCACCTTCTTGTCGGGCTCGATGAAGGACTTGGCGGCGAAGGCGGCCAGCGCGGCCTCGTGAAAGCCGCTCAGTATCAGCTTCTTCTTGCCCGGGTAATGGTTGATGTCGCCGATGGCATAGATGCCCGGGATGTTCGTCTCGAACTTCTCCGTGTCCACGTTGATGGTCTTGCGGTTGATGTCGAGACCCCACTCTGCGATCGGGCCGAGCTTGGGCGCCAGGCCGAAGAATACGAGCAGGTCGTCGAGTTCGACGCGCCGGTCGTCCGCATCCTTCACCGAGACCGTCACCGACTTCAGCGTGTCACCCTCGGTCTCCAGCGCGTTGACGTTGCCGAACTCGATCAGGTCCATCCTGCCCGTCGCCACCAGCTCGCGCATGCGCGCCACCGAGGCCGGAGCCGCGCGGAACTGGTCGGAGCGGTGCACCAGCGTCATGGCTGCCACCGAGTCGATCAGCTCCAGCACCCAGTCCAGCGCGGAATCACCGGCGCCGAGCACGACCACCCGCTTGCCGGCGAAGCGGCCCGGGTCCCGCACCCGGTAAAACACGTGCCGGTCGACCAGTTCCTCCACACCGTCGACGCGCAGCTCCCGCGGCTGGAAGGAGCCGACGCCGCCGGCGATGATCACCGTCTTCGCCTCGAATTCCTTGCCGCCACTGGTCTTCACCCGGAACGGCCCGTCGCCGGACAGCTCCGTGACCTCCTCGCCCAGATGGAAGCCGGGCGAGAAAGGCTTGATCTGCTCCATGAGCCGGTCGACGAGCTCCGCGGCGCTGCACACCGGGATGGCCGGGATGTCGTAGATGGGCTTGTCCGGATAGAGCTCGGCGCATTGCCCGCCGACGACGGGCATGGTCTCCACCACCTCGGCATGCAGGCCCAGCAGCCCCAGCTCGAATACCTGGAACAGGCCGCAGGGGCCCGCCCCCACGATCAGTGCATCGGTCTTGATTGTCATGGCTCTGCGTTGACTCCTCCGGACAAAGCCCTGCCGTCGGGGCGCCCGGCCCCGGCGGTTCGGCTGTGGCTGTCGCCCGCCTGCGGCGGGCCTCAGGGGAAGTCGATGACCTCCCAGCGGTTGGTGTCCTCGTTCCGGGCGGCGCGCTTGATCGCATCCACGATCTCGCGCTCGTTCCATTCCGGCTCCTCGCGGGCGGCCCGGGCCACCGGCTCCGGCATCGGCATGGCGCCGCCGAAGGGCTTCATGGCGATGATGGGCCGGCCGAGCGCCTGGGCGGCGTCGATCTGGTACTGGACCCAGTCGCGTTTCTTCTCGAACAGGCTCGCCAGCACGATGACGGCCTCGGCGGCCTGGATCTGCTCGCGCAGCGCCGCCTTGAAGGCCTCGCTGCCCCCGGCGGGCAGCTCGTCCGGCTTGCTGGTGTTCACATAGAAGAAGTTCGGATTGCTCTCGATGTACTCGAATACCCGCAGGTAGTCGTCGCTCTCGCTGAAGGTGTGAGTGACGTACACGCGTATGGGATTTTCTTCGGACACGGAGCACCTGCGACGGCCACCTCGGAACCCGGGTAGTGTAGCGAATCCTGCGACCGCGGGGCCAGCACCGCCCGCGCCGCGGAATGCGCCCGACCTGCTATCATCGAAGGCAGTGCGAAGGCAGTCGCAAGGTAGTCAGGCTGTCCGGGAGCCGGCAGCGCCCGCCGGATCCGGGCGGGCGCGGCTTCCGGGTCCCAGCGCCGGGTAAAGGCATGCGTTTATTGCTCTACAACATCCGCTACGGGGTCGGCGGCGGTGCGTCCATGCACGTACCCGTCCCGGGCGCCGGCTATCTGCTCGGCAACCGGACCAACCTGGACCGCATCATCGAATTCATCCAGTCCGTGGACCCCGACATCGTCGGGCTGGTGGAGGTGGACACCGGCTCCATCCGCAGCCGGCGGGTGAACCAGGCCGAGGAGATCGCGCGCGCTCTCGGCCACCACACCTCCTACGAGATCAAATACGGCAGCAGCTCCGTGAACAAGCTGGTGCCCATCCTGCGTAAACAGGGCAATGCCTTCCTTGCGGCGCCGGGCATCCACGGCGAGCGTTTCCACTATTTCGACACCGGCATCAAGCGGCTCATCATCGAGCTGGAGCTGGACGATTTCGCCGTCTTCCTGGTGCACCTTTCGCTGAAGTACCGTCACCGCCACCTGCAGCTGAGACACCTGCACGACCTGGTGATGCAGACCGAGAAACCGGTGATGGTGGCGGGCGATTTCAACACCTTCTGGGGCGAGAACGAGATGTACCTGTTCATGCAGGCAACCGGCCTGAAGAGCGCCAACACCACCCGGGCGCCTTCCTATCCCAGCCGGGCGCCGCGCAAGGAGCTGGACTTCATCCTCTACCAGGAAGGCATCACGATCGAGAACTTCGAGATTCCCCAGGTCCGGTACTCGGACCATCTGCCGCTGATCTGCGACTTCTCGGTGCAGGCGGCCTGAGGCGGGGACAACGGACCGACGGCGCCTCCCGGCGGCGCAAGGAGCAGGCAATGAGCGAAGAAACCAAATCCGGCGAACTGGAGCACTGGCGTACGTCCACCGATTCGAGCGGCGTCCTCTGGCTGGCCGCGGACAAGGCCGACGGCGGTGCCAACGTGCTCTCCGGCCCCGTGCTGCTCGAGCTGGACCAGGTCATCGGCGGCATCGAGGACGACCCGCCCAAGGGCGTGGTCATCTACTCGGTCAAGCCCAGCGGCTTCATCATGGGCGCCGACATCAACGAATTCACCCGCATCGAGACGTCGGAGCAGGCCTTCAAGCTGGTGCGCCAGGGCCAGCAGGTACTGGACCGTCTCGAGGCTCTGCGCTGCCCCACAGTGGCCGTCATCGACGGCTACGCCCTGGGTGGCGGTCTCGAACTCGCGATGGCCTGTGACTACCGCCTGGCCGTCGACAGCGAGCGCAAGACCATCGGGCTGCCGGAGGTCCAGCTCGGTATTCACCCCGGCTTCGGCGGCACCGTGCGCGCGGTGCAGATAGCGGGCGTTACCGCTGCGATGGAGCTGATGCTGACCGGCAAGTCGCTGACGCCGAAGAAGGCCAGGGACGCCGGCCTCGTGGACCGGCTCGTAACCCGGGACAACTGGAAGGCGGCGGCGCGGGAGATCATCGGCTCGCGTCCGCCCCGCAGCCGGGCGGGGTTCGTGCAGAGGGTGCTCAACTTCGGCCCCGTGCGGCCGTTCGTGGCAAAGAACATGCGCGAGCGGGTAGCGAAACGGGCGCGGCGCGACCACTACCCTGCACCCTACGCCATCATCGAACTCTGGCAGCAGCACGGCGGCAGCCCCGACGGCGGCTACGTGGCCGAGGCACACTCCATCGCGGAGCTGATGTGCACGGACACCTCCCGCAGCCTGGTACGGGTCTATTTTCTGCAGAACCGACTGAAATCCCAGGGCGGCCGCGAGGCGGCCGAGCCGCGGCGCCTGCACGTAGTCGGGGCCGGTGTCATGGGCGGCGACATCGCGGCTTGGTGTGCGCTGCGGGGGCTGGAGGTCACCCTCCAGGACCGGGAGGAGAAATACATCGAGCCGGCGCTGGAGCGCGCGGAGAAGCTGTTCGCCAAGCGCATACGCGACGACGACAGGCGCGAGGCGGCCCGCGGCCGGCTGCGCAGCGACGTGGCCGGCGACGGCGTGGCCGAAGCCGACCTGATCATCGAGGCCATCTTCGAGGACAAGGACGCCAAGCAGGAGCTTTACCGCAAGCTGGAGCCGAAGATGAAGGGCGGCGCCGTACTGGCCACCAACACGTCCTCCATCCGGCTGGAGGAACTCCGCACGGCGCTGGACGCGCCCGCGCGCCTGATAGGACTGCATTTCTTCAACCCCGTCGCCCAGCTGCCGCTGGTGGAGGTGATCCGCTGCGCCGACACGGAGGCCGAGGCCGTGGACACCGGCCACGCCTTCGTGAAGGCCATCGGCAAATACCCGCTGGAGTGCGCGAGTTCGCCGGGATTCGTGGTCAACCGGGTGCTGGCACCCTACATGGGCGAAGCGATGCGGCTGCACGAGGAAGGCGTCGCGCTGGAGACCATCGACCAGGCAGCGGTCGACTTCGGTATGCCCATGGGCCCGGTGGAGCTGGCCGACAGCGTCGGCCTGGACGTCGCCTGGCACGTCTCGACCATCCTGGCGGACGCTTATGGCTACCCGTTGCCGGAGAAGCTGAAGGAGATGGTGGACGCCGGCCACCTCGGCCGCAAGTCCGGACGGGGCTTCTACCGCTGGGAGGACGGCGAGGCCGAGAAACGCTCCGAGCCGGAGGGACCGGAGCCGCCGGACCTGCAGGACCGGCTGATCCTGCCCATGGTGAACGAGGCGGTCGCCTGTCTGGCCGGGGGCGTGGTGGAGGACGAGGACCTGCTGGACGCCGGCGTGATCTTCGGCACGGGCTTCGCGCCCTTCCGGGGCGGCCCGCTGCACTACGCCCGCTCCCGGGGCGTCGAGGAGGTGCGCAGCCGGCTCGAGAAGTTCGCCATGGAATACGGCGAGCGCTTCCGGCCCGCCGAGGGCTGGGATGCCTTCACCGCCGGCGGCGACTGAGCCGTGGCATCCGCCGTTTTTGGGACCCGTTCCTGATCTCGTCAAGCCATTGAATGTACAATGCGCCACCCGGGAGTCGGGTTTTCTCCGGCCGCCGCCCGCAGCACGGGCCGGCCGCCGGTCCAATACGAATGAACTGGCATTAGCATGACGGGACGAGCACAGGTGGATCCGAATCTGCTGAAGGGCTTCTCGCCGCTCGACGGGCTCAAGCGGGAGAATCTCTCGGCGCTCGCGAAGAAGACCCAGGTACAGGAAATGGACGCAAACCAGATCCTGTTCCGGGAAGGCGACACGGAGAAGCGCACCCTGTACATCGTGAGCGGGAGCGTGGAACTACTGGACGGCAGCCAGGTAGTGGAGACCATCCAGGGCGGCACCGAGGAGGCCCGCAATCCACTGTCGCCGATCCTGCCGCGGCGCTACACGGCGCGCACCCGCACGAAGATCCAGTATCTGAACATCGACAGCGACCTGCTGGACGTGATGCTGACCTGGGACCAGACCGGCTCCTACGAGGTCAGCGAGCTCCGCGACGACCCGGCCGAGGGCGGCGACGACTGGATGACCACCCTGCTGCAGACCAAGGCGTTCCACAAGATCCCGCCTGCCAATATCCAGGCGATCTTCATGCGCATGCAGCAGATCAACTACAAGGCCGGCGACCAGGTCATTAAGCAGGGTGCCGAGGGCGATTACTTCTACGTGATCACCCGGGGCAAGTGCGCCGTCACCCGGGAGACGCCGCTCAACAAGGAAGGCATCCGCCTGGCCGAGCTCGGCGTCGGCGACACCTTCGGCGAGGAGGCGCTGATCTCGGACGCGAAGCGCAACGCCACGGTGACGATGCTCACCGACGGCTCGGTCATGCGTCTCGGCAAGGACGACTTCAACACCCTGCTGAACGAGCCCATGCTGGAGTGGGTGGACTACGCCGAGGCCCAGGACATCGTTGCCAAGGGCGGACAGTGGCTGGACGTGCGGCTGCCGAGCGAGTTTGACAACTATCACCAGGAGGGGGCGGCGAACATCCCCCTGTACTTCATCCGTCTGAAGCTCGGCACCCTGGACAAGGACAAGCGTTACGTCGTGTGCTGCGACACGGGCCGGCGCAGCTCGGCGGGCGCCTACATCCTGAGCGAGCGCGGCTTCAACGCCTGCGTGCTCAGGGGCGGCATCAACAGCGCCCGCAATCCCTGACGGGGCTCGCCCGAAGGCGGATCACATGGTGTGGGTTGGCTTGTCCCCGCTCAGCGCGCCGGCGAGGTAGTTCTCGATCTTCTTCTGGGTGTTGCCCTGGTCCTGCTCGGAGAACTGCACGCCGATGCCGGCCGTACGCTTGCCCTGGGCGCCTTTCGGCGTCATCCAGATCACCTTGCCCGCCACCGGGATTTTCTCGTCCTCGCCCATGAGGTTGAGCAGCATGAACACCTCGTCCCCCAGGCGGTAGGAGCTGTTGGTGGGTATGAACAGCCCGCCGTTGTGGACGAACGGCATGTAGGCCAGATACAACGCGCTCTTGTCCTTGATTGTCAGCGTCAGCAGACCCGGCTTGGACATGATGAGATCCCTCGATGACTATCCCGGGCCGCCGCCGGGCGATGCACCCGTTGGCGACCGTTCCAGGTCTGCGCCCTCGCCCCGGAAGCCCTCGGCCCAGGGGATCAGCAGGGACTCCAGCGCCACTTGCTGCTCGTTCGGCGAGCCCGGCGGCTGACTCCGCAGCCTGGTCAGGCGATCTAGATAACAGAACAGATTTCGGCTGTCCATGCGCTGCAGCACGCTTTCCGGCATCACCGCTGCCGGCGCCCGCGAGCGACCCGCAACCCGCGCCCGTATCAGCTCCCCGACCAGCCTCTCCAGCCAGTCGATCGCGAACAGTGCATCCGCCTTCGCCCAGCGCGCGGCGGCGTCCAGCGGACCCAGCCGGCCGGAAACCACCTCGCCCAGATCCGCGCGGAAACGGGCCGGCAGTTCCGCGGTGCCCTCCCGCACGCAGGCCACGGCCCGCAGCGGCGCCCCACCGGCCAGCGCCAGGGCCTCCGCCCAGTCCGCCTCTTCACCGAGGCCTTCCAGCCAGGCCAGTGCCGTGGCCGGCGGCGGCAGCGGCACCCGCAGGGTCGCACAGCGGCTGAGGATGGTGGCCGGCATCCCGGAGAGCGTGTCCGCCACCAGCACGATGAGGGCGTCCCCGGGAGGCTCCTCCAGCGTCTTCAGCAGGCTGTTGGCGGCACTGAGGGTCATGGCGTCCGCGGGCGCGATCACTGCCGCCTTGCCGCCGCCGGCGTGGCTCTTGAGGCCCATATCGGCTACCAGCGCACGGATCTGGTCCACGGAGATCCGGCTCTTGCCTTCTTCCGGCACAATTCGGACGCCATCCGGATGCCGCCGCTCCCCCGGCGGCCAGGCCGGCCGCGCCGGACCGCTGCCGCCCGCGAGATAGCGCATGCACAGCCAGTCCGCCAGCACCCGCTTGCCCGTGCCCGCGGGGCCGCTCAGCAGGAGCGCATGTCCGAGCCGGCCGTCGGCCAGGTTGCGAGCCAGGTTCTCGCACAGCTCATCCAGCCAGTTAATCTCTTTCATTTCATATTTTTCTGCAATATACCTAATCTACTTTCGCACCCAGCAGCCGGCCGAGATGTCGGCCGATCTCCCGCTGCACGGCCTGCAGTGGCCGACTCGCATCCAGCACGGCGAAACGCGCGGGTTCCGCTTCCGCCAGCGCCAGGTAACCGGTCCGTACACGCTCGAAGAAAGCGCTGCGCTCCTTCTCGAAGCGGTCGGAGACGCCCCGGTCCCGGCTGCGCTGTCGGCTCACCGCCAGCGGCGCGTCCAGCAACAGCGTGAGGTCCGGTCTCAGGCCCGGGTGAACGATATCCGCCACCTGGCGAATGCGCTGGACGTCCTGGCCCCTGCCGTAGCCCTGGTAGGCCAGCGTCGCATCGGTGAAGCGGTCGCACACCACCCAGTCGCCCCGTTCGAGGGCCGGCCGGATCAGGTTCTCCAGATGCACCGCCCGCGCCGCGAACATCAGCAGCAGCTCGGCGGCTGGCGGCACCCTTTCTTCCCGCTCGGCGAGCACGAGATCGCGGATCTCCTCCGCCAGCGGCGTGCCGCCCGGCTCCCGGGTGCTCACCACGGCGTAGCCCGCTGCACCGATGCGCTCGCAGATGAAGCCGACGTTGGTGCTCTTGCCGACCCCCTCGATGCCCTCCACCGTGATGAAGCGTCCCCGGGCCATGGTCAGCGCCTCCGCTCGCGCAGCTTCTCGAGGTAGCGCTCCACGGCGGCCTCGTGTTCCTTGTGGGTGGCGGAGAAATAGTGGCTGCCGTCGGGCTCGCCCGTGGCCACGAAGAACAGCGCCTCGCCGGTCGCCGGGTCCACCGCGGCCTCCAGCGAGGCCTGGCCCGGCAGCGCGATGGGGGTGGGCGGCAGGCCGGCGCGCGTATAGGTGTTGTAGGGGGTATCCGTGCGCAGGTCCCGGCGACGGATGTTGCCGTCGTAGGCGTCGCCCATGCCGTAGATTACCGTGGGGTCGGTCTGCAGGCGCATGCCCCGCTCCAGCCGACGGGAGAAGACCCCGGCAATGCGCCGGCGCTCGTCGTCACGGGCCGTCTCCTTCTCGATGATCGAGGCGAGTATCAGGGCCTCGTAGGCGGAGTCGAGCGGGATGTCGTCCCGGCGCGCCTGCCAGGCTGCCCGCAGGCGTTCGCGCATCAGCGCATAGGCCCGGCGCAGGATGGTGACGTCCTCGCTGCCCCTGGGGAAATGGTAGGTCTCCGGGAACAGCAGGCCCTCGGGATGGGTCTCGGTCGCCTCGACGGCGGCGAGCAGGGCCGCCGGATCGTAGGGCCCCAGGGTATCGACGATGGCCGGATGCTCGCGCAGCGCACGCACCGCTTGCGCCGCGGTCCAGCCCTCGACGATGGTGAAACTGTACAGGCGTACGTCGCCTGCCACGAACTTGGCCAGTGCCTCCGCGGCACTCACCCCCGGCTGGAGCACGTATTCGCCGGCCTTGATGCGGGCCGCCTCGCCGGACAGGCGTCCGTACCAGGACAGCACAGCCGGATGGCGCAGCATGCCCCTCTCCCCGAGTTCGGCGGCCACGCGGGCGAGCGGCGTCCCCGGCGGTATCTCCACCACGGCGGACTCCTCCAGCGCCAGGGGCCGGTGCAGCTCCGCCCGCGCCCACAGGAGCGTGGCGCCCAGCACCAGGGCCAGCACCAGCATACCCGTGAACGCCGCGATGATGAGCCTGGTCATGCTGTCGTCACTCCGTCACTCCTGCCGCCGCCAGCGCCGCCGCGATGCGGACGGTGAGCGGGCCCCGCAGCCACTCCCGTTTCCCGAGCCGTGCGACGGGCCAGAGCACGTACTGGCTGTTGGTCAGGAAGAGTTCGTCCGCCTCCCGGACCTCCGCCGCTTCGACCTCACGCACGGTCACGTCGAGCCCCAGTTCGTGGGCGAGTTCCAGCACGCGGCCCCGCATGATGCCCGCCACCCCGGCGTGGGTCATGGCGGGGGTGACGAGCCGGCCGCCCCTTACCAGGAACAGGTTGCTCATGGTAGCGCAGACCACGTAGCCGCGGCCGTCCAGCATGAGCCCCTCCACGCAGGCCTCCGCGCCTTGCCCGCCGCTATCCTGCTGGCTCCATTCCGCGCGGGCAAGCACCTGTTCCAGGCGATTGAGGTGCTTAATGCCCGCCAGTGCCGAATTGCGTCCGAGCCGTGTCCGGCACCAGCGCACCGCGACGCCCTGTTCGCGGTACTCCGCCGGCCAGCTGCGAGCCGGACCGATCCCCGCCAGCACCCGGGCATCCGAGCGCCGGTAGGCGTAGCCCCGTTCGCCGTCGCCGCGGGTGGCCACCAGCTTCAGGACGGCGCGGCCCGCGCCGGCCTGCTCCAGCATGCCGGTGAGGAAGGCCTCCAGACGTTCCCGCGGCGGCAGGACCAGCGCCAGGCGGTCGGCGCCCAGGCGGAGGCGCTCCAGGTGGCGCTCCAGCAGCCGGGGCCGCCCGTTGCGCACGGCGATGGTCTCGAACAGGCCGTCACCGTAGGCGAAGCCCCGGTCGTCGGGCCCCGGCGCGTCGGCCGGCCCGGCGTAGCAGTGCCAGCGCATCACGGCTCGCCCTGCCCTAGGGCCAGCAACAGCCCCTTTGCCTTGGCGCGGGTCTCGGCCAGTTCGCTCTCCGGCTCGGAGTCCGCGACGATGCCGGCGCCGGCCCTGAGGGTCAGTTCCGCCCCATCGGTGACGACGGTGCGGATCAGGATGTTCAGGTCGAGGCTGCCGTCCCGGGACAGGTAGCCGAAGGATCCGGTATAGGCACCTCGCGGGCCCGACTCCAGGGCGGCGATGATCTGCATGCAGCGCACCTTGGGGCAGCCGGTGATGGTGCCGCCGGGAAACACGGCCGCGATGGCCCGGCCGGGAGTGACGCCGTCCTCCAGCTCGCCGGTGACGTTGCTGACGATGTGATGGACGTGGCGGTAGGTCTCGACGGTCATCATCTCGTCCACCCGCACCGTGCCGGGCCGGCAGATGCGGCCCAGGTCGTTGCGCTCGAGATCGATGAGCATGACGTGCTCGGCGCGCTCCTTCGGATGGGCCAGCAGTTCGGCGCTGAGTTGCCGGTCGTCGCGCCGGCTGACGCCCCGGGGCCGGGTGCCGGCGATGGGCCGCGTGGAGGCGACGCCATCGGCGAGGCGCAGCAGGCGTTCCGGCGAAGACGAGATCACCGACTGCTCGCCCAGTCGCATGAGTCCGGCGAAGGGCGCGGGATTGGCCCGGCGCAGGCGCCGGTAGATGATGGAGGGCGTCATCCCGTCGGCGAGCCGCCCGTGCCAGCGCCGGGACAGATTGGCCTGGTAGACGTCTCCCGCCGCGATGTGTGCCTTCGCCGCCTCGACCGCCGCCAGATAGTCCGCCGGCGGCTCTTCGCGGGCAGGCGCCGCCAGGGCCGGTCCGCCGCGCTCGGTGATGGCCGGCGCAGCGGCAGCATCGCCGGCCATCCGGTCGAGACCGGCCTCGCTGCCCGCCTCGACCACCGCCCAGGTGCGGCCGCTGCGCCGGTCCCGGATCAGGGCACCCCGCACCCGGGTGGCCAGTGCGACGGGCAGGCCTGGCGGGGCGGCAAGCCGCAGCCCCGGCTCGATCTCGGCAGCCAGCTCGTAGCCCAGGTAAAGAAACCAGCCGCCGGCGAACGGCGCCTCGCCGGTGGCGAGCCGCTCGCCGCTCCACCAGCGGTCCAGGGAATCCAGGAATCCGTCCGCGACGGGCACACCCTCTGCCGCGGCCAGCCGCCCGCCCGCCTCCAGCCTGAGTGACTCGCCGGGCAGCGCGAACAGCAGATCGTAGCGCGCCTGGGCATTGGCACCTTCGACACTCTCGAGCAGGAACGGGTAACGCTCGGGCCAGGCGTCGTGCATGGCCAGCAGATCGGCCCCTGCCGCAACTTCACGTATCGACTTCATCGATGGGATTGCGGCGCCCTGCACCGCCCGGGTGCCCGGCAGCCGTCAGACGGCCCGGAAGACCAGCGTGCCGTTGGTGCCGCCGAAGCCGAAGGAGTTCGACATGGCTACCTGCAGCTTCGCGTCGCGGGCCGTGTTGGGCACGTAGTCCAGGTCGCACCGGGGGTCCGGGTCGTCCAGGTTGATCGTGGGGGGCAGCACCTGGTCGCGGATCGCCAGGATGGAGAAGATGGCCTCCACGGCCCCGGCGGCGCCGAGCAGGTGCCCGGTGGTCGACTTGGTCGCGCTCACCGGCAGCGAGGCCGCGTGATCGCCGAAGCAGCGCCGGATGGCCACGGTCTCCGCGATGTCGCCCGCGATGGTGGAGGTGGCGTGACCGTTCAGGTGATCGACCTCCTCCGGGTTCAGCCCGGCATCGGCCAGCGCGGCGGCCATGCTCTTGCGCGCGCCCTCTCCGTCGTCGGGCGGCAGCGTGATGTGGGAGGCATCGCCGCTCATACCGAAGCCGGTGATCTCGGCCAGGATGGGGGCGCCGCGGGCTTTCGCGTGCTCGTATTCCTCGATGACCAGGCAGCCGGCGCCGTCCGCGAGCACGAAGCCGTCCCGGTCCCGGTCGAACGGCCGGCTGGCCCGATTGGGCTCGTCGTTACGGGTGGACAGCGCCCGCGCGGCGCAGAAACCGCCCAGGCCGAGCGGCGTGGTGGCATACTCGGCGCCGCCAGCCAGCATGACGTCGGCATCGCCCCAGGCCACCGAGCGGGCCGCCAGGCCGATGCTGTGGGTGGAGGTGGTGCAGGCGGTCACGACCGCCAGATTGGGGCCCGTCAGCCCGTGCATGATGCTCACGTGGCCGGAGATCATATTGATGATCGCGCCGGGGATGAAGAAAGGCGAGATGCGCCGCGGCCCCTGGTTGAGGTACTTCTCGTGATTGGCCTCGATGGTGGCGATGCCGCCGATTCCCGCCCCCATGGCCACGCCGATGCGTCCCCGGTTCGCATCCGTCACCTCCAGGCCGCTGGCCGCCAGCGCCTGGTTGCAGGCGGCGACACCGTACTGGACGAAGGTGTCGATCTTGCGCGCCTCCTTCTTCGGGATGCCGTGAGCCTCGGGGTCGAAGTCCCTGACCAGCCCGGCGAAGCGGGTCGCGAACGGCTCCGGGTCGAAGTCCGTGATCGGCGCCATGCCGGGGCGGCCCTCGAGCACGTTCTTCCACGCCTCGTCCACCGTATTGCCGACGGGCGAGATGATGCCGAGTCCGGTCACGACTGCGCGGCGTCTCTCCACGGGATTACCTGTTGGGGATGGGTGGGAAGGGAAGCGCGGGCCGGGCGCACGCCGCCCGCCCGTGCCGCTGCTATCAGGATTCCGACTTGCGCGCGTTGATGTAGTCGATGGCCTGCTGGACGGTGGTGATCTTCTCGGCTTCCTCGTCCGGGATCTCCGTCTCGAACTCCTCTTCCAGCGCCATCACCAGTTCGACCGTGTCCAGAGAGTCGGCGCCGAGGTCGTCGACGAAAGAAGCATCGCTGGTGACCTCTTCCTCTTTCACCCCCAGCTGTTCGGCGACGATGCTCTTTACCTGTTCTTCGATGCTGCTCATGTGCTTCTGTTGCTCCTTCGCAGAGACTGCCTGAATTCCTGCTGCCGGGCCGCGGGACTGTCCCCTTCGACGATTCCCGCCCGAGCCGGCTGACACCTGAACGCAGCCGCTGCCGCGATCACCCCAGGCGACGCCCCCTGCCGGGTCCGACGCCTCCGAAGGCCGGTATTGTATTGGAAAACCCGCTGCCCATTCTACAGCAGCGGGGCACCGCCCCGGATGCCTTTCAGATCATGTACATACCGCCGTTTACGTGCAGCGTCTCGCCGGTGATGTAAGCCCCCGCCGGCGAGGCCAGGAATACCGTGGCTGCGGCAATGTCGTCGGCCTCGCCGAGACGGCCCAGCGGTATCCGGCCGAGCAGCGATTCCTGCTGCCCCTCCTCCAGCGCGCCGGTCATGTCGGTGCGTATGAAGCCCGGCGCGATGACGTTGACGGTGATGCCCCGGGAACCAACCTCCCGCGCCAGCGATTTCGAGAAGCCGATGATGCCCGCCTTGGCGGCGGCGTAGTTCGACTGCCCCGCATTGCCCATCACGCCGACCACCGAGGCAATGCTGATGATGCTCCCGGCCCGCTTCTTCATCATGCCGCGCAGGCACGCCTTGCTCATGCGGTAGACCCCGGTCAGGTTGGTCTGCAGGATCTGGTCCCACTCGTCGGGCTTCATCCGCAGCAGCAGGTTGTCCCGGGTGATGCCGGCGTTGTTGACCAGGATGTCCGGCGTCGTCTCGAGCCCGCCGGTCAGCGCGTCCACCGAGGCCGGGTCGGCTACGTCCAGTACGGCGCCCTCGCCCCGCTCGCCCAGCCGTTCCCCGATGGCCCGGGCGCCTGCCTCCGAGGTGGCCGTGCCGACGACGCGGGCGCCGGCCGCCGCCAGCCCGTCGGCAATGGCGGCGCCGATCCCGCGGGAGGCTCCCGTCACCAGGGCCGTGCGGCCCTCCAGCACGTCCGCAGCGAAAATACCGGCCATCGTCTACTCCTCGTCGTTGTCTTCCAGCAATGCATCCAGCGCGGCCGGCGTGTCCAGCGCCGCGTGAGGCAGCGAGCGGTCGATGCGCCGGCCGAGCCCGGCCAGCACCTTGCCAGGACCGCACTCGACAACCCGGTCCGCGCCCGCGGCGGCGAACGACCGCACCGTCTCCACCCAGCGCACCGGGCTGTAGAGCTGGCGCACCAGGGCGTCGGCGATCGCGGCCGGATCGGACTCCGCCGCGACGTCCACGTTGTTCACCACCGCTATGCCGGGCCGCCCGATGGTGACCTCTGCGAGGGCGGCGCGCAGTCGCTCGGCCGCGGGCTCCATGAGCCGGCAGTGGGACGGCACGCTGACCGGCAGCAGGACGGCCCGCCGCGCGCCCTGCTCCTTCGCCACCTCGACGGCGCGTTCCACCGCCGCCTTGTCGCCGGCGATCACCACCTGCCCGGGCGCGTTGTAGTTGACCGCCTCCACGACGCCGGACCCGGCGGCGCCGGCGCAGGCCGCGCGCACCGCCTCGTCGTCGAGGCCGAGGACGGCCGCCATCGCACCGGCACCCTCGGCGACGGCCTCCTGCATGAAGCGGGCACGTTCGGCCACCAGCCGGACGGCCTCCGGGAAGGCGAGCGCCCCGGCGGCCACCAGTGCCGTGTACTCGCCCAGCGAGTGGCCCGCCAGCCAGGCGGGCTCCGCACCACCCCGATCCCGCCACACGCGCCACGCGGCGATGCCGGCGGCCAGCATCAGCGGCTGGGTGGTCTCCGTGAGCGCCAGCTCCTCGGCCGATCCTTCCCGCGACAGCGTCCAGAGGTCCCTGCCCAGGGCCTCGCCGGCCTCTTCGTAGGTGGCACGGACCAGCGCCGAGGCCTCGGCCAGTTCGGCCTGCATGCCTGTGGCTTGCGAGCCCTGACCCGGAAACACGAATGCTGTCTTCACGCGGTCCTCCCCTTCGGTGGCTGGCGCCCGCACCCCCGGCGCAGTGGCGGGATTATAACGTCTGTGTAACCCGCTCACGCCGCAGCCCGAGCAGGATCAGCGCCACCGCGATTCCGCCGAGCGTGCCGTAGCGATGGGCCTCCACCAGCACGGGGCCACCGGCTGTCTGCTCCGAGCCCGGCAGCGGCCCGGCCACGGCCTCCCAGGCGAGTTTCCCGGCCAGCAGCACCGCGACCACGAGTGCGGCGGGATCCCGCCGACGCAATGCCGGCACCAGGCCGGCAGCGAGCAGGCCGTGCAGGATGCCGGACGAGCCCACATACCAGCTCACCCCGGGGTGAAACAGGTAGAGCGCGGCGCCGATGGCGGCCCCGGCCCCCGCGGCAACCGCGCACCAGGCCCCGGCGCCGTATTCCCGCCCCGTCAGCCAGGCCACCAGACCCAGCCCGGCCAGGTTCACCGCGAGGTGACCGGCCCCCAGATGGACGAGGTGGGCGGTCACGAGCCGCCACCAGCCGCCGTCCGCCACGGCGGCCCGGCTGTAGCGCAATGCCGCGGCTGCGTCGTCGCCGCCGAGTGCGACGAGCAGGCAAGCGACGGCGAGGACGGCAAACGGAACCTTCGCCCCGCCGAACGGGTCCCATCCGCCGTCAGCGGAATTGCCGGTTCTTAACCCCATGTTTGCTACAATTTCGTTGATTGAAGGACAGCGCCCGAATGCTGTACCTGAGTGCCTTTTCCTGGTTTTTCGCCGGAGCAGAATTATCGTGCAACACTACTCGCGAGCCGCCGTGGGCGCGACCCGACAGGCGGGCTTCACACTGATCGAGATCATGGTGGTGGTGGTCATCATCGGCCTGCTGGCCGCCATCATCGCACCGAACGTCATCGGCCGCATCGACGACGCTCAGATATCCAAGGTCAAGCAGGATATCCGGAGTATCGAGTCGGCGCTGAAGCTCTATCGGCTGGACAACTTCCGTTATCCCACCACCGAGCAGGGGCTGGCCGCCCTGGTGGAACGCCCCAACGACCCGAACATCAAGAACTGGCGTTCCGGGGGCTATCTCGACCGGCTGCCGAAAGACCCCTGGGACAACGTCTATCAGTACCTGAACCCCGGCCAGCACGGGGAGATAGACATCTATACCCTCGGCGCCGACGGGCGCCCCGGGGGCGAGGGCATCGATGCGGACCGGGGGAACTGGTCGCTGGACGAGTGAGCGCCCGGGTGCCGCGGGGGCCGCGATGACGGCCGCGGCACGCAAACCGGGGCGCCGTACGGCCGCCGGTCGGGGCTTCACCCTGATCGAACTGCTGGTCGTGATCGTCATCCTCGGTATCTCGGTGGCGGCGGTGCTGCCCAGCATCGGCCTGCTGCAGGATGACCGCGAACTCGAGCGCGAGGCGCGGCGTCTGGCCGCCCTCATCGAACTGGCGGCCGAGGAGGCGGCCATGCAGAGCCGCGACTACGGGCTGCGCTTCGGCCTGCACGGCTACCGCTTCTACGAGCAGGACCCGCAGACGGGCGCGTGGCTGGAACTGGCCGGCGACGAGATCCTGCGCGAACGCACGCTGTCCGACGACCTGCGCTTCAGCCTGGTGCTGGAATCCCGGGACATCCGGCTGTTCGAGGCCATCGAGGGCGACCGCCAGCCCCGTGACCCGGACGACGGGCCGGACCCCGGCCCCACCCCCCACATCCTGCTGCTTTCCAGCGGCGATGCCACGCCCTTCGAGCTGACGCTGAGCCGGGATTTCGATGACGCCCGCGCCGAACTCACCGGCGACTTCCTCGGCCGGGTCGAGCTGGATACGGAAGACGCGCCTTGAAGGCGAAGGGGTTCACGCTGGTCGAGGTGCTGATCGCGCTGGCCGTCGCCTCCCTCGGCCTGTCGGCGGTGCTGGCGATGGGCACCCAGAGCATCGACACCTCGCGCAGTCTGCGGGACCGCACGCTCGCACTGTACGTCGGCCTCAACGAGATCACCGAGCTGCGCCTCAGCGGCGAGTTCCCCGAGCCGGGGCGGTCGAATGGCGAGACAGAGATGGCGGATCGCCTCTGGCGCTGGGAGTACGTGATCTCGGAGACCGGCGTCGAGAGCCTGCGCCGGATCGACGTCGCCGTGTCCCTCGCCGAGCAGCCGGACCAGGTGATCCGTAACGTCAGCGGCTTCATCGGCGAGCCGGGCCCGCCCGGCGCGGCCAACATGGCCTGGACGGTTCCCCTCGGCGGCGGGGCGGACCGGTGACGGCAACGCGGCGCCAGCGCGGCTTCACGCTGATCGAGGTCATGGTCTCGCTGGCTATTTTCGCCGCCCTGGCGGCGGCGGCCTACACCACGCTGAACGGCGTGGTGGAAGCCTCCAGGGTGGTGAGCGAGCAGATGACCCGCCTGCAGGCGCTGCAGCGCACGGTGCAGCGGATGACGCTGGACTTCGGCCAACTCACGCCCCGCCCGGTGCGGGACGAACTCGGCGACGGGCGCCTGCCCGTGCTGCGGGCCGACGCCCGCTCCCTCGAACTGGTCGAGTTGAGCCGCGGCGGCTGGTCGAACCCGCTGGTGCTGCCCCGCCCCGCGGCGCAGCGGGTGGCCTACCGTATCGAGGAAGACCGGCTCATCCGCCGCCAGTGGCCCGTCATGGACCGCACGCTGGCAACCGAGCCCGCGGAGGCCACGCTGCTCGAGGGGCTGCGCGACATCCGCATCCGCTACCTCGCCGGCGACGAGTGGACCGAGCAGTGGCCGCCGGACGCGGGTGCGGGGGCCGCCGCCCTGGCGCTCAGGCCCCGCGCGGTCGAGATCATCCTGGTGGTCGAGGGACTGGGCGAGATCCGGCGCGTCGTAGAGGTGATCCAGTGAGGACGACGGCGCGCCAGCGGGGCGCCGTGGCACTCATGTTCGCGATGCTGATCGTGGCGCTGTGCACGCTCTACGCGGTGAGCCTTGCCTGGGACACCACCCTGGACCTGCGCCGCACCACCAACCTGCTCTGGCGGGAACAGGCCGTGCAGGTGGGCCTGGGCGCCGAGCAATGGGTGGGGACGATCCTGCGCCAGGACGCCGAGGAGAGCGATACGGATCACCTGGACGAGATCTGGGCACAGCGCCTGCCGCCGCTGCCGGTGGACGGGGCCGGCATGAGCGGTGAGATCGCGGGCGGGCTCACCGACCTGCAGGGCCGGTTCAACATCAACAATCTGCTGAACGCCGACGGGGAGATCGACGAGGCCTCGCTGGAACATTTCCGCCGCCTGCTGCTGGTGCTCGGCCTGCAGCCCTCGCTGGCCGGCGCGGTCGCCGACTGGCTGGATGCGGACACCCAGCCATTATTCCCGGACGGGGCGGAGGACGGCGAGTACACCGGCCGCACGCCCCCCCACCGCGCTGCCAACAGCTTCGTGGCGAGTGCCAGCGAACTCGCGGCCGTGGCCGGCATGGACCCGGACAGTTACCGCATCCTCAGGCCCCACGTGACCGCACTGCCGGGACGGACCACGATCAACGTCAACACGGCGACGCCCGCCGTGCTGCAGTCGCTGGACGAGAACCTCACGGCGGCGGATGCCGAGCGTCTGCTCATGGAAAGGGAGGACGGCGGCTTTGCCGACGTCACGGCCTCGTTCTCCCCGGTGGTCCAGCCGGAGATGCTGAATACGCTCGGCGAATCAACGAATTACTTTCGGCTGGAGAGTATCGTTCGTATTGGCACGGTACGGCTCACGATGTACAGTCTTCTCCAGCGTAGCCCCCAGGGCAACGTGTCGCCCATCCTGAGGACGTTTGGCAGCGAATAGAGCATGGCCGAGATCTTCGTCATCCGCGTAGCAGGCGCTGACGCGAGCGAGACGGACTGGCTGGCGGTGGACGCGAGCGGCGCTCGCCGCGGCGAGCCGGGCCATGGCACCCTCGCCGAGGCCGCCGCGGCGGCCGGCGACCGGCGCATCCACGTGCTGGTACCCGCCACGGAAGTGCTGCTGACCTCGGCCGACGTACCGGCCAAGGGGTCCCGGCTGCTGCAGGCGCTGCCCTTCGCACTCGAGGAGCAGGTGGCCCAGGACGTCGAGCGGCTGCACTTCGCCGCGGGCGAGCGCCGCAGCAACGCTCGCACGGCCGTGGCCGTCATCGAGCGCCAGTTCCTGGATACCCTGCTCGAGCGTCTGCGCGAGGCCGGGCTGGAACCCGCCGGCGTGTTCAGCGAGGCCCAGGGGCTGTCCCGCATACCGGGGACCCTCAGTGTCCTGGTCGAGGGCGACCGCATCATCCTGAACGACGGTGCCGCCATGGAGCTGGCACTCGAGGGACTGCGGCCGGGCGATGCGCTCGCCGCCATCGGCGCCCTGGACGACCCGGACGCCCGGGAAGAGACTGCCGGCGACACTGCCGACGTGCCGCGCCACGTGCTCGTCTACTGCGACCCGGACACTGCGGAGCGTCACGAGCTGGAGTTCCAGGCACTGCGTCAGCAGCTCGACAGCCTCGAGGTGAAACTGCTGCCCGACGGCGCCCTGCCCCGGCTAGCCGTCACCGTCGCTGCCGGCGGCGGCGTCAACCTGCTGCAGGGCCGCTATGCTCCGCGCAGTGCCACCGGGTCGCTGCTCAGACCGTGGCGCGCCGCCGCGGCGCTGGCGGCAGCCCTGGTGGTGGTGACGCTGATCGGCAGCGGCCTTCGCTTCGCCGACCTGCGGGCCGAAGACGAACGCCTGCGCACCGAGGTGGTCGAGGCCTTCCGGGCCGCCTTCCCGTGGGTGCGCGATGTGCGCGACCCGCGTGCGCAGATGAACTCGGAGCTGGCCCGGCTCGGGCGTGGCGGCGGCGGCGAGCAGACGCCGAGACAGTTCCTCGCGACGCTGGAAAGCATCAGCGCCGCCATGGGCCAGACTTCCGGCACGCGCATCGAGGCCATCAGCTACCGGGACGGCGTCATGGACATCCGGTTGACGGCGCCGGACGTTGCGACCCTCGACCGTCTGCGCAAACTGGTGGATCAGGGCGGCCGCTTCACGGCCCGGATCCAGTCCACCGACCAGCAGGAGGGCAGCGTCCGCAGCCGTCTGCAGATCCAGGTGGCCGGCGCATGAAGAGCTGGTTCGAAGCGCTCGCCCCCCGGGAGCAGGTGCTGGTCGCCCTGGCCGGCGTGCTGACCGTGATCGTGGTGATCTATCTCGGGGTGTGGCTGCCGCTGGAGCGCGCCAATGCCCGGCTCGAGACGCGGGTGGAGAGCCAGCGTGAGCTCGTGACCGAGCTGCGCCAGCTGCGCGGCCGGGTCGCGGCACCGGCTGCGGGCGGCGCGGCCACCGGAGGTGGCGGCCAGTCGCTGGTGGTGGTGGTCGACAGCACCGTGCGCCAGCGCGGCCTCGGCACGGCACTCAAGCGCAGCCAGCCGCTGGACGGCGATTCCATCCGGGTGAATTTCGAGAACGTCGCCTTCGATGCGCTGGTGCAATGGCTGGGGCAGCTCGCCAGCGGGCACGGCATCGAGATCGGCGCCGCCTCCTTCTCCAGTCGCACCGAACCGGGACGGGTGGACGCCACGCTGACCCTTGAACGGGCCCTTTAGTGTTCTCCCGTCGCCTCCTCATCGCGGCTGCGGCCGCGGCCTTCGTACTCGGGCTGGTGGTCCTGTTCCCCGCCCGCCTGGCGCTGGCCTGGTTTGCGCCGGCCACCTTCAGTGCCGCCGGGGTCGAGGGCACCGTGTGGAGCGGGCGGGCGGCGCGGGCCTCGGCCGCGGGCATCTACCTGGCACCTCTCAGCTGGGAGTTCCGCCCCGGGGCACTCCTCGCCGGCGCGCTCGGCTATCACGTGGATGCGGAGCTGCCCGGCGGCAGCGTACGCGGCGAGGTCGCCGTTACGCTCACGGGCGCGCTGCGGGTGTCCGATCTGCAGGCCTCGGTGCCGCTCGCGAGCGTCTCGCGAGTGATGCCGGTGGCCCAGGCGGAAGGCCGTCTGCGCGCCAGCATCGAGCGCGGCCGCTTCGCCGGCGGCTGGCCCACCGACCTGGTCGGTACGGTGAGCGTGGAGGACCTGATCTACCGGCCGGCCGGCAGCAATTCCATCGGCAACTACCGGGTGGAGTTCCTGCCCACCGAGGACGACGGACTGCGCGGTGTCCTCGCCGACGGCGGCGGGCCGCTGGAGGTGGCCGGCGAGCTCGCCCTGACCGGCGACGGCAACTACGTGCTGCGCGGTCAGGTGAAGGCCCGGGCGGGAGCGCCGGCCGCGCTGTCCAATTCGCTGCGCTTCCTCGGCTCCGCGGACGCGGCCGGACAGCGGGAATTCAGTCTGGCAGGCCGTCTGTAAGCCGGGCGGCGGCGGCGGCGTCCATCGCCACCAGCCGGCCGTGCAGCGGGTAGTAGAGCAGACTCAGCGGCATCTCGCCGTACACCGCCGCGTACAGCCGCCGATAGCCGGCCATCTGCTCCGCGTAGCGCCGCGCCTCCTCGCTAAGGAACCATTCGAGGTCGCCGCCCTCGTGCAGCGAGGTCTTGTAATCCACGATCCAGTGCGCGCCGCCGGCATCCACCAGGCAGCGGTCGATGACCACCCGCAGCAGCCGGCCATCGGCGAGGCCCTCGATCGGCAGTTCGGTCGCGCCGCGGCGGTGCGGACGCGCACCGCCGAACAGGATCCAGCGCCCGGCCGGGTCTTCCAGCGTGCCCTGCAGGGCGTCTCTGACCCTTTGCACCGCGGCCGGCAGCCCGGCCTCCGACACGCCCGCCGTGCGCAGCAGCGACGCGTGCCGCTCGTCCAGTCCGGCCAGGCGCCGGCCTGCCTCCGCGGCGTCCGGCCAGTCGGCCATGCGCTGCAGCCAGGCGTGCACGACGGTACCCACGTGGCGCAGATCCCGGCCCACCCACTCGTACTCGATCGCCTCGTCCGCGGCCGCCGCCGCAAGACGCACGGGCGCCGGTGCCACCGGTGCAGGCAACTCGCCGGGGCGGTATAGCGAGGCCGTGCGGCGGATCCGCGGCGCCACCAGCTCGGCCCCCTCGCCGCCACCGGCCGTCTCCTCCGGGCGCCCCGCGCCGTCGGCAGCCGCCCGCTCGAAGTCGGCTTCGAGCGCGGGCCACAGACGGGCCAGCAGGGTGCCGGCCGGCGGCGCCGTGACCTCCCCGTCCCGGCTGCGGGTGTGGCCGACCAGGTGCAGCGTGCGGCGCGCCCGGGTACAGGCCACGTACAGCAGCCGGTCGAGCTCCAGGCGCTGTTTCTCGCCCTCCACGCCGTGGATGAATTCGTGCAGCGGGTCGTTGTCCCGCTCGCCGCGCGCACCGATGGGGCTCGGCAGCAGATGCTCGTGCCCCTCCTCGTCGGGCAGGGTCAGCCAGTTCAGCACGGCGCGGCGGTTGCCCCGGGGCCGGCGGCCGAGGCCCATCAGGATCACGGTGTCGAACTCCAGCCCCTTCGCCTTGTGGATGGTCATCACCCGGACCCGCGCGCCGTCCGCCTCGCTGGAGGCGCGCTCCTCGTCCAGACGGCTCTCCAGCGCGGCCACGTCCGGCAGGGTCCCGCCGGATTCCAGGCTCTCCAGGATGTCGAGATAACGGCAGGCGTTGGCGGCCTCCGCGCTGCCGGCGAGGAGGGTGGGTCCGCCGAGTGCGAACCAGGCCCGCTCCACCCGTTGCCGCAGTGACAACAGACCGGGCCGGGCGATGATCTCCGCGAGGCGCTCGCGCAGCCATTCCACCCGTTGCCGTTCGTGGCCGTCCAGCCGTTCGAGTCGGGCCTCCTCGCCCAGCAGGGTCATGACCGGGCTGCGGGCATCGTGCAGCGTGAGCGCATGCAGCCCGGCCAGCGAGAGGCCACACCAGGGTGCGCGCAACAGGCCCAGCCAGGCCACCCGGTCGAGGGGATGGATCAGCGCCCGCGTCAGCGCGAGCAGGTCCTGCACCTCCGGCAGATCGGTGAGGCGGTCGATTTCCAGCGCCTCGTAGGCGATGGTCTCGGCGCGCAGCAGGGGCAGCAGCTCGCGCAGGTGGGTGCGGCTGCGCACCAGCACCGCCACCTCTCCCGCGGCCGGGTCGTCCAGCGACCGTTGCAGCAGGCCGAGCACCTCCTCCGCCTCTTCCCGGGGCGTGGCGTCCAGCAGGGCGTGCACCCGGCACTCGCCGCTGCCCTCGTGGCCCGGCGCCGGCAGCGACGGACTGTGCCGGATGGCACCGGTCGCCAGGTCGTCCTCCGCCGGCATCACCCGGGCGAAGGCCCGGTTGGCCCAGTCCACCAGGTTGCCGCCGGAACGGAAGTTGGTCTGCAGCACCAGCTCGCGGGGACGCAGCAGGCCGATGCCCTGTGCGCGCAGGGCCAGGAAGAGGCCCACCTCGGCCTCCCGGAACCGGTAGATGGACTGCATGGGGTCGCCCACACAGAACACGGTGCGACCGTCCCGTCCGTCCCAGCCGGCGGTGAGGCTCTCCAGCAGGGCGTACTGGCCCAGCGAGGTGTCCTGCATCTCGTCGATCAGCAGATGACGGATGCGGTAGTCCAGCGCCAGCGTGAGGTCGGTGGGTTCGTCCGGCGGACCCAGCGCTTCACGGGCCGCCAGCGCCACCTCCACGTAGTCGGCCAGCCCCCGGGCCGCGAAACGGGTCTTCAGCTCCGCCGTGGCCCGCGGCAGGACGTGCAGCAGCGACAGCAGGGCCTGCCACTGCTCCGGGCTGTAGCGGGGCGGCGGCAGGGTGAGCGCGTCGGCCAGCAGGGCACGGAGGTCGTCGCGACCCGCCAGCGCTTCGATCACCGCACCCAGGGCCTCTTTCTCCCGGTCGCTGCCCCGCGGGAACCCCAGGTTCTTGTCGGCGCGCTTGCGCCAGCCGCCGCTGCTCGGCGCGATCAGCAGCCATGCGAGACCTTTCCAGCGCTCCAGGTCCCGGGCGGCAGGCGTCGGCCAGACGTCACAGCGGTGCAGGGCCGCCAGAGGGGTCTCCCGGCCGTCCTCCGCCAGGTTGGCCGCGGCGAAGCGGGCGAGTGCCAGCAAGGGCTCGCGCAGCTCTTCCGGCAGGGCCCGGTCGATCGTGCGCAGCCGGTCGGTCACAAGCATGCCGATGGCCTGCTCGAAGTGGCGGCGCAGCCGCTCTTCCTGCCCGGCAGGGCCCGCCCCCGTGATGGCCAGCCACTGGTCCCGGCGCTGCAGCATCTCCGCGATGGAGCGCTCCCAGACCAGCGCATCGTTATCGAGGTGACGGAACAGGCCACGCACCGCGTCGCCGGTTTCTCCGCTCTCGGCGACCCAGTCCAGCACGGCCCGGGCCGCCTCCCGGTAGATGCCCGCCTCGCCGGCCTCCGCCACCATGCGTACCCGGCCGCCGAGGCCGGAGGTCACCGGCAGCGCGGCCGCCAGCCTGGCGTTGAACGCATCCAGGGTCATGATCTGCATACGCTCCGGAAAAGCGGTGAGCTGCCATTCCCGGCCCCGGTCCCGGGCCAGCGCC
>CAYRZI010000013.1:0-40302 GCA_964428605.1 uncultured Woeseiaceae bacterium
AAACTGACCCGGATCCCCTCTTCCCGGCTCTCCATCCCGGCCACGCTCACGCCCAGCAGGATGTCCTCGTAGCGGCTCTGCATGCGCTTCGCCAGCGGGCGCACCAGATCCGGGTCGGCGCCCGGCATCAGCTGCTCCAGCAGCTCCACGACGGTGACCTTCACGCCCAGGGCGTCGTACACGCAGGCCATCTCCAGGCCGATGATGCCGCCGCCCACCACCAGCAGGCGCTCGGGCAGCGGGTCCAGCTCCAGCGCGCCGGTCGAGTCGACGATGCGCTGGTCGTCGGGCAGCCCCGGTATGCGGCTCGGCTCGGAGCCGGCCGCGATGATGCACTGCCCGAAGGCGATCACGCGGCGGCCGTCTTCGCCCTCCACCGCCAGGCGGTGGGGTGACAGGAAGCGGCCCGTGCCGTGCACCACCTGCACCTTGCGCTGTTTCGCGAGGCCCGTGAGGCCGTCGGTGAGCCGTTTCACCACGCCGGACTTCCACTCGCCCAGCCGCACGGCGTCGATCTCCGGCTCGCCGAAGCGGATGCCGTGCTCGCCCATCTCGGCGGCCTCCTCGATCACCCGCGCGGCATGCAGCAGCGCTTTGGAAGGGATGCAGCCCACGTTCAGGCAGACGCCGCCCAGCACCGGCCAGCGTTCAACCAGGGTGACGCTCAGCCCGAGGTCGGCAGCACGGAACGCGGCGGCGTAGCCCCCGGGACCGGCACCCAGCACGACCAGGTCCGTCTCCAGGTCCGCCTCGCCCTCGTCCGCGCCGGTGCCGGAGGGCGCTCCGGCCGCCGCCGCACGCTCTGACGGCTCGTCGGCGTCTCCGCCGTCGTTGCCGCCACTCTCGCCGCCACTCTCGCCGTCACCATTGCCGTCACCATTGCCGTCACTATCGGCGGCGGCGTTACCACTGCCCGACTCGGCGCGCTCTTCACCACCGTCGGCCTCGCCGCCGGAGGCTTCATCCTGCTCATCCCCGTGCTCCCCGGCCAGACGCAGCAATTCACTGCCCTCGGAGACCTTGTCGCCGGTTTGCACCAGCACCGCTTCCACCCGGCCGCCGCGGGGCGCCGGCAGATCCATGCTGGCCTTGTCCGTCTCCAGCGTGACGATGGGGTCCTCGGCGGCGATCTCGTCGCCCTTGGCGACGTGCACCTCGATCACGTCGACCTCGTCGAAGTCGCCGATGTCCGGCACGCGGATGATGCGGCTGTCTTCGCTCATCGGGGCGGGCTCAGGGAACGGCCTCGAGCAGCCCGCCCACGTCGCCGAGCGCGCCGGAGAGCCAGGTGGTGAAACGGGCCGCGTCCGCCCCGTCGATGACCCGGTGGTCGTAGGACAGGGACAGCGGCAGCATCAGGCGGGGCTTGAACTCCCGTCCGTTCCACACTGGCTGCATGCTCGCGCGGGAGACGCCGAGTATGGCGACCTCGGGGGCGTTGATGACCGGCGTGAAGGCCGTGCCGCCGATGCCGCCGAGACTCGATACCGTAAAGCTGCCGCCCTGCATTTGCTCGGCGGAGAGCTTGCCCTCCCGCGCCGCAGCGGAGAGTTCGGCCAGCTCGCCGGCCAGTTCGTAGACGTCCTTGCGGTCGGCATCCCGGATTACGGGCACCACGAGGCCGTTGGGCGTATCGGCGGCGAAGCCGATGTGGAAATACCGCTTCATCACCAGGTGCTCGCCGTCCGGGTGCAGCGAACTGTTGAAGCGGGGGAATTCCTGCAGCGCCCGGACGCAGGCCTGGATGATGAAGGCGAGCGGCGTCAGCTTGATACCCCGCTCCGCCGCCGGGCCCTTCAGCTCCTGGCGCCGTTCCTCGAGTTCGGTGATGTCGGCGAGGTCGTGCTGGGTGACGTGGGGCAGGTTCAGCCAGGCCGCCTGCAGCCGGCGCGCCGAGATCTTGCGGATCCGGCCGAGGGGCTGGGTCGCCGTCTCGCCGTATTTCGAGAAATCGACCTCCGGCACCGACGGCAGCGCGGCACCGGCAGCCGCCTCGCCGCCGCCCTGCAGCGTCTTCTTGACCCAGGCCTTCACGTCGTCGGCCAGGATGCGTCCCTTGCGGCCGCTGCCTTGCACCCGGACGAGGTCGACGCCCAGCTCCCTGGCCAGCTTGCGCACGGACGGGCTCGCGTGGGCACGGGAGAAACCCGGCTCGTCGATGGCGGGGAAACCGGACGGCACGTCGCGCCGCTCCTCCGCATCCGCGGCGCGCTCGCGGCGGCCGGCCGCCCCGGCCCCGGCTTCCGGAGCCTCGCGTTTGCCGGCGCCGTCGCCCTCGCCGGCCGACTTCCGCCGGCCGGACTCCACGGCTGGCGTCTTGCCCTCGTCGCCTGCCTCGTCTCCGTCCTCACCTGCGCCCTCGCGCCCGTCTTCGGAACCGGCGCCGCCGTCGCCGCCGGTCAGCAGCGTCAGGATCTCGTCACCGGAGCTGACCTTGTCGCCGACGCTGATCGCGATCTCCGCCACCCGGCCGGCCGCCGGCGATGGCACGTCCATGGAGGCCTTGTCGGTCTCCAGGGTGAGCAGGGGATCCTCGGCGGCCACCTCGTCGCCCTCGGCGACGTGAACCTCGATCACGTCCACCTCGTCGAAGTCGCCGAGGTCGGGCACGTCCACACGGCGCCGGCGCGGCTCCGCAACGGTGTCGCCGCCGGATGCCGCTGCTTCGCGCCCGGCGTCCGAGTCACTCTCCCCGCCGTTCTCGTCCTCGTCGGCGGGCTTCCCGCCGCCGTCCTTGCCGGCCTCCTCCACGCTCTCCTCTGCCCCTTCGTCGGCAGGCTCCCCGGCCGCCTCCCCGGCGGCGCCGTCGTCCTGCGCCTCGTCCGCGGCGTCGCCGTCCTGCGCCTCGACCACCGCGATGAGATCGCCCTCGTTCACGGTATCGCCCGCCGATACGCCGATCTCCACGACCTTGCCCGCCGCGGTGCTCGGCACATCCATGGACGCCTTGTCCGTCTCCAGGACGATCAGGCCGTCTTCCACCGCGACCGTATCGCCGGGGGAGACCAGCACCTCGATGACGTCCACGTCGGAGAAGTCGCCGAGATCGGGGACGCGTATTTCCTTGCGCTCCGCCATCACACTGCCCTCAGAGGGTCACCGGGTCCGGCTTGTCCGGGTCGATCTCGTAGCGCCGGATGGCATCGGAGACCGTCTCCATGTCCAGGGCGCCCTCGTCGGCCAGCGCCTTCAGCGCGGTCACGGCGATGTAGCGCCGGTCCACCTCGAAGTGCTGGCGCAGCGCGGAGCGGCGATCGCTGCGGCCGTAGCCGTCGGTGCCCAGCGTCACGTACTGGCCCGGCATCCAGCGCTGGATCTGGTCCGGCACGATCTTCATGTAGTCGGTTGCCGCCACGAACGGGCCGTCCTTGTCCGCCAGGCACTGGTCGAGATAACTCCGCCGGGGTTCCTCGCCGGGATGGAGCTGGTTCCACCGCTCCACCTCCAGACAGTCCCGGCGCAGCTGGTTGAAGCTGGTGGCGCTCCAGATATCGGCGGGGATGGAGTAGTCGTCCTGCAGCAGCTCGGCCGCACCGATCACCTCGCGCAGGATCGTGCCGGAGCCCATCAGCTGCACCCGCACCTTGCCCCGTCCCCCGATCTTCAGCAGGTACAGACCCTTCAGGATGCCGTCCTCCACGCCCTTGGGCATGACCGGATGGACGTAGTTCTCGTTCATGCAGGTGATGTAGTAGAAGACGTTCTCCTGCTCGTGCAGCATGCGCCGCATACCGTCCTGGATGATGACCGCCAGCTCGTAGGCGTAGGCAGGATCGTAGGACAGGCAGTTCGGCACCGTGGAGGCCAGCACGTGGCTGTGGCCGTCCTGGTGCTGCAGGCCCTCGCCCGCCAGCGTCGTGCGCCCGGCCGTGCCGCCGATCAGAAAGCCCCGTGACTGCATGTCGCCGCCGGCCCAGATGAAGTCGCCGATGCGCTGGAACCCGAACATCGAGTAGAAGATGTAGAAAGGGATCATGGGCCGGTCGTGATTGCTGTAGGCGGTGCCGGCGGCCAGCCAGGAGCAGAACGAGCCCGCCTCGTTGATGCCTTCCTCCAGGATCTGGCCTTTCTTGTCCTCCTTGTAGTACATGAGCTGGTCGGCGTCCTGGGGCGTGTAGAGCTGACCCTTGGACGAGTAGATGCCCACCTGGCGGAACATGCCTTCCATGCCGAACGTGCGGGCCTCGTCCGGCACGATGGGCACCACGTACTTGCCGATATTCTTGTCCCGGGTGAGTGTCGTCAGCAGCCGGATGAACGCCATGGTGGTCGACGCCTCGCGCTCGCCGGTGCCCTCCAGCTGACTCGAGAAGGCCTCCAGCTGAGGCACCTGCAACGAGTCGGAACGGGTGCGCCGCTGCGGCAGGTAACCGCCCAGCTTGCGCCGCCGCTCATGCAGATATTCGATCTCGTCGCTGTCCTCCGGCGGCCGGCAGAAGGGCACCTTCGGGATGTCCTCGTCGGAGACCGGGATGTTGAAGCGGTCGCGGAATTCCTTCAGGGCGTCGTCGTCCAGCTTTTTCTGCTGATGGGCCGGGTTCGCGCTCTCGCCGCCGGACTCGCCCATGCCGTAGCCCTTCACGGTCTTGGCCAGTATGACGGTCGGACGGCCCTCGCTGCGCACGGCCTTCTCGTACGCAGCGTAGACCTTGATAGAGTCGTGGCCGCCCCGGTTCAGGCGCCACACCTCCTCGTCGGACATGTTGGCCACCATCTCCTTCAGTTCGGGGTACTTGCCGAAGAAGTGCTCGCGGGTGTAGGCGCCGCCCTTGTTCTTGTAGGCCTGATATTCGCCGTCGACGGTCTCGTCCATGACGCGGCGCAGCAGGCCGTCGGTGTCCTTGGCCAGCAGCGGGTCCCAGCGCGAGCCCCAGATCACCTTGATGACGTCCCAGCCGGCGCCGCCGAAAGCGGCTTCCAGCTCCTGGATGATCTTGCCGTTGCCGCGCACCGGCCCGTCCAGCCGCTGCAGATTGCAGTTGATGACGAAGATCAGGTTGTCGAGGCCCTCACGCACGGCCATGGTGATGGCGCCCATCGCCTCGGGCTCGTCCATCTCGCCGTCGCCGAGGAAACACCACACCTTGCGGTCGTTCTCCGGGATCAGGCCGCGGTGCTCGAGGTAGCGCATGAAGCGGGCCTGGTACAGCGCCATCATCGGGCCGAGGCCCATGGACACGGTGGGAAACTGCCAGAATTCCGGCATCAGCCAGGGGTGCGGGTAGGACGACAGCCCGCCGCCGCCCACTTCCATGCGGAAATGCTGCAACTGGTCGCCGGTCAGGCGCCCCTCCAGGTAGGCCCGCGCATAGATACCCGGCGCGGAATGGCCCTGGATGAAGACCAGATCGCCGCCGTTCTGTTCCGACGGCGCGCGCCAGAAATGGTTGAAGCCCACCTCGTAGAGCGTGGCCGACGAGGCGTAGGAGGCGATGTGCCCGCCGTATTCGCTGCTCGCCCGGTTCGCGAGCACGACCATCGCCATCGCGTTCCAGCGGATATAGGCCTCGATGCGTCGCTCGATGGAACGGTCGCCCGGGTACTCCGGCTGCTGGCCGGGCGAGATCGAGTTCAGGTAGGCCGTGTTCGGACTATAGGGCAGATACGCCCCCGAACGCCGGGCGAAGTCGATCATCCGGTTGAGCAGGAAATGGGCGCGCTCGGGTCCGTGGACCTTCAGCACGGAGTCGATGGACTCCAGCCATTCCCGTGTTTCCGTCGGGTCGGTATCGTCGAAGGGGCTGTTTGAACTCATGCGCGAAGCCGTGTGGCGGCCGCCGCGGCAGCCGTGATGAATTAGCGGGGGGCACCTGCTAGGATGACGACTCTTCGTCGCCCCGCTCGGCCCACCGCAGGCTGGAGCCTATGTTCGGCCTTTGCCATAGACAGGTCAAGGCGCCCCGGAGGATCCCTTCATGGCCACAGTGCTGCCACCGGACACGTCGGTACGCGTCGTCCAGTCGACGAAGAAGCCGCTGCTGAAGGACTACGAGAATCTGGATCAGCTGCTGGTGCTCATGCCCCGGCGGGCGGGCGAGGAGGCCTGGTCGGCAGTGCCGAAGGGCAGTCGCCTCAGGACACTCGCCCGCCGCCGTGATGCCGGCGACGTGCCGCTGGTGACCAGCCGGCTGGACAACAAGACCCAGACCACGGTGCTGGTGGCGGCGGTGCCGGCGGAGGCGAGCGCCTTCGAGCGGGGCACCGTGACACGCCGCCTCGCGGCGGCGGCATTCGCCGAGGATCCGCGGCGGATCGGCGTGCTGGCAGCGGGTTTCCCGGGCGAGGGCACGCCGGCAGTCGTGCGCGACCAGCTGCTCGCGCTGCTGCTGGCCGCCTTCCGTCTGCCCGCCTTCCGCCGCAAGACGGCGAAGCCGCCGCGGCTCGCCACCATCCGCCTGCTCGGCCTGGCCGGGCGTATCGATGCCGACCGGGTAGAGGCCGAGGCCGCCGGCAACAATCTCGCCCGCTGGCTCACGGCCCTGCCGCCGAACGTCGGCGATGCGCGGGCGCTGAGGGCCGCCGGCGAGGAACTCGCCGCGCGTCACGGCTGGGAGTCGGAGTTCCTGGACACAGCGCAGCTGGAGGAACGCGGCGCCGGCGCGTTCCTGGCCGTGGCCCGCGGCAACGACAACGACGACGCCGGCATTCTGCGTCTCTCCTACCGTCCCGGGGAAGCCACGGCGGCACCGCAGGTCGCGCTGGTCGGCAAGGGCATCGTGTTCGACACGGGCGGCACGAACCTGAAGCCCGCCTCCGGCATGCTGGACATGCACGGCGACATGCAGGGCAGTGCCGTCGCCCTCGGCACGCTGCTCGCCCTGACGCTGCTCGAGGTCCCGTTCGGCGTGGACTGCTGGCTGGCGCTCACGGAGAACCGGACGGGCCCGCTGGCCTACAAACAGCAGGATGTCGTCGGTACCGTCGCCGGCAAGACGATACAGGTGATGCATACGGACGCCGAGGGCCGGATGGTGCTCGCCGATGCTCTGGCCCTGGCGGGCAAGCACGGCCCGGAAACCATCATCGACTATGCGACACTCACCGGCACCTGCGTTAGCGCACTGACCACCCGCTACAGCGGTGTCTTCACCAACCGACCGCAGCTGCATCCGCTGCTGCAGCGTGCGGGCGAGGAGAGCGGTGAGCGGGTCTGGCCGTTCCCGGTCACCGACGAGTTCCGTGACGAGCTGAAGAGCGAGGTGGCGGACCTGAAGCAGTGCCTGGTGCCGGGCGCCGGCGACCACATCATGGCCGCCGCGCTGCTGCGCGAGTTCGTGCCCCCGCAGAGCACCTGGATACACCTCGACCTCAGCGCCTCCAGCCACGAGGGCGGCCTGGCGCACACGCCGAGCAAGGTCACCGGCTTCGGCGTGCGCTACACACTCAGCCTGCTCCTCGACCTGGCGCAGTCTCCCGGACGACCGGCCGCCTGAACCGGATGGGGACGGCCGAACAGGGCGAGACGGCGCCGGTCGCCAGCCGCTTCCGCGGCTTCCTGCCGGTGGTCGTCGACGTGGAGACAGGCGGCTTCAATGCCGATACCGACGCGCTGCTGGAGATTGCGGCCGTGCTGCTGGAGATGGACGCCGCCGGACACCTCGTGCGGGGCGAGACCCATCGCTATCACGTACGGCCGTTCGACGGCGCCAACATGGAAGCGGCCTCCCTGGCGGTGAACGGCATCGACCCCTGGCATCCGCTGCGCCCGGCCATCGACGAGCGGGATGCGCTGCAGCGGGTGTTCCGGGAGGTGCGCCGCGCCATCCGCGAGACCGGCTGCACCCGCGCGGTGCTGGTGGGCCACAACGCCTTCTTCGACCTGAGTTTCCTGAACGCGGCGGTGCGGCGCACGGGCCTGAAGCGTAACCCCTTCCATCCCTTCTCGAGCTTCGACACGGCCACGCTGGGCGGCGTGGTGTTCGGCCAGACGGTGCTGGCGCGCGCGGTCGCGGCGGCGGGGCTCGAATGGGACGAATCCCGGGCCCACTCCGCCGCCTACGACGCGGAGCGGACGGCGGATCTCTTCTGCGAGATCGTCAACCGGGTCCAGGGCGTGTATCGGCAGGCGCTCGCCGACGCCGGCGGCTGAGCGCCGCCGCCCTCAGGCGGCGACGTCGTCGAGGATCTGCTTCAGTTCGCCGGAGTGGTACATCTCCACGGCGATATCGGAGCCGCCGATCAGCTCGCCCCGAACGTAGAGCTGGGGATAGGTGGGCCAGTTAGAGTAGCTCTTCAGCGCCTCGCGCAGCTCCGGGTCCTCCAGGATGTTCACGTAGGCGAATTCCTTGCCGCAGGCCTTCAGCGCCGCCACGGACTGGGCGGAGAAGCCGCACTGCGGGAAGTCCGGCGTGCCTTTCATGTACAGCAGGACCGGATTCTCGCTGATCTGTTGCTTGATTCTCTCGATTACGTCCATTTCCCCTCTACCTCCTTCTCTGTGATACGAATACTCACTGGCCCTCCCCGACGGCCAGACGGTTCTCCACGCTCACGACGCCCGGCACCGAGGCCGCCAGCCGGCCCGCCTTGTCGCGCTCGCCGAAACTCGTCACCACTCCACTGAGCGTCACGCGCCCGCCCGCCGTGGCCACCTCGATACCGCCCGCCTGCACCGACGTATCCGACCGCAGGCGCGAGCGCACCGCTGAGGTAATCTCGCCGTCCCCGACGGAACGGGACGCCGCCGGCCGCTCGCCCGTCCCGCTCCCCTGACCGTCGCCGAACAGCATGGCCGTGCAGCCGCCCAGGGCCGGAGCGGCGAGCAGGAGCGTCAGCAGGACCTTTGGAGTGACACCAGCGTGCATGGAAGCTCACGGCCCTGCGCTGCGCGCCGTCGCACGGGCGGGCAGCGCCGCCACGATGCGCCACTGTTCCTCGGCGCTCAGCGTGCCCCAGGCACCGATCTCGTCCAGGGTGCGCAGACAGCCGGTGCAGACGTCCTGTTCGTCCAGCGTGCAGATATTCACGCAGGGCGAGGCCGGGCGGCTCGAGGGCGTCTTCCCCGTCACGGTGTCGTCGGCTCCTGGCTGGCGGCGTTGGCGATGCATGCATAGTGGATTATACGTATGTTGACGCTTGTGGCCAGAGACGCCCTGGCGTATCGTCCCGGCGCAGCGCGGAGGCAGCGGACATGCAGGAAGACAGTCTCTCGGCACACATCAGGGCGAGCGTCGATGCGGCTCTCGCCGAGGACGTGGGCGGCGGCGACGTGACGGCGGGACTGATCGGCGCCGACGCGCTGACGCAGGCCTCCGTGGTCTGCCGGGAGGACGCCGTGCTCTGCGGCCGCGCCTGGTTCGAGCGGGTCTTCGCCGCGCTGGACGAGCGCATCCGCATCGCCTGGCAGGCCGGCGACGGCGACCGGCTCGCCCCCGGCGCGACCGTCTGCACTCTGCAGGGGCCCGCCCGGCCGATCCTGACCGGCGAGCGCACCGCACTGAATTTCCTGCAGACGCTGTCCGGCACCGCCACCGCCGCGGCCCGCTACGCCGCCGCGGTCGCCCATACCTCCTGCCGCATACTCGATACGCGCAAGACCATCCCGGGCCTGCGCCTGGCCCAGAAGTACGCGGTGCGCTGCGGCGGCGCCAAGAACCACCGCACCGGCCTGTTCGACGCCATCCTGATCAAGGAGAACCACCTGCTCGCCTGCGGCGGTATCGCGACCGCGGTCGCCCGGGCAAGAGCCGGAAATCCGTCCCTGCCGGTGGAGGTGGAAGTGGAGAACCCGGACGAGGTGCGCCAGGCGCTCGCCGCCGGCGCCGACCGCCTGCTGCTGGACAACTTCCCGCTCGATGCACTGCGCGAGGCCGTGCGCCTCACACGGCAGGCCGGCACCGGCGCCAGCCTGGAGGCATCGGGCGGGCTGGAGATGGACGACATCGTCGCCGTGGCGGAGACCGGCGTCGACTTCATCTCGGTGGGCGCGCTCACCAAACACCTGCGCGCGGTGGACTTCTCCATGCGCTTCCGCGCGGATGGCGAGGGCTAGAGAGACCTAGAAGGATTCGGCGGCGAAGTTCTGCTGCACGCGCTTCGGCTCGGAGACGCCGTAGCCCTGGGCGTAGTCGATGCCCATGCCGCGCAGCATGGTGATGATCTCCTCGTTCTCGGCGAACTCGGCGATGGTCTGCTTGCCGGTGAGATGACCGATCTCGTTGATCGAGCGCACCATCTCCCGATCGATGGGGTCGTGCAGGATCTCCTTCACGAAGCTGCCGTCGATCTTCAGGAAGTCCACCGGGAAGTGCTTCAGGTAGCCGAACGACGACAGGCCGGTGCCGAAGTCGTCCAGGGCGAACTTGCAGCCGAGCTCCTTCAGCGCGTTGATGAAGCGGTTCGCCTGGGAATAGCTCGCGATGGCCGCCGTCTCGGTGATCTCGAAGCAGATCTTGGTGGCATCGAGGCCGCTCACCTGGAACTGCTCGATCACGAAGGGCAGGAACTTCTCATCGCCGAGGCTCTGACCCGACAGGTTGATGGAGCACAGATCCAGCCGCTCGCGCTCGTCGGCCTCGGACACCAGCCAGCGGAAGGCGTTGGAGATCACCCAGCGGTCGATGTTGGGCGTGATGCCGTAGCGCTCGGCGGCGTTGATGAACAGCTCCGGCGACACCATGGCACCGGCCTCGTCGCGCATGCGCAGCAGCAGTTCGTAGTGTGCGCCCCGGTCCTCGCCCTGCAGCGGCAGGATGGTCTGGCGGAACAGCTCGAAGCGGGATTCCTCCAGCGCATTGTTGATGCGCGCGGCCCACTGCATCTCGCGCCGGCGGCGCATGAGGTCGATGTCGTTCTCGTGGTAGCTGTGGATGCGGTTGCGACCTGCCTCCTTGGCCGCCGCGCAGGCACTGTCCGCAGCGGACAGCAGCGCCGCCACGTCGTCGTTGTCGGAGGTGATGGGGACGACGCCCACGCTCGCGCCGAGGCGGAAGCTGCGCTCGTCCCAGACGAACTTGTAGTCCGCCACCACCTCGCGCAGCTCCTCCGCCGTGCGCATGGCCTCGTCCAGCGTGCAGCTCTCCAGCAGCACGCCGAACTCGTCGCCGCCGAGGCGCGCCAGCGTGTCGCGCCAGCGGATCTTGGACTTCAGCAGTGCGCCCAGCTGGGCCAGCAGCGCGTCGCCGGCGCTGTGGCCGCAGCTGTCATTGACGATCTTGAACTGGTCGAGGTCCATGTAGCACAGCGCGTAGGAGGTCTCCCGCGCCTTGGCACTCTTCAGCGCGCGTTCCAGCCGGCTCTCGAACTCGCGCCGGTTCACGAGCTGGGTCAGCATGTCGTGGCTCGCGTGGTAGGCGAGCTTGCGATTCAGTTCCCGGGCCTCGCTCACGTCGTGGAAGATCAGCACGCCGCCGGTCACGTTGCCGGAGCCGTCGCGGATGGGCGAGGCCGTCGACTCCACGTAAAGCTCGTTGCCGTCCCGGGTGATCAGCAGGGTCGGGCGCACCGACTTGATGGAGCGGTTGCGGCGGATGGCCACCGCCACGGGGTTCTCCAGCGGCTCGCAGGTCTCCTCGTGATAAGCCCGGAAGATCTCGTCCACGGCCCGCCCGGTGGCGCTGTCCACCTTCCAGCCGGTAAGCTCCTCGGCCACCGGATTGACGTACTCCACGTTGCAGTCGGCATCGGTGGTGACGACACCATCGCCGATGGACTGCAGGGTGATCTGCGCGCTCTCCTTCTCGCGGAACAGCGCCTCCTCGTACAGCTTGCGCTCGGTGATGTCCACCTCGACGCCCACCAGCCGGCGCAGCCGGCCGTTGCCGTCCTGCAGCGCCTTGGCCCGGCTGATCATCCAGCGCCAGTCGCCGCTGGAGTGGCGCATGCGGTGGACGCTCTCGAAATAATCCGCCCTGCCCTCCAGGTGCTCGCGCATCTTGGCCTGTACCCGGGTCATGTCGTCCGGGTGGACCAGCCGGTACCAGTCGGGGGCGAGCTCCTCCTCGTCCTCGTCGTAGCCGAGCATGGTCTTCCAGCGGCGCGAGAACCACACTGCCTTCTGGCGGCCGTCGAAGTCCCAGATGCCGTCGTTCGCCGTCTCGGAGAGCAGTTCGTCGCGCTCGCGGATGTGGGCGAGCTCGGCGCGGGTGCGCACCCGCTCGACGCCGGCGCCGAAGCTCGAGCCGAGCAGCTTCAGCAGCAGCTTCAGGTTGGCGTCCCAGCCGTCCACCGGCGTCTCGTTGGCCAGTGCGATGAAACCCGCGGGTCCCTCGGTAGTGCCGACGCCGATCAGCAGGCAGGCGCCGAGGCCGATCTCGGCGAGGCGGGCTGCCTCCGCCTGCGCGCCCGCGGGCGGCTGCGCGCAGTCGCCGATCTCCAGCAGGCGCTGTCCGGTCATGCCGCGGGCGAGCCAGTGCCATTCGGTCAGATCCTGGTCCTGGAGTACCTGGGGGCGGCAGATGCTGAAGGGAGAGCTCGCCGCAATGACGGTGTCCACGCGCCCGGCGTGTTCGTCGGCCAGGCAGACGAAGGCGACGTCGACGGCCGCCGCGTCGCGCAGATCCTCGACCACGGACTCGATGACCTCGTCCGCCGTGTCCTTCTCGAGGGTGAGGAGATTGATCGCGAGCTTGGTATAGACGGCGTCCACGGCGACCGCGGGGTACTGCCCGGATCCGCGCCGGGAAGCCAGTGTGTCGCCGGCGATGCCGGCCCGCAGGTCCTTCTCGCTGATCATCTCGAGGTCATGCCACCGTCGGCCGTCCGTCGGGACATTCTAGGAAGCCCGCGCGGACCGTTGGATTGACAGCGTTCTCACTTCCGGTATCCCCCGCTCCCGACGCGTTAGCAACGCATTCTGACACGATATTCGAAGAATACAAGCTAAGTAACCGAAATAACTTACTTTATCCCTTGCGGTCAGGCTCACGCCTGATTTTTGCGTTCGGGTACGCGGATCAGCCCTGTCAACCGCACGCCTCCCCGCCCGTTGATGGCCACGAATGCAACGTTCCCCACACAGGAGAGGATCATGACAAGGACAAAGTCATTCATCGACGGCACCCGGCGGCTCGCCCTGCTCGCTCCGTTCCTGCTGGCGCTCGCCGCCTGCGGCGGTTCGGGCGGCGGCACCGCCTCCACGGGTGATCCGGCCGCCGGCTGCGTGCCGGGGGATCCCGCCACGGCCGAGGAGTGCGGCATCGTCTACGTCGCCATGACCGACGCCGACGGCGACTTCGTCAGCTACACGGTCGACGTCGTCTCGCTCTCCCTCGAGAAGGCCGGGGGTACGGTCGTCGAGACGCTGCCGAACGCGGCGCGGCTGGACTTCGCCGACTATGTCGAGCTGACCGAGCTGGTCAGCGCCGCCAACGTACCGCCGGGCACCTACGTCGCCGGTACCATCACCATCGACTACGCCGACGCGGAGATCTTCGTGGAATCCGCGGGCGAGGCGGTGGCCGCCACCGCCGTGGACGCCAACGGCAGCCCGCTCGCGCGGAGCGAGCTGCGTATCGAGCTCGCCGACCGGGACCGGCTGGTCGTACGCCGCGGGGTGCCGTCGCTGCTGACGGTGGACTTCGACCTGGAGGCCTCGCACACGGTGGATCTGTTGCCCACGCCCGCCGAGGTGACCGTGGAGCCGTTCATCGTGGCAGAGGTCGAGCCGGTGGACGAGAAGGAGATCCGCGTGCGCGGTCCCCTCGTCTCCGTGGACGTCGACGCGGGTCGCTACACCATCGACCTGCGGCCGTTTCATCGCCGCGATGGCGACTTCGGCGAAGTCCCCGTGCTCGTGACGGACGACACGGAGTACGAGGTGGACGGCGAGGTCTACTCGGGCGAGGACGGCCTCCTTGCGCTGGAGGCCGCAGGCGCCGGCACGGCGACGGCCGCCTTCGGCACGCTGGACACCGCGGCCCGTGAATTCACCGCGGCCCGCGTGCTGGCCGGCTCCAGTGTGCCGGGGATCGACTACGACGCAGTGCAGGGCCACGTGATCGCGCGCAGCGGCGATCAGTTCACCGTGCTCGGCGCAACCGTCGTCCCAACCGCCCGCGAGGCCTACTTCCGCGACCGGGTGCTGGTCACCGTCGGACCCGACACCAGGGTGTTCAGGAACGGCGCGCCGGACGAGACGCTGGACATCGGCGACATCTCGGTCGGCCAGAAGGTCACCGTCCGCGGCACCGTGGCCGCCGACGGCGGCGGCGCCAGCCTCGCGATGGACGCCACCGAAGGCGCCGTGCGGCTCGCCGTCACGCGCGTGGCCGGCACCGTCAACGAGGCCGTCACCGGCCAGGTCGATCTCGACCTCGCCACCATCGGCGGCCGGCCGGTACGCCTGTTCGACTTCGCCGGTACCGGCGCCGGGCCTGACAGCGACGCCGATCCCGCGGACTACGAGATCGACACCGGCGGCCTCGCGATCGGTGCCGGCCTGCTGCCCGGGTCGCCCGCCCGTGCCTTCGGCTTCCCCGCCCCCTTCGGCTTCGCGCCGCCGGACTTCGAGGCCCGTACCGTCGTCGACCCGGGCGCACTGCGAGCGAAGCTCGCCATCGGCTGGGGCCCGGAGGGCGCCACGGCGCCGTTCACGGTGATCGGCCCGGATGCGCTGGTGCCCGATACCTCCATCCTCGGCGAGGACCAGCGCCATTACATCCGCATCGGTCCGCGCTTCGTCGACATCCTGGATCTCGAGGGCGGCATCAGCATCGTACCGGCCGAGGAAGGCCGGACGCTGTACTCGATACGCACGGGCGACAGCATCGCCCTGTACCGGGATTTCGCCGACTTCGCCGACGCCCTCGCCCGGGCGCTTGACGGCGCGAGCGCCGCCCGCGCGCTGCATGCGCACGGCCGCTACGACGGCGCCGCCGGAGAGTTCGTTGCGAGGAAGATCGGCATCCTCCTGACTGCCAGGGATTAGGCAGCCGCCAGGAGGATCATCCGCCGCCCCCGCGCCAGGGAAGGCGCGGGGGCGCATTCTTGTGTGCGAGGGGCCTGCTGAGGGAGGGCCTTCTGTGGGAGGGCCTTCAGGCCCGATCGAAAACTGGTGCCGAAGGTCAGACTCGAACTGACGACCTACGCATTACGAATGCGTTGCTCTACCGACTGAGCTACTTCGGCCCCGGTCGAGGGCGGCGAGTATAGATAAAGCGGCAGGGGCAGGCAATTGCGCCCCCGCGGCACGGGGTCTCAGCGCTTGTCCCGCACCCGGATGATGAGCTCGACGCTCTCCTGCTCCGTACCGGCCGGCAGCTCGGGCACCTCCATGATGGCGACCTGCCCGGGCGGGATGTCCGACAGCTGCCCCGTATCCACGTTGTAGAAGTGGTGGTGGGGATGGGTGGTCGAGTCGTAGAACAGCCGGCTCGGGTCCACGTTGACCTCGCGGGCCAGTCCCTTGTCGCTGAACAGCTTCAGCGTGTTGTAGATGGTCGCCTTCGACACCCGGCTGCCACGCTCGCGCAGCCGCTCCAGGATCTGCTCTGCGGACAGGTGCTGCGGACGCTCCAGCAGGATGCTGGCCACATCCACGCGCTGGGGAGTCGGCATGACGCCGTGGGATTCGAGCCGCTTTTCGACTTCCTGTCTGTTCACCGGGATACCAGCCGTTCGGGTTTAGACCAGGTTTAGGCCTGGTCCGGGTCCAATGTTCGGAAAAAAGATGTTAATGATTCTCAAAATTCCGCACAAGTCGGATTTCGACCTCCCCGAGCCGTTAATTCCGCTCGCTGCCGCGTCCCCGTCGCCCCACCATACACCCTGCGGCCAACGGCACCGGAGGGAACTGGGCCATGACCGGAAAGCACGGCTATTCGCTGTACGAATTGCTGGTCACGCTGAGCGTGGCCACCATCCTGATCGTGATCGGCGCGCCGCCGCTGGGCAACCTGATCGCGCGCAACCGCCTGACGACCGAGGTGAACGCGCTGCACCACGCGCTGCATCTCGGCCGTCAGGAAGCCATCAAGCGGCGCCGGCACCTGGTGCTGTGCCAATCCGCCGACGGACTGGACTGCACCGGCGGCGCGCGCTGGGACGCCGGCTGGATACTGTTCGTGGATGCCGACGACGACGGGCGGGCCGACCCAGGCGAGCGGGTGCTCCGCCACCACCGGCCGGCGACGTCGGTTGACATAATCACCAACCGGAAGCGCTACACGCTCCGCGGCGTCAGGCGGCGCAACACCAACGGCACCTTCCTCGTCTGCGACAGCGCCGGGCGGGCCGCCTCCAGGGCGCTGATCGTGAGCTATACCGGGCGCCCGCGCAGCGCTCCGGGCACCTCGGCACCGGCCAGCCTGAGCTGCCCGGATGCGTGAGGTCCGGCTGCCGCGTTACCGTTCGTCCGCGCCATGCGACCGTTCGTCGGGATTATTTCCCCCGGCCGGGCCCGGGCAGGTAGTGTCCGCCCCATGGAAAGAACCGCACAACACGGCTTCACGCTGTACGAACTGCTGGTCACCGTGGTGGTCATGGGCATCATCCTGTCCCTGGGCGTCCCCAACTTCCTCGAGTTCACCCGCAACAACCGCATGGCGGCGACCTCCAACGACCTGCTGGCGGCCTTCACCCTGGCCCGCACCGAGGCGGTCAAGCGGAAGTCGCCGGTCACGGTCTGCTCGAGCCTGAACCCGCTCGCCGATCCGCCCGTCTGCGGCGGTACCTTCGCCGACGGCTGGGTGGTGTTCGCGGACGACGACGGCGACATCGCCATCGACGCCGGCGAGGACGTGATCCGCAGCGTGGACGCCGTCCCGGACGGTATCACGCTGCAGACCAACGGCGGCGCCAACTACTTCTCCTATGCGGGCACCGGCTTCAGCCGCGGCGACGTGGGCGGTGCCCCGGCGCTGCGCGGGGCGCTGCTGTGCGACGCTCGGGGCAACGTCCCCGCTGCCGGCGGGCTCTCGGCGGCCCGCGCACTGCGCATGGACGGCCCCGGCCGGCCCCAGGTCGTGCGCGAAGTCGCCCTGGTCCAGAACGTCGCCGACATACTGGTCGGCGCCGGCTGCCCGTGAAACCGCAACGAGAACGGACGAGCGAGAGGATGGACGCGAACCTGATGCAGAAGATACGGGGCTTCACCCTGATCGAGGCACTGATCGCCATGGTGGTGATGTCGGTGGGCATGCTCGGCATCGCCGGGCTGTACCTGCAGACGCTGCAGGCGGGCCGCACCTCCCAGTTCCGCACCCAGGCGGTCACGCTGGCCGGCGACGTGGCCGACCGCATCCGCGCCAACCGCACGGCCGGCGTCACCTACACCGGCGCCGGCGCCGACAACAACTGCGATACGGGGCTGATCGACTGCGACGCCGACCAGATGGCCCAGCACGACATCTTCCTCTGGAGCCAGCAGGCGCAGCGGACGCTGCCGGACGGCGACGTGCAGGTGGCGCTGGATCAGACCACGGTGCCGTGGACCTATACGGTCACGGTCAACTGGGACGAGGCGGGCCAGCCGACCGCACCCTCCTACACCATCCAGGTACAGGCGATGAACTGATGGATGCCATGAACGCAAATCACTGTCGTCGCAACGAATCCGCCCCGCACGGGCGCCAGCGAGGCGTCACGCTGATCGAGCTGATGGTGGCGCTGGTCATCGGCTCGTTCCTGATCATCGGTGCGGTGCAGGTCTACATGCAGAGCCGCAGTGCCTACATCGTCAACGAGAACATCGCGCGGGTGCAGGAGAACGGCGAATTCGCCTTCGACATCATCGAGCCCGATCTGCGCATGGCGAGCTACTGGGGGCTGCTGAGCCGGCCCGACCTCATCGAGGGACGGGCCAGCGTCGGCGACCCGGACCCGCTCAACATCAATCCGCCGGTGGACTGCGGCGCCGATTTCGTGACCGACCTGCTGCGGCCCATCGAGGGCGCGAACAACACCACCAACTGGGCCTGCGTCGGCGCCGGCGACTTCATGCCGAACTCCGACAGCTTCGTGGTGCGCCACGCGCGGATTACGCCGAGCGCGCCCGCCGCCGGGGTCATCCAGGTGGAGACCACCCGGCTGCAGGGTCAGCTGTATTCGAACGGCATCGCCCCGGGCGGCTTCGTGGGCGGCGGCACCCAGACGAATAACCTGGTGGTCAACGGCTACTACGTGTCTCCGAGCTCGGACATCTTCCCCAACGTGCCGTCCCTGCGCCGGCGCTCGCTGGCCAGCGTCGGCGGCGCACCCGTCATCCGCGACGAGGAGGTGGTGCCGGGGGTGGAGAACATGCAGGTGCAGTTCGGTCTCGACATGGACGGCAACGCCACGGTGGACCGCTACGTCAATCCGGACAGCCCGATCATCGATCCGGCCTCGGCGGCATTCGACCCGGAGGTGCAGGTGATCGCCGTGCGGCTCTGGCTGCTGGTCCGTTCGGTGGAGCGCGAACCGGGCATACCGGACAACACCAACTACCAGCTGGCGGACGTCGATCTGGGCATCTTCGACGACGACTTCCGCCGCATGGTCAAGACCAAGACGATACTGCTGAGGAACGTGCGCACATGAGGCAGACGAGCGACAGATTCAACCCGACGCGGGCAAGCCAGAGCGGCGCCGCCCTGGTGGTCGGCCTGGTCCTGCTGATGGTCCTGACGCTGCTGGCCATCTCCGGCATGAACACGGCGACCACCGAGCTCACCATGGCCGGTAACAACCAGTACCTGGAGAGCGCCTTCCAGGCGGCCGAGTCCGGCGTGGACGAGGCCCTGGCCCAGGGCACGTTCCAGACCGCCGCACCGAATATCATCGCGCCGCACGTGATCAACGGCACGGACACGGTCGAGTCCACCACCACCTATCAGTGCAACACGCTGGTGCCCGACGCCGCCTTCAGCATCGGTGCCGGCAAGGGCATAGCCGCTTTCCATTTCCAGGCAATCGCGACCGCGGAGTCGACCCGGGGCGCGACTGCCGAGCACACCCAGAACTTCTACATCGTCGGGCCGAAGGGCATCACCGACGTCTGCCCCTGAGGCGGAAGGATCACCGAGGGAGACAGCGACATGAGATTACGGATGACACTGGCATTGCTGGCGCTGACCGGCCTGGCTCAGGTGGCGGCCGCTGCGCCGCCGGCCGTCCAGGAGGCCTACGAGGTGCGGGTGAAACATCTCACCCTGCCCGCGAACGAATTCGGCAGCGTGATCCTGCGCGAGTGCGACAACTGCGACCCCGTGACTCTGCGGGTCGAGGGCGAGACGCGCTACGTCTTCGACGGCCAGGCGATGACGCTGAAGGACTTCCGCGCGGCGGTCCTGAACATGGCCGGCCGGGACGAAGCCGTCGGCACGGTCGTGTACCGACTGAAGGACAACCGTGTGCGACAGATTTACGTGAGCGCGCCGCCGGAGAGCTTCGACGAGCGGTCGTTCGAGACACGAGGATAGGGATATGACTCGGAACATGCAGAACGTACGAGCGCTGGCGGCGGGCGCGCTGCTCTCGCTGGCAGCCGGCAGCATCATCGCGGACGACACCGAACTGCTGGTGCTGAACCCCACCACGCTGCCGGAGGACCGGCCGAATATTCTGTTCATCATGGACTCCTCGGGCAGTATGCAGACCCAGGAGCTGGTGCAGGAAGACTACGACCCGGACAAGAGCTACAGCGGCGACTGCGACAACTCGAAGCTGTACTGGACCACGAATACGGGCGCGACCCCGGACTGCTCGGTGTCGCTCGCCCAGATCGACAAATCCTCGTTCTTCTGCGACCGGGCCACGGCCGAGCTGCGGGCCACCGGCGCCTACACTGACAAGTTCGTGCAGTACCGGGAGTACCCGGACGAGGATGATACGAACCAGTGGGCCCGGCTGGACTCCAGCGACAATTCGAGTCCCGTCGAATGCGCCCGTGACTCGGGCCTGCACGGCGAGACGGCGACCAGCAGTGCGGTGTTCGCCCAGCGGGGGCTGGACCAGCTCCCCTGGACCTCGGATCCGGACCAGTCACTGGTCTGGGGCGCCGGCCTCGCCGATACCACCTACAAGGTGGTGGACGGCAATTACATGAACTGGGCCGCCAATCCGCCCACCGTCTACAAGCGCCGTACCGACATCCTGAAGGAAGTGGCCAAGAACGTGCTCGGCTCCATCAACGACGTCAACGTCGGCATGATGCGATTCAACTTCGACGACGGCGGTCAGGTGATCAAGGCGATGGAACGCATCGAGGACAGCCGGGCCGAGCTCTTTGCCGCGATCGACAACCTCCCCGCCAGCGGCGTGACGCCGCTCGCCGAGACTATGTGGGAGGCGGCGCGCTACTACCGCGGCATGAGCCCGGAGTACCACTACTGGCACTGGCGCACCGACCAGGACTATGCGGCGGTGGATACCTCCACCAGCCCGGACACCTACGTGAACCCGGTCAGCTACTCCTGCTCGCGTAACTTCATCGTCCTGCTGACCGACGGGCTGCCGGTCAGCGACTGGGACGTGCAGACCTACAACCTGACCAGCTGGCTGCCGGACTACTCCGTGGTGACCGGCCGTACCGGCTGCACCGGCTCGGGCAGCGGCGGCGCCTGCCTGGACGACATCGCCGAATATCTGTTCAAGGGCGACCTCAACGGTGACGAACTGGGCACGCCCCACGTCAATACCTACACCATCGGTTTCCGCACGGACTTCCCGCTGCTGAAGGAGACGGCGGAGGTCGGCGGCGGCCAGTACTACACGGCCGACAACACCCAGGGCCTGACCGAAGCGCTGACCCAGATCCTGAACACCATCAGCCAGCAGGAGGTCACCTTCACGGCACCGGCCGTACCGGTGAACGCGTTCAACCGGGCGCAGAACCTGAACGAGCTGTACGTCACGGTGTTCCGCGCCGACCGCAAGCTGCGCTGGCCGGGCAACCTGAAGAAGTACAAGCTGGTGGGCGGCAAGATCGTGGACGCCAACGGCATCGAGGCCGTGGACCCCACCACCGGCTTCTTCAAGCAGGCGGACCCGAATACCGGGCAGACCGAGACTGCGCGCAGCTTCTGGTCCGACGTGGACGACGGCCGTGTGGTGCAGCTGGGCGGCGCCGCCAACGAGCTGCCGGCCCCCGGCTCACGCAACCTGTACACGAACCTCACCGGCAACAGCGCCGTGGACCTGACGGCCGGCGCCAATGCCGTTTCGCTGGGCAACGCCGGCAACTTCTCACTGGCCGACCTGGGCCTGACCGGTGCCAGCGGCGAGCCGTCGAAGTCCGACCTGATCGCCTGGGCACTGGGCGAGGACATCCAGGACGAGGACGGCGACCCGCTGACCACCCAGCGCAACCAGATGGGCGACCCGCTGCATTCACGCCCGGCGGTGGTCGTCTACGGCACCAGCGAGGCCAATGTCCGCAGCGTCGTCTTCGTCGGCACCAACGAGGGCTACGTGCATGCCATCGACGCCGAGGACGGCAGGGAGCTGTGGGCCTTCATCCCGCGGGAGAAGCTCTCCGACCTGGCCCGCCTGTTCGAGAATCCGAAGTCCTCGAACAAGCACTACGGCGTGGACGGCAACATGCAGACCGTCATCATCGACAAGAACAACAACGGCCTGATCGACACCGGCACGGACAACGTCTACCTGGTGTTCGGCATGCGCCGTGGCGGCGGCAGCTATTACGCCATCGACATCACGGACCCGGAGTCGCCGGAGCTGGCGTGGAAGTTCTCCAACCCCGTGATCGGGCAGAGCTGGTCGACGCCGGTCGCGGCAAGGGTGGCCGTCGACGGTGCCAGCCAGGCGGACCACAAGACCGTGCTGATCTTCGCGGGCGGCTACGATGTGGCCCACGACGAGCCCGGTGCCTTCTCCGGCGCCGAGGACTCCTTCGGCAATGCCATCTTCATGGTGGACGTGGACGACGGTGCACTGCTCTGGTCCGCCGGCAGCGACACTTCCCACGACCTGGTGCTGCCGAAGATGACCCGCGCCATCCCGTCGGACGTGACGGTGGCCGACATGAACGGCAACGGCCGCGCCGACCGCATGTACGTGGGCGACATGGGCGGCCAGCTGTGGCGCTTCGACATCTTCGACGGCCAGCCGCCCGCGGACCTCGTGGCCGGCGGCGTCATCGGTACCTTCGGCGCCGAGAGCGGCCTCACGGGTCTCGCCAACGAGCGGCGCTTCTTCGTGGCGCCGGACATCGCGATCTTCCGCGACCCGGTGCAGGACAAACGCTTTCTGTCCATCAGCCTCGGCACGGGTTACCGCTCGCATCCGCTGGACACCGACACGGACGAACGCTTCTACTCCATCCGCGACCCGTACATCTTCCAGCAGCAGCCCCAGGCCTGGTACGACGGCCTGGGCGCCGGGCAGATCGTCACCGAGGCCACGCTGGTGGACGTGACCAACGAGCCGACGGGCACCGTGATCGGCCCCACCGACGACGGCTGGATGCTGACCCTGCGCGACGGCGAGAAGATTCTCTCCGAGTCCCGCACCTTCAACGACAAGGTGTTCGTGGTGAGCTTCCAGCCCAAGATCGCCGATCTGGCCGCCTGTAACCCGGGCGGCGGCATCAATCGGCTGTACGAGGTGAGCGTCGTCAACGGCGACCCGCCGCCGCCGGAGGACGGAGCGGTTTCCGACCCGGATCCACGTTCGGAGGAGCTCAAGCAGGAAGGTATCGCCCCCGAGACGGTGTTCCTGTTCCCGAGCCCCGACGATCCGCAGAACTGCGTGGGCAAGGAATGCTCCCCGGATCCGGTGGGCTGCGTGGGTGTCGAGTGCTTCGACCCGGGCTTCGAGAACGTGCCCGTCAGGACCTTCTGGACGGAGGACGGCGTCGAGTAATCGGCGCCGGCCCTCCCCGTCCCGCAGGAGAGAGAGACCATGCGAAAGCACATGCGAGGCATCACGCTGCTGGAGCTGATGATCGTCGTCGTCATCATCGGCACGCTGGCGGTGCTGGCCTACCCCAACTACCGGGAGTATGTTGCGCGGTCGCAGCGCACCGAGGCGCGCGCCATGCTCCTCCGGATCGCCGCGGACCAGGAGAAGTTCTACCTGCAGAACTCCACCTACGCGAATACGTTGACGGCGTTCGGCTTTGGCAGCAACGCGGAGCCTACGGACACCGGCAAGTACGAGATATCCGTCACTGCGGGTGACGCCGCCGGCTTCACCGTGCGGGCGGATTATCAGGGCGCCGATTCCGAGGCGGGGCGCTGCAGCTGGTTCGAGGTGGACGCCAGGGGAACCCGCTCGTCCGGGCCGATGGGGCCCGAGGAGTGCTGGGCCCGGTAGTGTGTGCCGGTGCGGGCCGCTGCCCGCACCGGCCCGTCCGGCCGCTCAGCCCTCGCCGCGGCCGTCAGGCTCCTCGCTGTCGGCGCGCCCGGAGAAGAACAGCGCGTCGATGATCAGGCAGATCGCTCCCACGGTGATGGCCGAATCGGCCACGTTGAAGGCCGGGAAATAGGCGTCCCCGTAGTGCACGTGGATGAAGTCGATCACGTAGCCGTAGTGCACCCTGTCGATGACGTTGCCCAGCGCACCGCCCATTACCAGCGACAGGCCGATGGCCAGCCACGACTGCCCCCGCGACGGCAGACGCCGCAGCCAGAACAGGATGACCACGCTGACGACGATGCCCAGCGCGATGAAGAACCAGCGCTGCCAGCCGCCGGCATCGGCCAGGAAGCTGAATGCGGCACCGGTGTTGTGCAGCAGGGTTAGGTCCAGATAGGGGTTCACCTCCACCGACTCGTATAGCTCGAACCGGCGTGTCACCAGCCACTTCGTCGCCTGGTCGGCGGCCAGCACGGCCAGCGACAGCCACAGCCACACCGTTGCCGTGCCGCCGCCCGCGGCACCGGCGCCGTCCTTGCCGGGCTCCGTGCCCGCCTGCCTCGCTCCGGCTTCTCCCGTCATACTGCCAGTATCTCCCGTGCCTGGGCCGCGTCCAGGTGCATCTGCTCGGTCAGGGCGTCGAGGTCCGGGAACCGGGCCTCGTCGCGCAGCTTGGCGATGAACTCCACGCTGATGTAGCGGCCGTAGATCTCCTCGTCGAAATCGAACAGGTGAACCTCCAGCAGCGGCTTCGTCCCGTCCACCGTCGGCCGGGTGCCGACGCTGGCCACGCCGTCCAGCATACCGCCGCCGAGGCCGGCGACACGGACGGCGAAGATGCCCATCACCGGGCTCTGGCGCCGGCAGAGATCGACGTTGGCGGTGGGGTAGCCCAGGGAACGGCCGAGGCGCTGGCCGCGAACGACGCGGCCGCACATCCGGTAATAGCGCCCCAGGAACCGCCGCGCCTGCTCCATGTGGCCGGCGGCGAGCGCCTCGCGCACGGCACTGCTGCTCACTCTCACGCCGTCCACCACCACGCTGGGCACCTGCTCCACGTTGAAACCGGCACGCTCGCCCGCCCGGATCAGGTCTTCCACGCCGCCGCTGCGGCGTTTAGCGAAGCGGAAATCGTCGCCCACCACCAGGTGGCGGACCCGCAGGCCCTCGACGAGCAGGCCGTCCACGAACTCGCTGACGCCGATGCCGGCCATGCGCCGATCGAAGCGCGGGCAGAAAAAGCCACGGATTCCGTAGTCCCGCAGGGCCCGGAACTTCTCCCGGAAGCGCATGAGCCGGGCCGGCGGCCGCTCGCCCGAGAAAAACTCCTTCGGCGTCGGCTCGAAGCTCATCACCACCGGGTCCGCCCCCAGGGCGGATGCCTCGGCCATCACCCGGTCGAGTATCCGCCGGTGACCCAGATGCAGACCGTCGTAGGCGCCGATGGTGAGCACGCTGCCCGCGGGACCCGCGAGACGGGGCAGTGAATCTCTCGTCCTGCTGAGCTTCATGGGATCCTCTGGTCAAACGCAGGGCGTCCGCCGGCAGGCCGCTGCCGCCCTGCTGCAGGCGGAAGGGTAGCACGACCACACGCGCGCCGCGGCGCCCGCGGCCGTGGTCAGGAGGCGGCCCGGCCGGCGGCCTCCAGGCGCAGGTGCCGCGGCCGCAGCCCGCCCGCCAGCAGGGCCAGGACGTACGCCCCGACGCCGCCCCCTACGACCAGGGCCAGCCAACCCGCCCGTGTGCCGGTCCCGGCCGCCAGCCACCAGTCTGCCGGGCGGTCCAGCCACAGTACGACGGCGACCATGACCGCGCAGCCCAGGGCAATGCGGGCGAGCAGCGCGGGCCAGCCCGCACCGTGAATCAGGATGCCCCTCGCACGAAGCCCGCGATAGAGCAGTCCCGCGTTGACGAAGGCAGCGATGGACGTGGCGAGGGCCAGGCCGGCGTGGGTGCCCTCGGCGCCGAGCCGGACCAGCGTCACGACGAACACGAGGTTCAGCACCAGGTTGCTGGCGAGCGCAACCACCGCGATGCGCACCGGCGTCTTCGTATCCTGGCGGGAGAAATAGGCCGGCGCCAGCACCTTCACGAGGATGAAGCCGAGCAGCCCGAACGAGAAGGCGATCAGGCTCAGGCGCGCCATGCGCACGTCGAAGGCGGTGAACTCGCCGCCGAAGAAGATGGTGACGATCAGCGGCCCCGCCAGCACGGCCAGGCCCAGCGCCGCGGGCAGGCCGATGAGCAGTACCAGCCTGAGGGCCCAGTCCACCGTGGCCGAGAAGGCGCCGGTCTCGTTGCGGGCGTGATGCGTCGACAGACCGGGCAGGATCACCGTCGCGAGCGCGATGCCGAATACACCCAGCGGGAACTCCATCAGCCGGTCGGAGTAATACAGCCAGCTGATCCTGCCCTCGCCCAGGAACGAGGCGATCTGGTTGTCGATGAGGATGTTGATCTGTGCCACGGACGAGCCGAACAGCGCCGGCAGCATCAGCCGGCCCACCCGGCGGACGCCCTCGTCGCGCCGCCCCCAGCGGGGCCGCGGCAGGGCCCGGATGCGGGCGAGGAAGGGCAGCTGGAAGACGAGCTGGACGATTCCGGCCGCGAAGACGCCGGCGGCCAGCGCCATGCCCGGCTCGGCCACGCGCGGCGCCACGAACACGGCGAAGCCGATCAGGGTGACGTTCAGCAGCACCGGCGTGAACGCGGGCACGCCGAACCGGCCGAAGGTATTCAGGATGCCGCCGGCCAGCGCGGTCAGCGAGATGAACAGCAGGTACGGGAAGGTGAGACGCAGCATGGCCGCCGTGAGGTCGAAGCGCCCGTCGTCACCGAAGAAACCGGGAGCGAAGATCAGCACCAGCACGGGCGAGGCCACGACGCCGACGGCGGTGATCACGAACAGCAGTGCGCCCAGGGTGCCCGTGACCCGATCCACCAGCGCCTGCATCTCCTCGTGGCTGCGGGTGGAGCGGTACTCCGAGATCACCGGCACGAAGGCCTGCGAGAAGGCTCCCTCCGCGAAGAACCGCCGGAGCATGTTCGGGATCTTGTTGGCCACGAAGAAGGCGTCCATCGTCATGCCGGCGCCGAAGAAACGGGCGAACACGATGTCACGCACGAGGCCGAGGATGCGCGAGAGCAGGGTCATCGCGCTGACGGTGGACGTGGAACGGAGCAGTGCGCCCGCTCCGCCGCGCCCGGCGCCGCCGTCGCCGGCTTCCTCCCGCGAATTGCCGTTCTGACCCAAGCTGCCTCCCGTCCTGCCGCCGCCCGCCCGACGACGGTGTGCACGGCTGTGGCCCGGCCCTTGCCGGATCGGCGGCCGGCTATCTCCCCAGGATGAGCCGGCGACCGCGGCCAAGTGTAGCCGGAAGCCGGGCCGGTTTGCGCGCATCCGGCCGCCGCCGCGCTAAGCCGCTGTCAGGCTTGACAATAGCGCCACGCGTGCGAGAATACCCGGCTTTCCGGCACACTCCGTAGAGAGACATTCGAGTGGCGAACATCAAATCGGCAGAGAAGCGGGCCCGCCAGGGCGAAGAGCGGCGTAAGCACAACATGGCGCTGCGCTCGCGCATGCGCACGCGGATCAAGCAGGTCATCAAGGCGATCGAATCCGGCGACAAGGAAGCGGCCCAGGCCAGCTACCGGCAGGCCGTCCCCGTGATCGACTCCATGACCAACAAGGGCATCATCCACCGCAACAAGGCGGCGCGGCACAAGAGCCGTCTGAACAAGCGGATCAACGCCCTCGGCTGACGCGCGTTCGCAGCCGTGAAGAAACCGGCCGGCGGCCGGTTTTTTTATGCCTGAGGGTCTTCGCCCCGGCCCCGAAGCTCGGTCTCGAGATGCGCCATCACGGCCCGGGCAAGCGCCCCGGTACCCGTCCCCGTGGCCGCGCTGACCGCGAACACCGGACCCTCCCAGCCGATCGCCGCCGGCAGCCCGGCCCGTACCCGGGCCAGTTCCGCCTCGTCGAGCAGGTCGATCTTGTTCAGGACCAGCCAGCGGGGGCGTCCGGCCAGGCCGGCACCGAATTTCTGCACTTCCGCCTCGATTGCCGCGAAGGCCGCGGCCACGTCGTGGCCGTCCACCGGCGCCACGTCGACCACGTGCAGGAGCAGCCGGGTTCGCTCCAGGTGACGCAGGAAACGGATGCCCAGGCCGGCGCCCTCCGCCGCCCCCTCGATCAGCCCCGGGATGTCGGCCATGACGAAGCTCTGGGCCGGCCCCACGCGCACGACGCCGAGGTTCGGGTGCAGGGTCGTGAACGGATAATCGGCCACCTTGGGTTTCGCCGCGCTCATGGCGCGTATCAGCGTGGACTTGCCGGCGTTCGGCAGGCCGAGCAGCCCCACGTCGGCCAGCAGCTTCAGCTCCAGCTTCAGATGCCGTGCCTCGCCGGGTGTACCGTTCGTGGTCTGCCTGGGCGCCCGGTTCGTGGAACTCTTGAAACGGGTGTTGCCGAGGCCGCCGCGCCCGCCAGCCGCCACCTTCAGCCGGGCGCCGTCCGCGGCCAGGTCGCCCAGCGTCTCGCCGGTGTCGACGTCGGTGACGATCGTCCCCACGGGCACGCGTACCGTCAGATCGTCACCCGAACGGCCGGTCTTGTTGCGGCCGGCACCCGACTCGCCGCTCTCGGCACGGAATTTCCGCTGCACGCGAAAATCGGCCAGCGTGTTCACGCCCTGATCCGCCTGCAGCCAGACGCTGCCGCCGTGGCCGCCGTCACCGCCGTCCGGTCCGCCGCGGGGAATGTACTTCTCCCGGCGGAAACTGAGACAGCCGTGGCCGCCGTTGCCGGCCTGCACCCGGATGGTAGCTTCGTCGACGAACTTCATGGGGACGAGGGAAACGAAAAAACCCCGCCGCGGCGGGGTTTTCTCACGTGAACCGGCGACCGCGCCCGTTCAGGGCCCGGCCCGCGGATCAGGCGTCGACCACGCTCACGTACTTGCGGCCCTGCGGTCCCTTCTTCTCGAACAGGACCTTGCCGTTCGCCTTGGCGAAGAGCGTGTGGTCGCGGCCGATGCCCACGTTGGTGCCGGGGTGGAAGCGCGTGCCGCGCTGGCGCACCAGGATGTTGCCCGCCACCACGGACTGACCGCCGAAGAGCTTCACGCCCAGCCGTTTGGATTCGGAATCGCGGCCGTTCTTGCTGCTGCCGCCTGCTTTCTTGTGTGCCATAGTCGTCTACCTGCTGGTACCTGCTGGTCCGGGGCGCCGCAGGGCGCCTCACATCAATCCTCGTCGCTGCCGGCCGCTTCCTTTTTCGCGGCCGTCTTCTTCGCCGCCTTCTTCTTCGCAGCGGTCTTTTTGGCGGCCTTCTTCTTGGCCGCCTGTTTCTTCGGCGCGGCCTCGGACTCCTCCGCCGCACCGGCCGTCATGCCGGCACCGCTGATGCCCGTGATCTCCACCTCGGTATAGGCCTGGCGATGGCCGCCGAGACGCTTGTAGTTCTGGCGCCGCTTGAATTTGACGACGTCGATCTTGCGGCCCTTGCCCTGGGCCAGCACTTTCGCTTCGACCCTGCCGCCATCGACCAGGGGTTTGCCCACGCTGAGCTCGCCGCCGGCGCCGATCAGCAGCACCTCGTCGAACTCTACCGAAGATCCTTCCTCGGCGGGCAGACGCTCCAGCCGGAGCTTGTCGCCCTTGCTGGCCCGGTACTGCTTGCCGCCACTACGAAAAACCGCGTACATCTCGAACTCCGGAAGCGGGCGCCGGCCAACCGAGGGCCGCCCGTCACCTGTCAAAAGTTGTCCGTTGAGAACGGAGAGAACGGACCCGCTGCAGGCCGGTCGGGCCGGCAGGTCCCCAAAAGACCGCGCATTGTACGGCGTGCATGCCGTCCGGTCAACGCCATCGGGCGCCGAATCACCCCCGGATTCAGGGGCTTGGACACCCTCTGACAAAGTGCCGCCGCTCGCCAAGCGGCGCCGATTCAGGCATTATCCTTTCCCGTTATGTACGCCGCCGAAGACACCCGCCGGATAGCCACGCTGGACGCGCTGCAGCACCTCACGCGCGCGGACATGGGCCGCGTGGACGCGCTGATCCGGCAGTCGCTGCAGAGCGACGTGGTGCTCGTCTCCCAGGTGGCCGAGTACATCATCGGCAGTGGCGGCAAGCGGCTGCGGCCCCTGCTGGTACTGCTCGGCTCGCGCGCGCTCGCCTACGACGGCGACGAGCACATCCGGGCCGCGGCGATCATCGAGTTCATCCATACGGCCACCCTGCTCCACGACGACGTGGTCGATGCCTCGGACCGCAGGCGAGGCCGCCATACCGCCAACCACGTCTTCGGCAACCAGGCCAGCGTACTGGTGGGCGATTTCCTCTATTCCCGGTCGTTCCAGATGATGGTTCAGATTGGCGACATGCAGGTGATGGACATCCTCGCCGACGCCACCAACACCATCGCGGCCGGCGAGGTCATGCAGCTGATGAACGTGCACGACCCGGATACGACCGAAGAGCGGTATCTCGAGGTGATCCACCGCAAGACGGCCAGACTGTTCGAGGCGGGCGCGGCCATCGCCGCAGTGCTGGCGGGGCAGCCGCCGGAGGTGCGCGAGCGCATGGCCGCTTACGGCCGCAACCTGGGTGCCGCATTTCAGCTCGTGGACGACGCACTCGATTACCAGGCCTCTCCGGACGAGCTGGGCAAGGACCTGGGCGACGACCTGGCGGAGGGCAAGCCCACGCTGCCGCTCATCCATGCCATGAGCGCCGGCACGCCCGAGCAGCGCCGCCTGATCCGGGCTGCCATCGAGAACGGCGGGCTGGATAACCTGGCCCCGGTGCAGGCGGCCATCGAGGCCACCGGCGCACTGGAATACACCGCCGGCCGGGCCCAGCGGGCGGCCGACGAAGCCATCGCGGCCCTCGACGACCTGCCGCCTTCGGATTACAAAGAGGCGCTGATCGCGGTCGCCGAATTCGCCGTCAACCGTCGTTCCTGACGGGCAGGAGGCGGCGATGACTCCATCCACCGGGCCCCGCGGGCCGTCTCCGAATGCGATTACCGGCGCCATGACGGGAGCCCCGGCAACGGCGCTCGCCATGGCTGTGGCTATGGCCATGGCTATGACGATCCTGATCTCTGTGGCGGCCCTGGTGTCCTCGCCTGCCGCGGCCGCCGGGGGACCGCCGGTCGCCGTCAGCGAAGCGAACATCCGGCCGGTGGTCCGCATCCTGCCGGTGAGCGGCACCGTGACCTCTCCCCGCTCTGCGCTGCTCTCCCCCTCCGTCGCCGGCCTCATCGACGGCTTCACCGTCGATGCCGGGAGCGTCGTGGCCGCTGGCGACGTCCTCGTGACCCTGGACGACGAGCTCGAGCAGCTGGCGCTGGAGCGTGCCCGCGCGGCGCTGGCCCAGTCCGAGGCGGCGCTGGCCGACGCCCGCCGGCGGCTGGCCGAGGCCGAACGCCTCGGCAGCGAGCGGGGTATCCCGGAGACCGAGATCGAGTCGCGCCGGGCCGAGGTTGCCACCGACGAGGCCGCACTGCAGGCGGCCAGTGCGGCCTTCCGCCAGCAGCAGGCGGTGCTGCGGCGCCACCAGATCAAGGCGCCCTTCGCCGGCGCCGTGGCCCGCCGGATGGCCGAGATCGGCGAGTGGGTCGATCCGGGCGACGCGCTGCTGGAGCTGGTGGCCACCGAGGGGCTGCGCTACGACTTTCGCGTGCCCCAGAACTACTATCCCGCCATCGCCGAAGACACCGTCATCGACATCAGTCCCGATGCCGCACCGGACGAGACCATTCCCGGCGACATCGTGGCCATCGTGCCGGTGAACGACCCGGCGGCGCGCACCTTCCTGCTGCGTGCCGTGGCGGCCGAGGGGCACGACCTGCCGGTGACCCCCGGCATGTCCGCGCGTGGCGCGCTGCACCTGGACACCGGCCGGGAGGCCGTGGTGGTGCCCCGTGACGCCCTCATCCGCTATCCGGACGGGCGTATCACGGTGTGGGAACTCGAGACCGGCGCCGACGGACCCGCCGTCGCCGAACGCCGTGTGCAGACCGGCCTCGAGTTCGACGGCCTGGTCGAGATCGTGAGCGGCATCGAAGCCGGCACCCGCGTGGTCACCCGGGGCAACGAGGCGCTGCAGAACGGCCAGAGCGTTACCGTGCGCGGGGACTAGGCTCCCGTGTTCGAAGCGATCGTCCGCAACGGCATCCTGACCACCGTCGCCGCGCTCATCATCGCGGTCATCGGCATCGTCGCCGCCCTGCGCATCCCGGTGCAGATGATCCCGGACCTGGAGGTGCGGACCATCTCCGTGCGCACGGCCTGGCCGGGCGCCACGCCCCAGGACATCGAGAAGGAGATCCTGATCGAGCAGGAGGAGTATCTCCGCAACATACCGAACCTGCAGCGCCTGGAGGCGACGGCGTCCAGCGGCCAGGCCCGCATCGAGCTGGACTTTCCCTTCGGCGTGGACATCACCCAGACGCTGATCCGGGTGAACAACGCACTGAACCAGGTGCCCTCCTACCCGCTGAACGTGGACGAGCCCCGGGTGGACGCCACCTCGTTCTCCTCCAACGCGTTCATGTTCTTCCGCGTCTCGCCCCTGCCGGGCAACCCCCGGTCGCTGGACATGGACATGATGCGGGATTTCATCGAAGACAACGTGCGCCCGCGCATGTCCAGCGTGCCGGGCGTGGCCCAGGTGGGCGTCGGCGGCGGCGCCGAACGCCAGATCCGCATCCTGCTGGACCCCTCGCGACTGGCCGATCGGGGCATCACCATCAGCGACGTGCGCAACGCGATCCGCAGTCGCAATCAGGACATCTCCGCCGGCGAGGTCGAGAGCGGCAAGCGCCGCTACCTGCTGCGCACGGTGGGGCGCTTCGACGACGTGGCCGATCTCGAGGGGCTGATCGTCGAGCGGCGCGGCGACACCATCATCCGCCTGGAGGATGTAGCCCGGGTGGAGCTGGATCACTTCGAGATCCGCGACCTGTCCTTCGTGGACGGCGACCCGGTCATCAGCCTGTTCGTGCGCCGGGAGACCGGCTCCAACGTCATCGACATCAAGTACGCAATGCTGGAGGCGGTGGAGGACATCAACGCCGACCTCCTGAACCCGGCCGGCATGGAGCTGGAACTCACCGCCGAGGATGCCGGCTACGTGGAGTCCTCCGTGGCCAACGTCTGGGTCAACCTCGCGCTGGGCGCGCTGTTCGCCACCCTGGTGATGTATCTGTTCCTGCGCTCCGGCCGGGCCACACTGGTCGGCGTCATCGGCATCCCCCTGTGCACCATCGCCGCGTTCATCGGCCTGCTCCTGACCGGGCGCACCATCAATGTCATCTCGCTGGCCGGCGTGGCCTTCGCCATCGGCATGACGCTCGACAACAGCATCGTGGTCATCGAGAGCATCGAGCTCGAGCGCCGCCGGGGCCTCGACCGCTTCAAGGCGGCCATCGCCGGCGTCCGTAACGTCTGGCCCGCCGTGCTCGCGTCCACGCTGACCACCATCCTGGTATTCACGCCCATCGTCTTCATCGAGGAGGAAGCGGGCCAGCTCTACTCCGACATCGCCATCGCCATCTCCGCCTCCATCCTGGCCTCCATGCTGGTGGCGATCACGCTCATCCCCACGGCCAGCGCGCGGCTGGAATTCGGCGGCCGCGGGCGCGGCGGCAGCGGCGAGCAGCTGCGCAAGGGCCTGCTGGCCGGCGTGGAGAGCCTGATCGCCACGCGAGGGCGGCGGCTGGCCACCATCGGCGCGACGGTGGCCGCGAGCCTGGCAGTCATCTTCATCCTGACCCCGCCGGCGGAATATCTGCCCGAGGGCGAGGAACCGAAGATCTTCGCCCGCATGAGCGCACCGCCCGGCTACAACCTGGAGACCATGGCCGACATCGGCCTCGAGATACAGGATTACTTCCTCCACTTCGTCGGCGACGACCCGCAACGCTTCGACGCCGGTGAGGCACCGGTGCCCGCGCTGCGCTATCTGAACCTCGGCATCGAGGCGGACGGCATGCGCATCATCACCGAGCCCGTCGACCCGGACCACGTCGATGCGCTGATGGAAGTCCTCACGGAGAAGTACGAAAGCTATCCGGGCATGCGGGCATTCGCCTCCCGGGGCTCCATCATCACCAGCAACGACGGCGGCACCCGCTCGATCAATCTGGATATCTCGGGCCCCGGGCTGTCGGTGATCTACGAGGCCGCACTGGCCGCCTACCGCCGCTCCGAAGAGGTGTTCGGCAACCCGCGCATCCGGTCCAACCCCTCCTCCCTCGCGCTGTCCCAGCCGCTGGTCGAGGTACGGCCGGACTGGGATCGTGCCGCGGAGCTCGGCATGACCGCCGCGGACGTGGGGCTGACGGTGGCGGCGCTCACCGACGGAGCCTTCGTCGACGAGTTCTTCCAGAACGACGACAAGATCGACATCTATCTGTTCGGCCGCCGGGGCACCGAGGCCGAGCTCGACGACATCGGTGATCTGCCGGTGTGGACGCCGCGCGGCACGGTACTGCCGTTGTCGGGCCTGGTCCGCATCGAGGAGACCGTGGACACGAGCACGGTGCGGCGGGTGAACGGCCAGCGCACGGTGACGCTGAACGTCATCCCGCCGGAGAGCATCGCGCTGGAGACCGGTGTGGACATGATGCGCGCCGAGATCATCGGCCACCTCAGAGACACCGGCGCGCTGCCCGCCGGCGTGAACGTGGACATCTCCGGTGCCAGCGACCAGCTGTCCGCCACTCGGGCCGCGCTGGCGCAGAACTACCCGGTGGCGCTCGTCATCGTGTTCCTGCTGCTGGTCGCGATCTTCCGCCACTGGGGCTATCCTCTGCTCATCATGACCACCATTCCGCTCGGCATCGCCGGCGGCATCGTCGGCCTCGTGCTGCTGAATCTCGTGGGCGCCGCGCTGCCGCTGGTCGGCCTGAACCCCATCCGCCAGCCCTTCGACATGATCAGCATGCTGGGCTTCCTGATCCTGATGGGTACGGTGGTCAACAACCCCATCCTCATCGTGGACCGGGCCATGCGGCAGATCCGCGAGACGTCCGTTTCCGCGCTGGAGGCAGTGCGCGAGGCGGTGCGCGTGCGGCTCCGGCCCATCGCCATGTCCACGCTCACCACCATCTGCGGCCTGTCGCCGCTGGTCTTCATGCCCGGCGAGGGCACCGAGCTCTATCGGGGCGTGGGTGCCATCGTGCTGTTCGGCATCCTGGGTGCCGCCGTGGTATCACTCACCATGCTGCCCGCGCTGACCGTGACGGCGCTCGAGTGGCGGCGGCCGGACAGGGAGGGGACCGCCTGAGCCGTTGATCGACGCCGACACCATCGCCGAGACACCCTGGCACGCGCTGCCGGCGGAGGAGACGCTCGACCGCCTGGACAGCGGCGGCGACGGACTGGGCGAGGACGAGGCGGAGGCGCGACAGGCGGAATTCGGCCCGAACGAGCTGCCCCGGGAAGGCCGCGCCGGGCTCCTGCGCGTGATCCTGCGCCAGTTCCGCGACCCCCTCATCTACATACTGCTGATTGCCGGCAGCGTTTCGCTGGCCATCGGCAGCGTGAACAACGCGCTGTTCATATTCGCCGTGCTGGCGCTGAACGCCGGTATCGGCGCCTGGCAGGAGTACCGGGCCGAGAGCAGCGCCGCCGCCCTGCGCGAGGCCCTGGCCATCCGGGTCCGCGTCCGCCGGGGCGGCAGCGAGCGCGAGGTTCCGAGCGGTGAGCTGGTACCCGGCGACATCGTGCTGCTGGAAGCCGGCGACTCGGTACCTGCCGACATCCGCCTGCTCGCCGGCAACAACCTGCACGCCGACGAGTCCATGCTCACCGGCGAATCCCTGGCCGTGCCGAAGGACGCCGACGCCGCCCTGGACGAGGACACACCGCTGGGCGAGCGCGACAACCTTCTCCACGCCGGCAGTGCCGTGGTGGACGGCAAGGGCGAGGGAGTCGTCTGCCGCACCGGCGCCGCCAGCGAGGTGGGCCGCATTGCCGAATCCCTCGCCGGCGAGGAACAGGCGCCGCCGCTGGTGCTGAGGCTCCGGCGCTTCACCCGGCGCATCGCCATCCTGGTGCTGGCCGCCATCGCGCTGCTCTCGGTGGTGCAGTTCTGGCGCGGCACCGAGTTCGTGCAGATTTTCTATCTCGGCGTGGCGCTGGCCGTCTCCGCCATCCCGGCCGGACTGCCCGTGGCCATCACCGTCGCATTGTCCATCGCCTCCAGCCGGATGGCCCGGCGCCACGTCATCGTCCGCCAGCTGCAGGCCGTGGAGGGCCTGGGTGCCTGCACGCTGGTGGCCAGCGACAAGACGGGCACCCTCACGGCGAACGTGCTCACGGCAAAGCGCATCGTGCTCCCTGACGGTGAAGTACTGGAGGTAGAGGGCGAGGGTTACCGCCCGGAGGGTGACGTCACCGCCGCGGACGGAGCCGAGCCGGACGAAGAGCACCGGGACTCTCTGCGCCGACTCGCCCGGGCGGGGGTCCTCTGCAACGAGGGCGGGTTCCGTCCCGACGAGGGCGAGGACGGCGAGCCTGCGGTGGAAGGCGACAGCGTGGACATCGCTTTCCTCGTGCTCGGCGCGAAGCTCGGCCTGGAGCGGGACGAGCTCGTCGCGGAGCGGGCGCAGACGGGCGAGATCCCCTTCGAGTCCAGCCGCCGTTACGCGGCCACCTTCCACGAGGGCGACGACGGCGGGCGGGTCTTCGTCAAGGGCGCGGCCGAGGTGGTCACCGGCATGTGCGACGGCATCGACGAAGACGACGTCGCCGCACGGGAAGCCGACCTGGCGGAACAGGGGTACCGGGTGCTCGCCGTCGCGACCGGCAGCGTCGACGGCGGCGACGGCGACGCCGGCGACGCGGACGAGGACGACCTCACCGGCCTGGAGTTCCTGGGACTGGTCGGCCTCATCGACCCAGTGCGGCCCGAGGTGCCGGAAGCCATCGAACAATGCCACTCGGCGGGCGTCGAGGTGCGCATGATCACCGGCGACCATCCCCGTACGGGGCTAGCCATCGCGCGCGAGCTCGGTATCGCCGGCGACGACGACGTCGCGGTCACCGGCCGCGAGCTCAAGGACCTGGAGGACGACCCGGAGGAATACGACCGGCGCATCAACCGGGCCAGGGTCTTCGCCCGGGTCGAGCCGACCCAGAAGACCGCCATCGTGGATCGCCTGCAGGAGAACGGCCACTTCGTGGCGGTCACCGGCGACGGCGTCAACGACGCGCCGGCGCTGAAAGGCGCGCATATCGGCGTGGCCATGGGCAAGGGCGGCACGGATGTGGCCCGGGGTGCTGCGGCGCTGATCCTGACCGACGACAACTTCGCCTCCATCGTGCACGGCATCGAGGAGGGCCGGGGCGCCTACGACAACGTGCGCAAGGTGACCTGGCTGCTGCTGGCCACCGGCGCCGGCGAGGTGCTGCTGTTCTTCCTCGCCATCTTCGCGGGCCTGCCGCTGCCGCTGAATCCCGTCCAGCTCCTGTGGCTGAACCTGGTGACCAACGGCATCCAGGACGTCGCGCTCGCCTTCGAGAAAACGGAGCCGGGGGTGCTGAAGCGCAATCCGCGCTCGCCGGACCAGCCCATCTTCGACCGGCTCATGATCCGCCACACGCTGACCTCCGGGCTGTACATCGGCGGCGTGGCCTTCGCCGTCTACTACTACCTGATCCAGGCCGGCTACGGCGAGCACGAAGCCCGTAACCTGCTGCTGCTGTTGATGGTACTCTTCGAGAACGTACACGCGTTCAGCTGCCGCTCCGAACGGCGCTCGGCGTTCCGGGTGCCGCTGACGGCGAACCTGCTGCTGGTGGCGGCGGTGGTTGCGGCACACGGCGTGCATATCGGCGCCATGTTCGTGCCCGGATTGCGCGACGTGCTCGGCATCGCGCCGGTTTCGGCCGATGTCTGGCTGACGCTGCTGCCCATCGCCGTCTCGCTGCTGTTAGTCGACGAGATCGCCAAGCTGATTCACCGCCGGCAGGAGGCCGGATGACCGACGAGCTGACACTGTCGGGTCTGTTCGACAGGCTGCGCGATTACGGCGAACGACCCGCCGTAATCGAGGCCGACGGCGACGACGCGCCGACGCTCTCCTACGGCAGTCTGGCCGAACGGGTGGAGGCCGTCGCCGCCGGCGTGCTCGCCGACGGCCACGAGGCCGGCGGACGCATCGCGCTGTTCGCCCCGCCGGACGCCGACTGGATCAGCGTCTTCCTCGGCCTGCTGCGGGCGAACGTCACCGCGGTGCCCATCGACACCCAGATGGAGACCGATCAGCTGCGCGGCATCTTCGAGGCCACGGACATCCCCTGTGTCGTGGCGGACGAGGCGCGGGCGGAGATCCTGCAGGAGATCGGTTACGGCGGCACCGTCCTGCACCTCGACGCGGACGAGGACGACGACCAGAGCTGGCGGCGCTGGCTTGAGGACGGCGGTGACGCGCCGGAGGCGCCGGCCGCGGACGAAACCGCCCTGCTCCTGTTCACCTCCGGCACCACCGGCCCGCCCAAGGGCGTGCCGCTCACCCATCGCAACCTCGCCTTCCAGGTGCGCGCCGTCGAACAGACCGGCCTGGTGGCGGCCGGCGACCGCATGCTCCAGCCGCTGCCCCTGCACCACGTCTATCCGCTGGTCATCGGCACCCTCGCACCGCTCTCCCTCGGCATCCCCGTCGTCATCCCGGCCAGCCTGACCGGCCCCGACATCATCCGCGCCATCCGTACGCACGGCGTGACCATCATCCTCGGCGTGCCCCGCCTCTACGGCGCGCTGCTGGACGGCGTGGACGCCCGCATCGGGGGACTGGCGGCACCGGTCCGGTTACTCCTGCGGGGACTGATCCGCGTCTCCACCGCGCTGCGCTCGGTGAGCGGGCTGAACGCCGGCCGCCTGCTCCTCGGTCCGCTGCACCGCCAGCTCGGACCCAGCCTGCGCATGCTCGCCTCCGGCGGCTCGCCGCTGGACCCGGCCACCGCGCGGCGGCTGGAGGGCATCGGCTGGAACGTCGCCATCGGCTACGGCCTCACCGAGACCTCGCCGCTGCTCACCATCAAGATGCCCGGCCGGGGTCATCTCGATACCGTGGGCCGGGCCATCGAGGGCATCGAACTAGAGATCGACCGCTCGGTGCCGACGGCGAGTGAGGCCGATGCCGGCGAACTCCTCGCCCGCGGCCCGGGCGTCTTCTCCGGCTACCTCGACCGGGAGGAGGAGACGCGGGAGTCCTTCACCGGCGACGGCTGGTTCCGGACCGGCGACCTGGGCTGGATCGACGACGACGGCTACCTGCACATACTCGGCCGCAAGAGCACGATGCTCGTCACCGCCTCCGGCGAGAACATCCGCACCGAGGGCCTGGAGGAGGCGTATGCGAAGCATCCGCTCATCGCCGAGATCGGCATCCTGAAAGACGGCGAACAGCTCGCCGCCGTCATCTACCCCGACCCCGAGGCCCTGCGCAGTGAGTCCCGCTCGGCCGCGGACGCCGTCGGTGAAGCCGTGCGCGAGCGCTCCCGCAGCCTGCCCTCCTACCAGCGCCTCGACCGCTACCGCATCACCGGCGAGCCGCTGGACCGCACCCGGCTGGACAAGATCCGGCGCAACAAGCTGGAGGAACGCTACCAGGCGCTCGCCGAGGGAGGAGAAGAGTCCGGCGGCAAACCCGTCGCCGTCGACGAGATGGAGCCCGACGACCGCAGGCTGCTCCGCAACGAGCGTGCCCGCCAGGCCTGGGAACTGCTTGCGGAACGCTATCGCCGCACGCGCCTGACGCCGGACACCAGCTTCCAGCTCGAACTCGGCGTCGACTCCCTCGGCTGGCTGGACCTCAGCATGGACATCGCCCGGCGCACCGGTGCCGAACTGCGCGAGGACGACATCGCGGAGATCGAGACCGTGCGCGACATGCTGGCCATCGTGGCCGAGAAGGAGGAGTCCGTCGAGGAACTGCACACGCCCCTGGAAGACCCGGACAGCGTTCTCACGGACGAGCAGAAAGAGTGGCTGGAGCCCCGCTCCACGGGCAGCGTCGCCGCGGCGCGGGCGGCCTACGCCGTCAACGGCGGCCTCATGCGCATGGCGTTCCGCGTCCGCGCCGAGGGCCGGCAGCCGCCCGACTCGGGGCCGCTGCTGATCACGCCCAACCACACGAGTTTCCTGGACCCGTTCGTGCTCGCGGCCACGCTGCCGCCCGACCTGCGGCTGAACGTATTCTGGGGCGGCTGGACCGGCTGGGCCTACCGTAATGCCGTGTTCCGCGCTGTGAGCCGACTGGGCCGCGTCATTCCCATCGACCCGAGGCGCACGATGGTCTCCAGCCTCGCCTTCGCCAAGGCGGCGCTCGATCGCGACCGCATACTGGTGTGGTTCCCGGAGGGCGAACGATCCCGCGACGGCGAACTGCTGCCACTCAGGCCGGGCATCGGCATGCTGCTGGAGTACGCGCCCGGCGTCACCGTGCTGCCGGTGGCGATCACGGGCGCCTTCGAGGCCTGGCCACGGGGCACGCGGCTGCCGCGGCCCCGCCGTATCACCGTGCGTTACGGCGAAGGCATCAGCGTGGAAGACCTGCACGGGCAAGGCTCCGGCGAGAGCGACAGGGACCGCATCCTGGACGGCCTGCGGGCGGCCATGCTCGGGCTGCAGGACGCCGACTGAGAAGGCGACGCGCCGATTGAGTCGGCGGAGCCGCTCAAGTACACTACCCGCCCGCTGCGGCAGCTGCCCGCTGGTACGGAGACTGGAAAGTCTCTTCCCGAACCGGCACTTACGGACGCTCCGCACGGCACCGTCGGCCTTCCGCGGCCGACGATCCAACCGGCATCGGGGTGTAGCTCAGCCTGGTAGAGCACTGTCTTCGGGAGGCAGGGGCCGGAGGTTCAAATCCTCTCACCCCGACCAAAGATTCCCTTACTTTTCAACTCCTTGCATCGTGCGACTGCGACCACTGTCCTTTTGCGTGCCCGATCGTGTGAGATTTGCGTGACCCGCCACGGGCTGCCCGATCGATCGCGTCACCGAGAAAGCAGTGTGGCCGGAGCTGCGTTTGTACATCGAACAGGA
>CAYRZI010000014.1:0-24242 GCA_964428605.1 uncultured Woeseiaceae bacterium
AGCGGGGCCTCAGCAACTACTGGGGCTACAACACCATCGGCTACTTCGCGCCCGAACCGCGTTACTCGGCGACCGGGCAGATCCGCGAATTCAAGACCATGGTGAAGACCCTGCACTCGGCCGGCATCGAGGTCATCCTGGACGTGGTCTACAACCACACCGCAGAGGGTAGCCGGCTCGGTCCGACGCTTTGCTTCCGCGGCATCGACAACGCCGCCTACTACCGGCTGGTGCCCGACGATCCCCGCTACTACATGGATTACACCGGCACGGGCAACACCCTGAACATGATGCACCCCCGGGTGCTGCAGCTGATCATGGACAGCCTGCGTTACTGGGTGCTGGACATGCACGTGGACGGTTTCCGCTTCGACCTCGCCTCCGCCCTCGCGCGCGAGCTGCACGAGGTGGACCGGCTCGGCGCCTTCTTCGACATCATCCACCAGGACCCGGTGCTCTCCCAGGTGAAGCTGATCGCCGAGCCCTGGGACCTCGGCGAAGGCGGCTACCAGGTGGGCAACTTTCCGCCGGGCTGGGCCGAGTGGAACGGCAAGTACCGCGACGCGATCAGGGACTTCTGGAAAGGGCATGGCGACGTCATCGGCGAGGTGGCCTCCCGGCTCTCGGGCTCGAGCGATCTGTACGAGCGCGACGGCAGGCGTCCTTATGCCAGCCTCAATTTCGTCACCGCCCACGACGGTTTCACCCTGGCCGATCTCGTGAGCTACGAGCGCAAACACAACGAGGCCAACGGCGAGGACAACCAGGACGGTACCGACGACAATCGCAGCCGCAACTACGGCGAGGAAGGCCCCAGCGACGATCCCGGGATACGTGCGCTGCGCCGCAAGCAGAAACGCAATTTCCTGGCCACGCTGATGCTCTCCCAGGGCGTGCCCATGCTGCTCGCCGGCGACGAGATCGGCCGCAGCCAGCAGGGCAACAACAACGCCTATTGCCAGGACAACGAGATCTCCTGGCTCGACTGGGAACTGGGCGAGGAGGATCTGGCGCTGCTCGGCTTCGTGCGGGAGCTGATCGACTTCCGCCGCAGCCATCCCGCGTTCCGGCGCCGGCGCTTCTTCGAGGGCCGGCGTATCGGCGAGGCCGAGGTCAAGGACATCTACTGGCTGGATGCGGACGCCTCCGAGCTGACCAGCGAGGAATGGGAAGGCCGTTCGGCCGGCTGCCTGGGCGTGTGCATGACGGGCGCCGGCCTCGTCGAAACCGGCCCGCGAGGGCAGCCGGTACGCGACGACGACTTCCTGCTGCTGCTGAACGCGGACGAGGATGACGTCGATTTCCGGCTGCCGGAGATCGGCGACATCGGCCACTGGACCGTCTGTTTCGACACCGATGCCCGCGGTGCGGTCTCGAGGCGGGAACTGCCGGCGGGAGAGGCCTATGGGCTCGCCGCCCACTCGCTCGTGCTGCTGATACACCGGAGACTGGCGGAGTGAGACGCCGCCACACCATGCCCTGGGGCGCGCAGGTGGCGGAGGACGGACGCGTCCGCTTCGCCCTGTGGGCGCCGGCCGCCGAAACCGTATCGGTGCTGCTGGGCCGGGCGGATGAAGGAACAGAGCTGGCGCTCGAGGTCGGCGATGCGGGATGGTTCTCGCTGACCACCGGGAAGGCCGCGCCGGGCAGCCTCTATCGTTTCCGGATCGACGGGGCGGATCTCGTCCCCGACCCCGCTTCGCGCTCCCAGCCAAACGGGGTGCACGGGCCGAGCGAGGTGATCGACCCCGGTGCCTTCGACTGGCAGGACGCGGACTGGCGGGGCCGGCCCTGGCACGAAGCGGTGCTCTACGAGCTGCACGTCGGCGCCTTCAGTCAGCGCGGGGACTTCGCCGGCGTGGAGCACCGGCTGGACGAGCTGGCCGATCTGGGCATCACGGCACTGGAGCTGATGCCCGTCGCCGCCTTTCCCGGCACCAGGAACTGGGGCTACGACGGCGTGTTCCCGTACGCGCCGGAGCGCTCCTACGGCGGTCCCGCCGGACTGAAACGGCTCGTCCAGGCGGCCCACGGCCGCGGGCTCATGGTGCTGCTGGACGTCGTCTACAACCATTTCGGGCCCGACGGCAATTACCTGCACCGGTACGCGCCGCAGTTCTTCACCGCCCGCCACCGCACTCCCTGGGGCGACGGCATCAACTTCGACGGCGAGCACAGCGTGACGGTGCGCAGCTTCTTCATCGACAACGCGCTGTACTGGCTGGAGGAATACGGTCTGGACGGCCTGCGTCTCGACGCCGTCCATGCCATAGCCGACGATTCCCGCCCCGACATCCTCACCGAGCTCGCGCAGCGGGTGCGCGAACGCTACGCCGGCGACCGACGGGTACACCTGGTGCTGGAGAACGACGATAACGCGGCCCGCTACCTGGACCCGGCGGCGGACGGCGGCTACGACGCCCAGTGGAACGACGACATACACCACGCCCTGCACGTGCTCCTTACCGGGGAAAAGGACGGCTACTACGCCGACTATGCCGACGAACCGGCCGCCGCCCTCGCCCGCTGCCTCGCGGAAGGCTTCGCCTACCAGGGCGAGCCCTCCCCCCACCGGGGCGGCGAGGCCCGCGGCGAGCCCAGCGCCGCCCTGCCGCCCACGGCTTTCGTTTCCTTCCTGCAGAACCACGATCAGGTCGGCAATCGGGCGTTCGGCGAGCGCATCCACGCGCTCGCACCCGCGCCCGCCGTGCGCGCCGCGACGGCACTCCTGCTGCTGGCCCCCTCGCCGCCGCTCGTGTTCATGGGCCAGGAGTTCGCGGCAGAGACCCCGTTCCTGTTCTTCTGCGATTTCGGGGAAGGGCTCGCCGAGGCCGTGGCCGAGGGCCGACGGCGGGAGTTCGCCCGCTTCGAGCGCTTCGCCGCTGCCCGGAGCCGCGCCGCCATCCCGGACCCCAATGACGAGGCTGCGTTTCTGCGCTCGCGGCTGGACCGGCAGACCGCGGACGGTGACGGACACAGCCGTGAGGCGCGATTCATCGGGCGCCTGCTGGCACTGCGGCATGCGGAGATCGTCCCCCGCCTCGCGGGCATCGGCGGGCGCGCCGGCCGGATGGACGGGGTGCGGACCGGGGCGCTCCGGGTCGAGTGGACCCTGGCGGACGGATCGGTGCTGGCCGTCGCGGCCAATCTGGCCGATGCAGCGACGCCGCCGGGCAGCCTCCGACCGCCCACCGGCCGTACCCTGTTCTCCTGGCCCGAGGGTGCCGAGGCGGAACTGGCCGCCGGCGCGTTGCCGCCCTGGAGCGTGGTATATACGATCGCGGCGCCCCCGATCGAATGAGTCCGACGCCGATGATGCCCCGCGCCACGTACCGCCTGCAGTTCAACCGGGAGTTCACCCTGGATGATGCCGCGGCGCTGGTGCCTTACCTGGAGCGGCTCGGAGTGAGCCACATCTATGCCTCTCCCCTGCTGAAGGCGCGGCCCGGCAGCACCCACGGCTACGACATCGTGGAGCACGGCAGCCTGAACCCGGAGCTGGGCGGCGAGGAGGCCCTGGCGCGCCTCACGGACGCCCTGCGCGTCTGCGGCATGGGCCTGATACTGGACGTCGTACCCAATCACATGGGCATCATGGGACGGGACAATCCCTGGTGGCTGGACGTCCTGGAGCATGGCCCGGCCTCCCGCCGGGCCGGCTATTTCGATATAGACTGGGATCCGCTGAAGGACGAGCTGCGCGGCAAGGTGCTGCTGCCGGTGCTGGGCGAGCACTACGGCAACGTCCTGGACAGCGGCGAACTCGTCCTGGCCCACGACCCGGCGGAAGGCACCTTTGCGGCCGAGTACTACGAACACCGCTTCCCCATCGACCCGCGGGAGTATCCGCGCCTCTTCGCGCACCGGACGGACGAGCTTACGGCACGGCTCGGCGGCGACGTGGCCGCCCAGTTCGCGAGTCTGCTGACGGCCTTCGGCAACCTGCCGCCCCGCTCCGCGGTCTCGGCTTCCGAGCGCGATGAACGTGTCCGGGACAGTGCCATACACAAGCGCCGTCTCGCCGATCTGCGCGCGGAATACCCGCAGGTGGCCGGCTTCATCGACGCCGTCCTCGCCGACTACAACGGCGGCGGGCGGCCGGGGCACGCGGCGCTCTTCCACCGCCTGCTGGAGGCCCAGGCCTGGCGCCTGGCGTACTGGCGGGTCGCCGCCGACGAGATCAATTACCGGCGCTTCTTCGACATCAACGACCTCGCGGCGCTGCGCATGGAGAAAGAGGAGGTATTCCGGGCGACCCACGGCAAGGTGCTCGAACTGGTCGCCGACGGCCGGGTGCAGGGCCTGCGCATCGACCATCCCGACGGGCTGTACGACCCGGCGGCCTATTTCGAGCGTCTCCAGGCCGCTGCAGCGCCCGATGCGGGGAACGGCGGGGGACTCTACGTGGTGGTGGAGAAGATACTGGCTGCCGGAGAGGACCTGCCGGCGAACTGGCCGGTGGCCGGCAGCACCGGCTACGAATTCGCGCGCAGCGCGGGCGGCCTGTTCGCGGATACGCGGAATGAGGCCGAGATGGACCGGATCTACCGCAGCTTCGCCTTCGCCGACAGGGGCTTCCGCGCCGTGGAACGCGAATCGCGGCTCACCATCATGCAGGATGCGCTGGCGAGCGAACTGGCGGTGCTCGCCACGGAACTCGCCCGCATCGCCGAGATGGATACGCACACCCGGGACTTCACCCGCTCGGCGCTGCGCGAGGGCATCGCCGCGGTCGTCGCCTGCTTTCCGGTCTACCGCACCTACGTCACCGCGGCAGGCTGCCGGGAAGAGGACGCCGCCCGCATCGGCGCCGCGGTTGGAGAGGCGCGACGGCGCGCGGCCCTGCCCGACGAGTCCCTGTTCGATTTCCTGCGCGACGTCCTGGTGACGCGCCGGGCAGCGGGGCGCGCGTCCCGTTACCGCGACCGGGTGGTCGCATTCGCGATGAAGTTCCAGCAGTTCACTGGCCCGGTGGCCGCCAAGGGCGTCGAGGACACCGCCTTGTACCGCTACCAGCGGCTGATTTCGCTGAATGAGGTGGGCGGCGCGCCCGATCGCTTCGGCACTCCGGCGGCGGAGTTCCACCGGGACAACGCAGCGCGCCTCGCCGCCCGGCCCGGCGGCCTGCTCGCCGGCTCGACCCACGATGCCAAGCGTTCACTGGACGTGCGTATGCGCATCCACGCCCTGTCGGAATGGCCGGCCGAGTGGGAGGAGCGCGTGGCCCGGTGGCGGCAGGCGGCCGCAGCCTTCAAGCACGAGGTCGACGGCCGCATGGCTCCGTCTGCAAACGACGAGTATCTCCTCTACCAGACGCTGATCGGCGCCTGGCCTGCGGCAACCCGGCCCGGCCGCGACGGGTGGGAGGAGTTCGTGCAGCGTATCCAGGATTATCTGCGCAAGGCGGTGCGGGAGGCGAAGCAGCATTCGGAATGGGAGACGCCCGATCCGGAGTACGAGGCCGCCGTGCAGCAATTTGTCGCCCGTGTGCTGGACCTGGCTCAGGGGTCGGCCTTTCTGCGGGACTTCCTGCCCTTCCAGCAGCGCATCGGGGCCGTCGGCCGTCTCAACAGCCTGGCTTACCTGGCGCTTGAGTACACCGCTCCGGGCGTGCCCGACCTGTACCAGGGCGACGAGCTTCCCGGCTACCGCCTGGTGGATCCGGACAACCGGCGGCCCGTCGACTTTGCGGCGCATCGTGCCGTCCTGGCGGCACTGGAGGTGTGCTGCGACGAGAACAGCCATATGCCCTCCACCCTCGTCCGCGCAGCGGCTGAAGACCCCGCAGACGGCACCCTGAGGCTCCAGCTCCTGCGCCGCTGCCTGGCGCTCCGCCGTCACTGGCCGTCGCTGTTCGCCCGGGGCGAGTATCTGCCACTTTCGCCCCGGGGCGAGCACGGCCGCCATCTCTGCGGATTCTGCCGGCGCTACGAGGGCCGATGGGTGATCACGGTCGTTCCCCGCCTGATCGGCGGTCTCTGCGACGGCCGGCCCCCGCTCGGAGAATCCGTCTGGGGCGAAACCGCCCTGCTGCTGCCGGCCGCAGTGCAGCCGCCAGCGCTCCAGCACCTGTGCACCGGTGAGACCCTGCGGCCGCAGCCTTCCGCTGAGGGTTGGATGATCCGGGCCGCAGACGCGTTGGGAATTTTCCCCGTCGGGGTCTTCGCGGCAGCGGATCAGGCCTGAACGGAGGCCCTCAGAAGCTCTCTACCAGCCGCAGAGCCTGCCGGGGGCGGTCGCGGCTGCTGACCTCGGCGATGGTCTCCGGAGTCACGAGCACCGTCCGAGCGGTCCCTTCGCCGGGCCTGGCCTTCCCGTCGATCACCGTTCCCGCGGGCACGCTGCAGCGGGGGCCCACGACCGCGTTGCTGATCCTGCAGTCCTCGCCGATCCGGGCGCCGGGCAGCAGGACGGAGTCGATAACCTCGGCGCCTGGACCGACCTCGACACGCCGCGAGACGATGGAGCCGCTCACCCGTCCCCCGCATATCGATGCACCGCGGGCAACGATGGAATCCACCACCGTGGCACGCCGGCCGCGTTCGTCGCGCTCCAGTATGGTCGGCGAACAGGCGACATCGGCGGTGACCACCTGCCAGCCCGGACGATAAAGGTCGCGCCGTGCCGCAGGATCGAGCAGGGCCATGCTCGCCTCGTAATAGGCATCCACCGTGCCGGCGTCGCGCCAGAAACGGGGCCGGCCCCGATCGTCGACGAAGGGGAACGCGAGCACGTGGTAGTGGGCCAGCATCGCGGGCAGAACGTCGCCGCCGAAATCGTGCAGCGACCCGTCGTGCTGGCCGAGCCCCGCGGCGAGGGCCGACAGTCGGAACACGTAGATGCCCATGGACACGTAGGCCTCGTCCGGACGGCCCCGGATGGGCACTGGCCGGTCGGGTTTCTCGGTGAAGCCGTGCACCCAGCTCGCTTCGTCGGCCTCGACGACGCCGCAGCGGCGCGCCTCTTTCAGCGACACTTCCGTGCAGGCAACGGTGACGTCCGCGCCGGCGGCCACGTGGCCCCCGACCAGTTCCCGGTAATCCATGCTGTAGATATGGTCGCCGGCGAGAATCAGCACGTGCTCCGCGCCGCTGTCCATGATGGCCTGGAGATTCTGGCGAACGGCGTCGGCCGTACCCTGGTACCAGTCATCACTGCTGTCCTGCTGGGCGGGCCAGATGCTCACGAATTCGCCGGGATACAGGGCACGGAACGCCCACGCCCGCTGCAGATGCGCGATCAGGTCCCGGGCCTCGTACTGGGTGAGTACGGCCACCTTCTGCACGCCGGAGTTGAAGCAGTTGGACATCGTGTAATCGATGATCCGGTATTCGCCGCCGAACGGCACGGCCGGCTTCGCGCAACCCTTAGTCAGTGCGCCGAGGCGGCTGCCGCGCCCGCCCGCCATCACCACCGCCAGCACCTCGTCCATGGGTGCCGGCGACGTCTGTCCCCTTGTCATCTCGCTCTCCCTGTCGTTGTTGACCGCCCAGCGCCGTCCGGCCAGCGCCCGGCATCGGACAGCGCGTTCTCTCCGGCGCAGAGACGCTCCGGAGGACTTCAGACTACGGACAGGGTCGGACGCCGGCATTGACGGCTGTCAATCCGGGGGCTGACGAAATCAGGGCCGGAGGATCTTCTCGACGGCTTCGGCTTCCAGCGTCTCCTGCTCCACCAGCGCCTCCGCCAGCGCCACCAGCCGGTCCCGCTTCTCCTGCATGAGTTCCTGCACCCGCTCCTCTGTGGCGGAGACGAGCCCGCAGATCTCGTCGTCGATGATGCGGGCGGTGTGTTCACTGAAATTGCGTTCCTGGGCCATCTCCTTGCCGAGGAAGACGTGTTCCTCGCCGCGGGAGAAGGCCGCGGCGCCGAGCTTGTCGCTCATGCCCCACTGGCTCACCATCCGCCGGGCGAGACCGGTGGCCTGCTTGAGGTCCTGCGCGCTGCCGCTGGTGACCTGGCCGTAGACCAGCTGCTCGGCGACCCGGCCGCCGAGCATCACGCCGATGCGGTCGCGGAGATAGTCCTCCGGCAGGTTGTGCCGCTCCTCGTCCGGTATCTGTTCCGTGGCGCCCAGGGCGCGGCCGCGCGGGATGATCGTGACCTTGTCCAGCGGGTCCGCGTGCTCCAGGAAGGTGGCGGCCACCGCGTGGCCCGCCTCGTGGCAGGCGATGAGTTCTTTCTCCTCGTCCTCAATCAGCATCTCCCGCTTACCGCCGAGCACCACTTTGTCCCGCGCGGCGAGCAGGGCTTGCATGTCGATCTCCTCGCGCCGCTCGCGCCCGGCCAGCAGGGCTGCCTCGTTCACGAGGTTCTCGATGTCCGCGCCGGAGAAGGTCACGGTCAGGGCCGCGAGGCGTTCCAGGTCCACGTCGTCCGCCAGGGGCATCTCCGCGGTGTGGATCTCGAGAATGGCCTTTCGGGCACGGCGGTCCGGCAGATCGAGCGTCACCTTGCGGTCGAAGCGGCCCGGCCGCAGCAACGCCCGGTCGAGCACGTCCGGGCGGTTGGTCGCCGCCAGTACCACCACCTCCTCGTGAGGCTCGAAGCCGTCCATCTCGCCCAGTATCTGGTTGAGCGTCTGCTCGCGCTCGTCGTGGCCGCCGCCCACGCCGGTGCCCCGCGCGCGGCCGACGGAGTCGATCTCGTCGATGAAGATGATCGACGGCGCATTCTCCTTGGCGCTCTTGAACATGTCGCGAACCCGGGAGGCGCCCACGCCGACGAACATCTCGATGAACTCCGACCCGCTGATGCTGAAGAACGGCACCTCGGCCTCGCCGGCGACCGCGCGCGCAAGCAGCGTCTTGCCGGTGCCCGGCGGGCCCATGAGCAGGATGCCGCGCGGCACCTTGGCTCCGAGCGAGCGATAGCGCTTCGGCTCACGGAGGAAACCGGCGATCTCCCGAAGGTCCCGCTTGGCATTGTCGAGACCGGCCACGTCGTCGAAGGTTATGTCGCTTTCGCCGTGCGTGAAGCGCTTGGCGCGCGACTGGCGGAAGCCGAAGATACCGCCCGGTCCCTGCCCGCCGGCCATGCGCTCCTGCATCCGGCGCGCGGCATACCAGATGAGCCCCAGGATGAGCAGCCACGGCAGGATGCCCACCAGTGCCCTCAACCACCAGGCCGGTTCCTGGGGTTCGGCCCGCACCGTGACCCCGTTCTCCTCCAGCAGCCGTATGAGCTCCGGATCGTCGATGGGCGGCAGCGCCGTGCGGAAGCGTTGCACCCCGGCGGCGCCGGTCTGCCCGGACGCCGGCGGCTGCGATTCGCCGCCCTCGCCGTCAGGCCCGGTGTCCACCTGCTCTTCCGCCCCGCTCTTCTGCGTGTAGCGTCCCGTCAGCACCTCGCCGCGGAAGGTAACGGAGGCCACTTCGCCCTCCGCCACCCGACTCTTGAACCCCGTGTAGGGGATCTCCTCCACGTTCTGCCCGGCACCGCCACCCACCCAGTACCAGGCCACCGCCACCACCAGCAGCAGCCACAGGGCATGCCGCCACCAGGCCACCGCCTGGCCGGGCCCGCTATTCTGCCCGCGGGATGACTGCGGCGACTGTGACGACTGCGGTGACTGTGACGATTGCCCGGGAGGCGGATTCAAGGCGCTTCCTTCCCAGCCGGCTCGCAGGGGTACCGGACCACCGGGGCTGGTCGGGGCGGTCTCGGCTGCATGAATGGCATGCCTTCCTCTTATCACCGGCCCCTCGGGCCCACATTGCGAATCCGCAATCCGCGTCGGGCGCACGACTTGAGAAAACGCAATGCCGCCGGGACGGCCCCGTGCCATGTTGCCGAGCAAGGGCCGGGGGGCAACGCTCCTGGCGGGGTTCGATGACACAGTCACGCGGAAGGAGCGATATGCACGACGCACAGTCGAGACTACGGAGCAGCGCAGCTAAGGTAGAGCGCATCAGTCCCGTGGCGGACGAGCGCAACGCGCGGCGGCAGCCCGCCGCGAGAAGCACTGCACGGCCGGATACGCGGCTGGCCCTGATCATCGATGACGACACGCATCACAACCGGGCACTGGAGCGGACGCTGAGCGGTCACGGATTCGATGTGACTATCGCCGCCTCGGTGCAGGCGGCGGCCGACCGGCTCGCGGCTTGCGCGCCCTGCGTGGCCTTCGTCGCACTCGATGTGGACGGCGAGGACGGTGTCGCCCTGCTGGAGCACCCGGGCCTGGCAGGGTGCGAGGAGATACTCCTTATGCACGAGCACGATACGCCCCGCCGGATCCGGGAAGGCATGTCGAAGGGCGCAGGCTACTTCCTCGCGAAGCCCTTCGACGGCGAATTCCTGGCCGGCGTCCTGCACGATCTGACCGAGGGTCGCAGCCGCATGCGGCGTGTTCCCCCGGTGAACGGAGGGCCGGCACCGCTGGATCAGTTCGGGGACCTGCGCGGCAGTTCCGCGGCCATGAGAGGACTGTTCCGGGTGCTGCGCAAGGTGGCCACCGTGGACACGGCGGTACTGCTCACCGGCGAGAGCGGCACCGGCAAGGACCTGGCCGCCTGCACACTGCACCGGTTCAGCGCCCGGGCGAACGGGCCGTTCATCGCGACGAACTGTGCGGCGATTCCTCCGGATCTGTGCGAGAGCGAGCTCTTCGGCCACGAGCGCGGCAGCTTCAGCGGCGCCACCCGCTGCCACCGGGGCCTGTTCGAGCAGGCCGACGGCGGTACGCTGTTCCTGGACGAGATCACGGAGATGCCGACGGAACACCAGGTCAAGCTGCTGCGGGTGCTCGAGAGCGGCCGCTTCCGCCGGGTGGGCGGCGAGACCGACATCGCGGTGGACGTGCGCATCATTACCGCGAGCAACCGTGATCCGCAGGAAGCCATCCGCGAGGGTACGCTGCGCCAGGACCTGTACTACCGCATCGCCCGCTTCCCCATCGACATGCCCGCCCTGCGCGAGCGTGACGACGACATCGAAGGGCTCGCCCGCCATTTCCTGGATCGCCTGAACGAGCGCGCTCGCCGCGCTGGCCGGCTATTCTTTTCCCGGCAACGTGCGTGAACTGCAGAGCCTGGTCGAACGCGCCTTCCTGCTGTCGCCCGGCGTCATCCGGACCCGGCACCTGCCGCCGCTCTCGGCGGAGCCGGCCCTGACCGGCGACTATATCCGGGTGCGGGTAGGCGCCTCCGTCTACGAGGCGGAGAAGGCCCTGCTCCTGGCCACGCTGCAGAAGGAGGACAACGACAAGACGGCAACGGCAGAGATTCTCGGCATCAGCCTCCGCACCCTGTACAACCGGCTGAATGCCTACGCGGAGGAAGACAACCGGGCGAGCTGATGCAGAGCCAGGACGACGGGCGGCGTGAACGCGGAACGAGACACACGGAAAGGCAGCGCCGCCGGCGGCCGCGGACGGACCCTGATCGGTACCTCGGGCTGGTCGTATGACCACTGGGAAGAGGCCTTCTACCCGGAAGGCCTGGCCACCGGCGAGCGGCTGGCCTTCTATGCCCGGCGCTTCGCAACGGTGGAGCTCAACAACTCGTTCTATCAGCTGCCGGCCCGCGAGCAACTGGAGCGGTGGCGGGACATCGCGGGCGATGATTTCGTGTTCGCCGTGAAGGCGAGCCGCTACATCACCCACATGAAGAAGCTCAGCGACCCGGAGGAGAGCCTCGACCGCTTCCTCGGGCGGGTGGAGGCGCTGGGGTCTGCCCTGGGCCCCATCCTCTTCCAGCTGCCGCCCCGCTGGCACTGCGACCCGGATCGGCTGACTGCTTTCCTGCGGCAGCTGCCCGATGAGCATCATTACACTTTCGAGTTCCGGGACCCGAGTTGGCATGTCGGGGAAATCCTCGCAGCGCTGCGCGGGGCCGGCGCCGCCTTCTGCATCTACGACCTCGCCGGCGAGGTCTCGCCGAAGGAGATTACGGCCGATTTCGTCTACATCCGTCTGCACGGCCCCGACGGGCCCTACCAGGGCAGCTACGATGCGCAGGCCCTGGCCGGCTGGGCCGGCGCCATCTCCGCCTGGCGGGACCGGGGGCTGGACGTCTACTGTTATTTCGACAACGACGAGGCCGGCCATGCACCCCGCAACGCCGCGCGGCTGGCAGAGATGCTGGAGGCCTGAGGAGGACCATCTTGCCCGAACTGCCGGACGTTGAAGTGTACCGCCGCTACATCGACGCGACCTCGCTGCACAGCCCGGTGAGCGGGGTGGAGGTCCCCTCCCCCGAGGTCCTGCGCGGAACCACGCCCCAGGGGCTGGGCAGGGCGCTCAAGGGTCGCCCCTTCGAGGAGACCCGCCGGCACGGCAAGTACCTGTTCGTGCAGCTCGGCGATGAGGACAGATACCTCGTACTCCACTTCGGCATGACCGGGGAGCTCGCGTACACCACGGGCGGCGGCCCGCCGCCCGAGTACACCGCCTGCCGCTTCCGTTTCGACGACGGCGGCTGCCTGGCCTACGTAGCGCCGCGAAAGCTCGGGCGGGTATCCGTGACCGGCTCGTTATCCGGTTTCATCGAGCAACACGAGCTGGGACCCGATGCGCCGTCACTGTCGAAGCCGCAATTCCGCCGGCTGGCGGAGGGCCGTCGGGGCAGCGTGAAGTCCTTCCTGATGAACCAGGCCATCATGGCCGGTATCGGCAACGTCTACTCGGACGAGATCCTGTTCCAGGCCGGCATCCATCCGCGCAGCGCCGTGAAAGACCTGGATGCCGCCGACCTCGATGAGCTCCGGCGAGCCATGCGCAGGGTGCTGCGCCAGGCGATCGCTGCGGGCGCCGAGCCGGGGGAGATGCCCGACTCCTTCCTGCTGCCCCGGCGGCACGAGGACGGACACTGCCCGCGCTGCGGCACCCCGCTGCAGCAGGTGACGGTGTCCGGCCGCACCGCCTGGTTCTGCCCCGACTGTCAGCCCCTCAGCTGAACAGCGCCGCGAGAAGGCGGCGCACGGCTGGCGCCGTGGGTTCCTCGACCGCATGCCCGTGCAGGGCCGCGCAAGGCCCCTCGCCCGCCAGCCGTTCTCCGTCTCCCCGATAACCGACCGCCTGGAAGGTCCAGCGCCCGCGCACGTTCTTCACCTGGCCCAGGTGACAGCCCTCGCCGTCGAATACGGCATGCAGGTCCTGGCGCAGCTCCAGCAGCTCGATCCGCGCCGGATCGGCCGACCAGCCCACCGGCTCGAATCGGTAGCGCGCCATCCGGGTACCTCCGCCGGCGAACAGCGTGTTCAGCGGCGCGAAACTGAGCCGGTGGTGGATGGTGGGTCCCCGACGCAGCAGGCCGAGGTAATGCTCGTCCGTGCCGTAGCCGACGTTCGTCTTCCAGCCATAGCCGGGGCACTCCGCCTCCAGGTCGTGCATGATCCGGTCGCGGGCCACCTTCGCCAGCACCGAGGCCGCCGCGATGGACAGCGAGCGGCGATCGCCCTTGACGACGGTCTTCACCGGGCAGTCCAGGCCGGGTGCGGCCCGGCCGTCCACCAGTGCGGCATCCGGTGCCGCGCCCAGCGCCTCGACGGCGCGCTGCATGGCGAGGAGATTGGCATGATAGATGTTCAACTCGTCTATCTCCGCCACGCTCGCCACGCCGATGGCCGACACCGCGATGCGCCGGATCCGCTCGGCGTAGTGCTCGCGCTCTTCGGCCGACAGAAGTTTGGAGTCGGTCAGGCCGCGCAGCACGCGCGGCTTGCCCCCCGGCGGAAGGATGACGGCGGCTGCGACGACCGGTCCCGCAAGGGGCGCATAGCCCGCCTCGTCGACGCCGCACACGCTGCCCGTGAACTCCCGTTCCAGGTTCAGTGTGGGCCATTTGGGTAATCGCAGGCGGGCAGCCATGGTGGGCGGAGGTTATACCAATCGCGCCGGACTGTCTGCCCTGCCCGGCGTCAGCGCAGGACCTGCTCCATGCCGTCGTGGGCGATCTCGACCTCCACGCTGCGCTCCGCCGCCAGGCGCCGCAGCTGCGCACCCACCTTGCGCTCGTCCCCGGCCACGATGTCGCTGCCGCAGTGGGTGACGATCATCTTCGCCACGCCCTCCTTGCGGCACCAGGTGAGTTGCTGGGTGATGGTGGAGTGGCCGATCAGCGCACCCGTCTTCTTTTCCTTGCGCACCATGTTGCGATGGATCGTGGCGCCGTCGCCGATGTACAGGCGCACCCCTCCCAGGGCCTCGTCGCGGTCGTGGATCCAGACCACGTCGGGCACGTAGAAGACGGCGACCCGGCCGGCCTCGATGCGGTAACCCACCGCCGGCGCCTTTGTGGAGTGGATCACCGGAAAGGCCTCGAAGCGGATGCCGGCTACCGTGACGGGCTCGCGGAGCGCGAATGTCCGGCGCAGCTCGTCGGGCACGGCGAAATCGGCCATCTTCTCCCACGCCTCCGGAATGGCGTGCACCGGGCAGGGAGGCGCCGCCTTCCTGAGCGCGAAGGCATGATCGGGATGGGGATGGGTGATCATGATCGCATCCGGGGCTACGCCGTCCCAGCGCCGCTCCCAGCCCTCGCCGCAGTCGATCATCACTCGTCCTCCACGGTAGCCCACCAGCAGGGAGGTGTAATAGCGGTGGCGCCGCGTCTGCGGCTCGATGTAGCCGCGCGTGCCGAGAAAGGTGAGTTTCATGCCGGAGCCGCTCTCCTCTGCCCGCGTATGACCCTGTCAACTGCCCGATTATAGAAGCGCGCCGACTCCTGTCATTCCCTTTCCGCAATGGCTCCTTTCGCAAGGGCGCCGGGGACCGTTTACCGCATTGAGGAAGCGCAATGCGCTGCGCCCTGCCCGCGCGGATACTTCATCAGCAGATTCAGCGGAGGAATTCGCATGACCAGCGTCGCCATCAACGGCCTCGGCCGCATCGGCCGGTCGGCTCTCAGAATCATCGGCGAGACGCCGGAGCTGGAGCTTGCGGCCGTCAACGATCTCGCGGATATCGACAACCTGGCCTATCTGCTGCGCCACGACACCGCCTACGGCCGCTATGGCCCGAGCGTGGAAGTGGAGGACGGTCAGCTGATCGTCGACGGTCGGCGCATCCCCAGCTTCGCGGAGAAGAACCCGTCGGACCTGCCCTGGTCGGAGGCCGGCGTCGACCTGGTACTCGAATGCACGGGGGTCTTCCGGCGCCGGGAGGATCTGCAGGGTCATCTGGATGCGGGCGCCTCCCACGTCATCCTGTCGGCACCGCCGAAAGGCGACGATATCCCGTCGGTGGTCTACGCGGTCAGCGAACCCCGGGACGAAGTGCCCCCCGTCGTGAGTACCGCCAGCTGCACCACGAACTGCATCGCGCCGGTCGCCGAGGTGCTCGACCGGCGCATCGGTGTGCGCAAGGCCCTGATGACCACCGTGCATGCCTACACCTCCAGCCAGGCCATCGTGGACGGGCCAAGCGGCAAATGGGAACGCGGCCGCGCCGGTGCCGCCAACCTGATCCCCACTTCGACGGGGGCTGCACAGGCCACCGGCACCGTGCTGCCCCAGTACCGGCACCGTTTCGACGGCCTCGCCGTCCGGGCGCCGGTGCCGGTCGGCTCGCTGGTGGATATCTGTCTCCTCACCCGGCGCGAGACAACGCGGGAGGAGATCAACGACTGCCTGCGGCAGGAATCCGTCGGCGAGCGCTATGCCGGCGTGCTGGGCTGCACCGACGAGCCGCTGGTTTCGAGCGACATCGTCGGCGACCCGCGGGCCTGCGTGGTCGACCTCACCCAGACCCGGGTGGTCGATGGGGATCTCGTGAAGGTGATCGCCTGGTACGACAACGAATGGGGCTATGCGAGCCAAATGATCCGGGAAGCCGTGCGCATCGGCACTCACGGACGGGCGTGAATGGGCGGCATCCTGACACTGACGATGAATCCTACCCTGGACATCGGTCTCGGCGTGGATCGTCTGGTACCCGGCCAGAAGCTGCGCAGCGACACGGTGCGGCGGGAGCCGGGCGGCGGAGGCATCAATGTCGCACGGGGCATCAAGCGCCTGGGCGGCCGGGTCTGCGCCCTGTTCGCCGGCGACGACGTCATGGGGGCGCAGCTGCACACCCTGCTGGAAGAGCGCTCGGTGCCGGCCCGGCGGGTGCCGATTCGCGGCGTCGTCCGCGAGGGCATCTCGGTGTGGGTGCGCGACCAGGAAGCGCTGTTCCATTTCGTCATGCCCGGCCCCGAATTGAGCGACGACGAGGCTGAGCGGGTACTGCACGCCGTGCTGGACCAGGAGCCCTGTCCCGACTGGCTGGTGGCCAGCGGCAGCCTGCCGCCGGGGGTAGACGACGAGTTCTATGCCCGGCTGGCCCGCGCGGCCCGGGAGCGGGACATACGCTTCGTGCTGGACAGCCACGGCGCGCCGCTGCGCGCCGCATTGCAGGAACGTTCGTTCCTGGTGAAGTGCAACCGGCGTGAATTCGCCGCCCTTGTGGGAGCGGACGAACCCACTGCAACCGAGGTACGGGAACTGGCCCGCGGGCTCGCGGCGGAGTCCGACGTCCGGGCGCTCGTGATCACCCTGGGTGCAGACGGCGCCCTGCTGACCACCCGCGACGACCAGGTCCGGTTCCGCCCGCCCCGGGTGGAGCCGCGCAGTCCCGTCGGCGCCGGTGACAGTTTCGTGGCCGCGTGCGTGTCCGAACTGGCCAATGGCGGCACTCTCCGCGCCGCGGTCCACAGCGGCGTCGCCGGTGCCGCCGCCGCCGTAAAGACGCCCGGTACTGAGCTGTTCGACCTGCAGGACTACCGCCGCATCCGCGAACGCACCGAGGAATGCACCGACACCGAAGGAGAGCAAGCATGAAATACGAACTGCCCGACCTGCCCTATGCCATGGATGCGCTGGCGCCCCACATCTCGGAGGAGACCCTCGAATACCATTGGGGCAAGCATCACCGGAAGTACGTGGACAACCTGAACGAGCTCATCCAGGGCACGGAGTTCGAGGACAGTGCCCTCGACGAGATCGTTGCCAACGCCGGCGCCGGCGACCTGTTCAACAACGCCGCACAGACCTGGAACCACGACTTCTACTGGCGCTGCATGAGCCCGGACGGCGGCGGACGGCCCACCGGGGCGCTGGCGGACGCCATCGACAGCAGCTTCGAGTCCTTCGAGGCCTTCCGGGAGGCCTTCAGCGAGGCCGGCAAGAAGGCGTTCGGTTCGGCCTGGGTCTGGCTGATCGACACGGGCAGCGGCGTCGTGTCCATCGAGACGACACCGAACGCCGAGACGCCGCTGATGCACGGCCGGGTCGCGCTGCTCACCTGCGACGTCTGGGAGCATGCGTACTACATCGACTACAGGAACGACAAGGCGAGCTATCTCGACGCGTTCTGGGAGATCGTGAACTGGGATTTCGTCGCCTCCAGACTTCAGGCGTGAGCGTACAGCCCGAAACGAATCCGGAGAGATTCAGCCTGCGGGACTACGAGGCGGTGGTGCTGGACCTCGACGGGGTGATCACCCGCAGCCAGGACCTGCACGCACGGGCCTGGAAGCGGGCGTTCGACGAGTTCCTCCACCAGCGCTGGCAGGAGGCCGAGGCGGACAGCCGGCGTTATCGCCCGTTCGAGATCGATCCGGAGTACCTGCGCCACGTGGACGGCAAGCCCCGCTACGACGGCGTCAGGGACTTCCTGCGTGCGCGCGGGATCGGGCTGCCCGAGAGCGCTCCCGGCGACCCGCCGGGTCATGACAGCATTCAGGCGTTAGGTAACCGGAAGAACGAACTCTTCCTAGAACTGCTCGACCAGGAGGGCGTCGAGGTCTACGAAGACTCCCTGGACTTCCTGTGCCTGGCGCGCTGCATGGGGCTCTGTACCTCGGTCGTGTCCTCGAGCCGGAACTGCGCCGCTCTGCTGACCGCGGCAGGCGCGGCCGAGTGCTTCGACGCCAAGGTGGACGGACGGGATGTGGACGAGCGCCATCTCGAGGGCAAACCCGCCCCCGACATCTTCCTGGCCGCGGCCGAGGACCTGGGTGTGGCGCCCGCCGACTGCATTGGCGTGGAAGATGCCGTGGCCGGCGTCGAGGCCGCCAGCCGGGCCGCTTACGGCTGCGTAATTGGGCTGAACCGGGGACAGGCGTCGCAGGCTCGGGCCCTGGCCCGGAAAGGCGCTCACCGGGTCGTCAGCTCTCTGGCGGAACTGACTGCCAACGAGACCAGCGGAGACGGCGCAGCGGCCGACGTGTCCGGGCTTCCGGTCGAGACGCTGCGAGAGCTCCTGGGCGAGCGCGCCCCTGCGGTCTTCCTCGATTTCGACGGCACCCTGACACCCATCGTCGACCGGCCCTCCGAGGCGGTCCTTACCGAAGAGATGCGGGCCGTACTCAACCAGGTATCCCGGAGTTACCCGACCGCCGTCATCAGCGGCCGGGATCTCGCCGACGTGCGCGAGCGGGTCGGGATCGAAGATCTGGTCTACGCCGGCAGCCACGGCTTCGATATCCTCCTTCCGGACGGGAACAGGCATAGCCCTGAGGCCGCCCGGGATGCCCTCCCCGCTCTCGCCGAGGCCGCCGATGCAATGGACGAACGCCTGGCCGACGTGGAGGGCGCTTTCGTCGAGCGGAAGCGCTACGCCGTGGCGGTGCACCACCGTCTGGCCGAAGACGAGCGGCGGGCCGGGATCGAACAGGCCGTCGACGCGATCGTGGCCCGCCACCCCGAGCTGCGCAAGCGGGGCGGCAAGAAGATCTTCGAATTCGTGCCCGACATCGACTGGGACAAGGGCGAGGCCCTGCGCCTGCTGCTCGACGTCATGGAGTTGGCGGACGACCCGGATACGATGCCAGTCTACCTCGGCGACGACGAGACCGACGAGGACGCCTTCGCAGTCCTGCACGACTGCGGCATCGGCATCGCGGTGGGCCACGCACCCGGGGAGACCGCAGCACCTCTTACGGTCGCGGACGTCGACGCGGTGCGCCGCCTTCTCTGCTGGCTGTGCCGACGGGGGTGCTCTGCGGCATGAGCGGCTGGGAATTCGTCTACGACGAGTACCTGCCGGACCAGGAGCGGCTGCGCGAGGCGCTGTGCACCACCGGCAACGGCTACTTCGCCACCCGCGGTGCCGCGCCCGAGGAACGTGCCGGCCGGCACCATTACCCGGGCACCTACGTAGCCGGCTGCTACAACCGGCTCGCCACGGAGATCGCGGGCAAGACGGTGGTGAACGAGTCGCTGGTGAACATCCCGAACTGGCTGCCGCTGGAATTCGCCATCGGCGACGACGACTGGCTGTCCCTGGACGAGGTCGAGATCCTCGACTACCACCAGGCCCTGGAGCTCGCCAGGGGCGTGCTGCGCCGCGACGTCACGTTCGCGGATCACCGTGGCCGGGAGACCCGCATAGAGCAGTGGCGCTTCGTGCACATGGACCGCATGCACGAGGCCGCCCTGCACACCCGCTTCGTCCCGCTGAACTGGTCCGGCGGCATCCGCGTGCGCAGCGCCCTCGACGGCCGGGTGCGCAACGACGGCGTCGAGCGCTACAGCGACCTGGCGAGCCGCCACCTGCAGACCCGCGACGTACAGGTGGTCGATCGGGGTACCATCGCGCTGACGGCGCGCACCAGCGATTCGGGGCTGATAATCAGCCAGGCGGCCTCCACCCGCCTCTACCGGGACGAGCAGGCGTGGGATCCGATCCCGGACATCGACGAGCGCAGTGACTACATCGCGCAGGTGTTCCACCTGGACGTCGAGCGGCACGAGCCGCTGGTGGTCGAGAAGCTGGTCGCGCTCTACACCTCGCGGGACGCGGCCATCTACCGTCCGGACCGGGAGGCCTGCAGGGACGCGGCCGCGATGCCGAGGGTGGCGGAGCTATGCCGGCAGCACGAGGTGATCTGGGATCACCTCTGGCGGCGATTCGCTTTCGAGATCACCCACGACGACAGCGAGGAAGGCGATAAGACGGAGCGCGTCCTGCGCCTGCACGTCTTCCACCTGCTGCAGACCTGCTCGCCGATTGCGATGGACCTGGACGTGAGCGTGCCGGCGCGGGGGCTTCACGGCGAGGCCTACCGCGGGCACATATTCTGGGACGAGCTGTTCATCTTCCCGCTGCTGAACCTGCGCATACCGAACATCACGCGGGCGCTGCTGGAATACCGCTTCCGGCGGCTCGACGAGGCGCGACGCGCCGCGCGGGAGGCAGGCTACCAGGGTGCCATGTACCCGTGGCAGAGCGGCAGCAATGGCCGGGAGGAGAGCCAGTGGCTCCACCTCAATCCGAAGTCCGGCCGCTGGATACCCGACAACAGCCGCCGCCAGCGCCATGTCAATGCGGCCATCGCCTTCAACATCTGGCAGTACTACCAGGTCACCGAGGATATCGACTTCCTGGCGTTCATCGGCGCCGAGATGATCCTGGAGATCGCCCGCTTCTGGAGCAGCATCGCCGAGTTCGACGAGGCACACGGACGCTACGAGATACGCGGTGTCATGGGGCCCGACGAGTATCACGACGACTATCCGGGCAGCGAGGGCCGCGGCCTGAACAACAACGCCTACACCAACGTGATGGCGGTGTGGGTGCTGAGAACGGCGCTGTCACTCGAACGGGTGCTCGGCCGGCAGCGCCGGGACGAGCTCTGCCGGCTGCTGGACCTCGACGACGAGGAACGCGCGCGCTGGCAGGACATCACCCGGCGCATGTTCGTGCCCTTCCATGACGAGGGCATCATCAGCCAGTTCGAAGGCTACGAGGATCTGGAGGAATTCGACTGGGAGGGTTACCAGGAGCGCTACGACGATATCCAGCGTCTGGACCGCATCCTGGAGGCCGAGAACGACACGCCCAACCGCTACAAGGCGTCCAAACAGGCAGACGTGCTGATGCTGTTCTACCTGCTGTCCGCGGACGAACTGCAAGAGCTGTTCGAGGGCATGGGCTACCCGCTGGCAGCCGACGCAATACCCCGCAACATCGAGTACTACCTGGCCCGCACATCACACGGTTCCACGCTGAGCCGTGTCGTGCATTCCTGGGTCCTGGCTCGGGCCAATCGTGAAGGCGCCTGGGAGCTGTTCTGCGACGCTTTGCGCAGCGACGTGGCCGACATACAGGGCGGCACCACCTCGGAAGGCATCCATGCCGGCGCCATGGCGGGCACAGTGGACCTGGTGCAGCGCTGCTTCACCGGCATCGAGACCCGCGGCGACACGCTGCGGCTGGACCCGTGCCTGCCGGACACCCTGGAACGGCTCAGGCTGCAGATCCGCTATCGCCAGCACACCCTGGATCTCACGATCACCCATGACAGCCTGAATGTACGTTCGGAGCCCGGCCCCGAGCGTCCCATCTGCCTCCACGTCAACGGCGAAGCGCTCGATTTCGCGCCCGGCGAGTCCCGCGAGTTTCCGCTTGAGCGCGGGTGTGAACCGCCGCCGGCGGCGAAGGACTAGGCGGGGCCGCGGACCGGTCGGACAGTCTGGTCCGGCATCTGCCGGGCCAGCGTCCCGCTACGCGTCAGTCCCGCGCGATGGCCTGCAGGGCTTCCATGTCGCAGAGGTAGCGCTCCACCGGCTCCGTGGCCACGGGCACCAGCAGTTCCCTGCGTTTCATGTCGGCGACGATGCGGCTCACGCTCTCGGGTGTTACCCCCAGCATCTCGCCCATGTCCTGGCAGGTGAGCAGCTCCACCTCGCCCGCCGACGGGCCGTCCTCCGTTCGCTCCAGGAACAGGATCAGGCGCGCGACGCGGCTGCGGATGCGGCCGGTGGAGAACTCGGTGATCCAGAGATCCGCCTGGCGGACCTGCCCGTACAGCGTCTCCAGGAGCTCGATGTAGCGCTTCGGTTCCTCGCTGCGCAGCCGGCGTATGTGTACCGATGACCAGCAGCGCGTATCGACGGGCCCCAGCGCGATGGCGCTGTGGGGATTCACCGGTGCTTCGCCGGTACCGGTCGGCAGGCCGATCACCCCGCCCGGGCCGTGCAGCCCCACGATGCGCGCCCGGCCGTTCGGCAGATGGCGCACCAGTTTGACGATGCCTCCCCGAATCGCGTAGACGCTCGATGCCTCGGCGCCCTCCCGGAAGAGGATGGAATCCGGGTCGAAATGTCGCTCGGAGGAAAGCGCCACGCCTGCATTGCACGCGGCGTCTTCTTCGGGGAACGCGAATGCCAATGGCTCGTAATCCCGGTTCCACTCCGCGAGCGGCGGATCGTTGCGAAGATGTTCAGCGCTGGTTGCCATGTGCGACTATCCCCTTTGTCTGTGGTTGTGTAACCCGACCGACCGTCCCGGTCGGCCCGACGCGCCGGCCAACAAAATCCCCTCCACTTTCCCGCCTCCCTGCACTCGCTCGCCCGGCTTCGTGGCATCGCCATTCCCTGGCATGCGCCGTCCTCGGGCGGGCGGCTCGAAAGAGCTACCACTGAAGCAGTTTCTCGTCTGCGATGATTCTCGTCCCGTTGCCGTTCGCGTCGATTACAGTGTGCGCCGGCCCGCAGGGTGGCGATATCCCCTGATGGCGGTAGTCCCCTGTCGTGAAACACTGATTCCGGTTGCGAATACGCAATGCGCGGCCCCCGACAGCGGCGCAGGCTTGAGCTTGATGAGCAGCGATTTCGTCCGGAATTTCGCCGACGTCGATGCGTCGGACACGGATTCGGTCGGCGGCAAGAATGCCTCGCTCGGCGAGATGCTCGGCCGGCTGGCCGACCGCGGCATCCGGGTGCCCGACGGCTTCGCGACCACCGCCGCCGCCTATCGCGAATTCCTGGAGTACAACGAGCTGAGCGAGCGGATCGGGGACAAGCTCGAAGAACTCGCTGCCGGCGAAGTCTCGCTGGACCATGCGGGCCGCTCGGTGCGTCAGATGATCAGCCACGGCGAGTTCCCGGAGGCCGTGGCGGAAGCCGTCGCGGAGGCCTACGACGCGCTGGCGGGGCGCAGCGGACGGGACAAGCCGGCGGTGGCCGTGCGCAGCAGCGCCACCGCCGAAGACCTGCCGGAGGCGAGTTTCGCCGGCCAGCAGGAGACCTACCTCAATATCCGGGGACGCGATGAGCTGCTGAAGGCCTGCCGCCGCTGCTATGCCTCCCTGTTTACCGACCGGGCCATCGCCTACCGGGAGAAGCACGGTTTCGACCACCTCGACGTGGCGCTGTCGGTCGGCGTACAGATCATGGTGCGTGCCGACAAGGCCGGTGCCGGCGTCATGTTCTCCATCGACACCGAGACCGGATTCCCCGGGGTCGTGCTCGTCAACGCGGCCTGGGGGCTCGGCGAGACCGTGGTCAGCGGCTCGGTGGACCCGGACGAATACCTGGTCTTCAAGCCGCTGCTCGACAGGGACGGCTGCCGCCCGATCATCGAGAAGCATCTCGGCGGCAAGGAAAAGCAGGTGGTCTACGGCAGCGGCGACGGCGGCGAGCCCACCCGCACCCGGCGCACGCCCGACGAGAAGCGCCACGCCTTCGTGCTGGACGACGAAGAGATCTGCCGCCTGGCCCACTGGGCCGTGCTCATCGAGGAGCATTACGAACGGCCCATGGACATCGAGTGGGCCAAGGACGGCGAAACGGGCGAACTCATGATCGTGCAGGCGCGCCCGGAGACCGTGAAATCCCGCCAGCGGCAGGCATCGCTGACCACCCATCAGGTAAGCGGCGCCGGCAGGCGGCTCGTGAGCGGCAACGCCATCGGCTCCGCGGCGGCGGCCGGCGAAGTGCGGGTGCTCACCGAGAAGATACCCCGAAAGGATTTTCCGGAGGATGCGATCCTGGTCACGACCATGACCGACCCGGACTGGGTGCCGATCATGCGCAAGGCGGCCGCGATCGTCACCGATCACGGCGGCCGGACCTCCCACGCGGCCATCGTCAGCCGGGAACTCGGCCTGCCGGCCATCGTCGGCACGGGAGATGCCACCGATACGCTGGAGGACGGACAGCAGGTCACCGTCTCCTGCGCCGAGGGCGACCAGGGGTTCGTCTACGAGGGCATCGCCGACATCGAGGTCACCGAAACCGACGTGGACGAGATCCCGGCTACGCGCACCGAGGTCATGCTGATCCTGGCCAATCCCGCCGCGGCGCTGCGCTGGTGGCCGCTGCCGGCCGACGGCATCGGCCTCGCCCGCATCGAGTTCATCATCAACAACGCCATCAAGATCCATCCCCTGGCCCTCACCGGCTGGGACGACGTCGAGGACGGCGAGACGCGGCGCCGGATCGAGGCGATCACGGCGGGTTGGGACGACAAAGAGGAGTTCTTCGTCGACCGCCTGGCGCGGGGCATCGCGCGCATCGCCGCCAGCCGGTATCCG
>CAYRZI010000014.1:24342-37360 GCA_964428605.1 uncultured Woeseiaceae bacterium
TTCTGCCGCACGCCCGAGGAAGGCGACCGGGTGCTCGAGACGATGGCGGAGCACGGCCTCGCCAGGGGCCGGGACGGCCTGAGCGTGTACGTCATGTGCGAGATCCCCTCGAACGTGCTCATGGCCCGGGAGTTCGCGGAACGCTTCGACGGCTTCTCCATCGGCAGCAACGACCTCACCCAGCTCGTGCTGGGGGTCGACCGCGACTCCGACCGACTCGCCCACCTGTTCGACGAACGCAGTCCCGCGGTCAAGCGCATGATCGCCGAGCTGATCCGGGAGGCCCATGATAAGGGCCTGCCGGTTGGGCTGTGCGGTCAGGCGCCCAGCGACCATCCGGACTTCGCCCGCTTCCTGGTCGAGGCCGGCATCGACTCCATCTCGGTCACCCCCGACGTCTTCCTGGAGGTGAAGCAGCGCATCGCCGCGACGGAGCGGGGCGAGGGAGAGCCGGAGGGAGACGACTGACGATGCCGCTCGCCCCGTTCGCGACCGGTGCACGCGGCCGGGCGGCGGCATCCGACTGAATCCGCGGGAGCGCTGAACGATGCCGCCTGAGACACCCTACAAGGGCTCCCTCGAACACCTGCTCGGGGAACTCGACGTTGCGCTGGACGAGGGCCTGTCCCAGAGCGAAGCCGAGCGGCGCCGTGAGCGCCACGGCGAGAACCGCCTGCGCCGTTACCGAGCCCGCCCGGTGTGGCGCATCCTGATCGACCAGGTGGCGAGCCTGGTCGTCCTGCTGCTGCTGGCGGCCACCGTCATTGCGGCGCTGTTCGGCCGCACCCTGGAAGCGGCCGCCATCGGTGCCGCCCTGGTGGTCAACACGGTAGTGGGCTTCTTCATGGAGTGGCGCGCCACCCGGTCCATGGAATCCCTGCAGCAGATGGGACGCGTGCAGGCGCGGGTGCGCCGCGACGGCCGGGAGGCCCGCATCCCCGCCGCCCGCCTGGTGCCCGGTGACGTCTGCCTGCTCGAGTCCGGGGACGTGGTGCCCGCCGATCTCAGGCTGGTGGAGACCAACCGGCTGCGCTGCGACGAGGCAGCCCTCACCGGCGAATCCGAGCCGGTGGGCAAGGACGCGGACGAGACCTATGAAAAGGACGTCCCGCTCGGTGACCGCCGCAACATGGCGTGGAAGGGTACGGCGATCGTCGACGGCTCCGGGGTGGGCGTGGTGGCGGCCATCGGCCGGGATACCGAACTCGGGCGCATATCCGAGCTGGTGGAGACGGCGGAGGCGGAAGCCACCCCCCTCGAGAAGCGGCTGGAGAAGCTCGGCGGGCGGCTGGTCTGGCTGACGCTGGCAATTGCTGCCGCCACCACCGCGGCCGGGATCGCGGCAGGCAAGGAAGTGGCCGTGATGCTGGAGACCTCCCTCGCCCTCGCCATCGCGGCCGTGCCGGAGGGGCTGCCGGTGGTCGCCACCCTGGCCCTGGCCCGCGGGATGCAGCGCATGGCGAGGCGCAACGCGGTGGTCAAGCGTCTCTCGGCGGTCGAGGCGCTGGGGGCGGTGAACCTGATCCTCACCGACAAGACCGGCACGCTCACCGAGAACCGCATGACCCTCAGCAGACTGGCGCTGGCGGACGGCGAAGTGGAGATCCGTCCGGACGAGGACGGCGCCCTCAACGCGTGGCGGGACGACGAGGCGGCGGACCTCGACGATGTGCCGGTGGCCCGCCGCGCGCTGGAGGTGGGCGCACTGTGCAACAACGCCAGCGTGGACGACGGCGACGCGGTGGGCGACCCCACCGAGGTGGCGCTGGCGGCGGCAGCCGGCGGACTGCACCGCTCCCGCTCCGACCTGCTGCAGGAGATGCCCGAGGAGCGCGAGGTGAGCTTCGACCCGGACGTGAAGATGATGGCCACCTTCCACCGGGTGGACGAAGCGTTCCGGGTCGCCGTCAAGGGAGCACCCGAGGCGTTACTGGAACGCTGCACCCGGGTACAGACGGCCGACGGCACCCGGGAGCTGGACGAGGACGGTATCGCCGCGTGGCAGGAGCGGGCCGAAACCATGGCCGAACAGGGCCTGCGCGTGCTCGCCCTCGCCGAGAAGCGGGCGGACGACCCGGAGGCGGAGCCCTACGGGGAACTGACGCTGCTCGCGCTGGCGGGCCTGTACGACCCGCCGCGCCAGGGCATCGCCGAGGTCATGGACGCCTGTCGCAGGGCGGGCATCCGGGTGGTGATGGTCACGGGGGATCATCTCGCGACCGCCCGCGCCATCGCCGCGGAGATCGGCCTGGTCGAGGCAGGCGGGAAAGGGCGGGATGCCAGCGGCCTCGGCGAGCTTGCCGCCGCGGACGGAGAGACCCGCGACCAGCTGCTGCGCTGCCGTGTCTTCGCGCGCATCAGCCCGGAGCAGAAACTCGAGCTGGCACGCCTGCACCAGGATGACGGCGCCATAGTGGGCATGACCGGCGACGGCGTCAACGACGCCCCGGCGCTGAAGCGGGCGGACATCGGCGTGGCCATGGGACAGCGCGGCACCCAGGTGGCGAAGGAGACGGCCGATATCGTGCTGACGGACGACGCCTTCGGCACCATCGTCACCGCCATCGCCTACGGGCGGACCATCTTCGACAACATCCGACGCTTCATCATCTATCTCCTGTCCGGCAACCTGGCAGAGATCATGGCCGTCTCCGCCGCCGCGGCGGTGGCTGCGCCGCTGCCTCTGCTGCCGCTGCAGATCCTCTACATCAACTTCGTCTCCGACGTGATGCCGGCCCTCGCGCTGGGGCTGGTGCCGGGCAGCGAGGATGCTCTCCAACGCCGTCCGCGCCGCACCGACGAGGCGCTGGTCACGCGGCGTCACTGGGGCATCGTGACCGCCTGGGGGCTGCTGATCGCGGTCACCGTGCTGGCCGCGTTCGCCACCGCGCTGACGGTCTTCGGGATGAGCGCCGAGGAGGCCGTGGGCATCTCCTTCCTGTGCTTCGGCTTCACCCGCCTGTGGCACGTCTTCAACATGCGCCGCCGCCGCAGCGGGGTGTTCGTGAACGAGGTCGTGCGCTCGCCGGTGGTCTGGCTGGCCATCGGCGTCGGCATCGCGCTGCTGCTCGCCGCCGCCTGGCTGCCGGGGCTCAGCACGGTGCTCATCCCGCACGCTCCCGACGCCCGGGGCTGGGCTATCGTCCTCGGTTTCTCGCTGATACCGCTGGTGCTCGGTCAGCTCCTGGTGTCCCTCGGCTGGCTCGCGACGGTGCACCACGGGGAAACCGGCACGGAAGACGATGACGCGGCAGGCCGGGAGGGCAGCGCGGACACGCATTGAGAAACCGCAATGAGGGGGCTGCGGGCCGCGCGCTACCGTCGGGGTATGGAAACCAGCGACTACTATGTACCCGTCACCCTGATCCTGCCCATCATCGCGATCCTGGGTATCCTTTTCGTCACCATCGCCATGAGCTTCGTGGTCAGGCGCCGGCGCCGGCGCGACGGCGGGCGTTCGGGACAGACCGGGGAACCGAAGCGGGACCAGAACCGCGCCGATTCCAACCACTAGCCGCGCCGGCCGGGGTAACCGGTCAGCCCCGCCGGGCAAACTGGGATCAGTCGTTGTCCCCCACCGCCTCCTCCAGCGCAGCCCGCAGTTCGGGGTAGCGGTATTCGAACCCCCTCTCCAGGTTCTTCACGGGCAGTACCTTCTGTCCCGTCAGGTGCATGTGAGCGATGCCGCCGGCGATGAGGCGATAGGCCGGTGCCGGTATGCGCAGCAGCAGCGGCCGGTTCAGCACCGCGGCCAGCGTCTGCGTGAACTCCTCGTGGCGCACCGGCCCCGGCGCGGTATTGTTGAACGGCCCCGCGAGTGCGGCGTCGGTCATCTGATCGATGAGCAGGTCGATCAGATCCTCGCGATGGATCCAGGATATCCACTGCCGGCCGCTGCCCACGGTGGCCCCGAGCCCCTTCCGGAAGAGTGGCAGCAGCCCCGACAGCATGCCGCCGCCCTGGCCGAGCACAACGCCCGTGCGGGACAGGCACACCCTCACGCCGTACTCGCGCGCCGTCTCGGCGGCCGACTCCCAGCGGATGCAGACCCGGGACTGGAACTCGTCGCCCGGCTCGGCGTCTTCGTCCAGTTCCTCGTCTCCCCGGGCGCCGTAATAGCCGATGGCCGAGCCGCTCACCAGCACCCGGGGGCGCCGCTCGGCCGGCAGTCCGCCCACGTAAGAGACGAGGCTGCGGGTCACCTCCACGCGGCTGTCGACGATCTCCTGGCGCACCTCCTCGTCCCAGCGGTCCTCGCCGAGGTTCTTGCCTGCGAGATTGACGATGGCGACGGGAAGCTCCCGTTCCCGGTCGGATACGAGCTCGTCCAGGTCTTCGACGGCGCGTACCCGTCCGGAGAGTTGCTTGAGCGCCCGTTCCCGGTCCCGGGTGAGGACGTCGACTCCGAGCCCGGCCTCCAGCAGCCGCTCGGCCAGTGCGGAGCCGATGAAGCCGGTCCCGCCGGTGATCAGTACGCGCCCGCCGACGCGTTGCCTGAGGCCAGCCTGCGCCATGCTCGCTGTGCTCCGCACGGCGGGCTCTAGTTGCCCGCCATCTCCCTGAGCTTGTCGGCCTGCTCCTCGGTGATCGGGTAGAAATGTCCGAGGCCACAGGAGGCGCCCGGTGACAGCCCGAAACCGATGTTGTCCATCACGGTGATGATGTCCAGATTGCAGAGCTGGTTCAGCGACGTGCGGTACATGAAAGTGTCGTGCAGCGACAGGCCCGGGCAGCGGTACGGCAGCTGGTTGCGGTACAGATCACCATTCTGCATGTGAAAGATGATGTTTCGGTCGTCGATTACTTCGCTGCGATCGATGCGGATGAGGCTGAGACACTGTTCCGGCGGGCCGGCCGCGAGGTCCAGTGAATCGTTCATCTTCTTGTCCTCGCCCAGAGCCGGCATGGCCGCGAGGCCGAGCGCCGCAATAACCATGGCCATAGTCACTGTCGTGCGTCCCAGGATCTGCATCGGATACTCCTTGCTGTACCTTTCCTGCAGAAGCTAGGGAGCAGGCCCGGTGGCGGCATTGAAAAAGCGCAATCGGGCTCGCCGAAGCGGGCCGGCATTGCGGGAGGAGCGTATTGCTTCGGCGTGCTCATAGCCGCATGATCGCGGGCGCGATCCAGGCGCAACCAACGAAAGGCCGTTCTCATGATCCAGCGTACCGTCGACATCCTCTCCTCCACCGCCACCTCGTTCCTGCGCGGCCTGAACGGCATCCAGGCCCGCCCGGCACTGGACAAGCCGGAGAAGATGCTGGAGCTCTACGAGTTCGAGGGCTGTCCCTTCTGCCGCCTGGTGCGGGAGGTGCTGACGGAGCTGGACCTGGACGCGGCGATCTACCCCTGCCCGAAGGGCGGCGAACGCTTCCGCCCGGAGGTCGTCGCCCGTGGCGGCAAGGCCCAGTTCCCGTTCCTGGTGGATCCGAATACCGGCGCCAGCATGTACGAGTCGGCGGACATCATCGAGTACCTGTTCGTCACCTACGGCCGCCGCGACGTACCGCTGCGCTGGCAGGCCCAGACCCTGCAGAAGCTCTCGTCCACGGTGGCCGGCATCCCCCGCTTCACGGCCGGCACCCGTGTCCGGCCCTCGGCCCGGCGGCCCGAGCGCCTGCTGGAGCTCTACAGCTTCGAGTCCAGCCCGTTCGCACGTGTGGTGCGCGAGCGCCTGTGCGAGCTGGAGATTCCCTACATCCTGCGCTCCGCCGGACGCACGAAGGCGAGCGACTGGGTACCGCCGGCCGTGCGCGGCGCCCTGGGGCTGGAGGGGCAGCCGGATCTCGAGAACCGGCGGGCCCTGAAGTCCCGTGCCGGACGGGTGTCCATCCCCTACCTGGTGGACCCGAACACGGATACCGAACTGGCCGAGTCGGGCGACATCCTCGACTACCTGGACCGCACCTACGCCTGATCTTCCTCGCTCAGAGGAAAAACTGGGCCAGGTAGGGATTCAGCAGCCGCCCGTCGGGGTCCAGTCGCCGGCGCATCTTGCGGAAGAACTCGAGTCGGCTGCCCAGCGCTCCGCCGACCTGGCCGGGCGACAGCCCGTCGGTCTGATCCAGGAACGGGATGCCGTTCCATTTCTCGGCGAACTCGGCCAGCTCCAGTACGAAGTCCTGCCACTGGGGATGAGGCGAGCTGACCGCGCGCAACACAAAGACCGGGCCGTCGAACGAGGGCGACAGCAGCGCACTGCGGTCCTGGCTCAGCCGGTAGCCGACGGTGGGCATGTCGCAGCGGAAGCGGCTGCGGGCGTAGTAATCCCGGCAGAACTCGCGGTAGGCCTGGACGATCAGGGGGAACTCGGCTGCCGGGAAACACCAGCTGGAACTGGCAAGGTGCCGCCCGGCACGGCCGCCGCCCTGCTCCACCGCCGCGCTGCCGGCGTGGACGGGCCCGCTGAACAGAGACTGGCCCGCGCCGTTGATCCGGTCGATCATGCCGTAACGCAGCGCCGGTATCGGCACGATCCAGGACATGGAGTTGGTCATCGCGGGCAGGATGGTGCTCTCGCCCCAGTCCTTGATCTTCCACAGCAGCCGGTTCACGTTGGTATCCTCGTCGCCGCTGCGGCGCAGCTCCAGGTACGCCTGGTCCCGGAACGGCAGCAGGTAGAAACGAAGGCCCAGTTTCGAGCCCAACAGGCGGTCCGTGACGGCGGCCAGCTGCGCCGTCGTGCAGCGCCGGCGCCGGATGGTGAACGGGCTCATCGGGCGCACCCGCAGCGTGACCTCGTGGATCACGCCCAGCAGGCCGTAGCTCAGCCGGAACATGTCCAGCAGATGGGGCCGCGAAGCGTCCACCACGAGCTCGCCGCCCTCCGGGGTTATCACCTTCATGCTCACCACCTGGCTGGAGAACAGGCGCGTGCCGGCACCGGTGCCGGGGCCGATGCACGCGCCAGCCACCGCACCGCCGACCGTCCTGCCCATCAGGTCGTGGCCGCCGGCGAGTTCCAGGCCGTAGCCGGCCAGCTCGTCCGCCAGACGCTGCAGACGCAGGCCCGCCTGCACGGTGACCTGCTCGTCGCCGATATCGAGGATACCGTCCAGAGCGGTCATGTCGATCACCGTACCGCCACGGGCCACCGAACAGGGGGTGCATGCGCTGCCGGCACCCATCGGCCGCAACGGCGATGCGTAGCCGGAACCGGGCCGGAGTACGGCCTGCAGCGACTCGGGGCTGTCGGGCGCCACCAGCGGCGGCGGCGCCGGATGCCGCCCTGCCCGGCGCCCCCGCGCGCCGGCCGTTCCATCCCGGTAACCCCGGTGCTGACTGCGTGCCTCTCTCATGGATGTCTTTCCTCCGCGGGACGATGCCCGGCCATGGGTGCTCGGCGGCGGCGGTTCCCGGAGGCAGAGTCAGCAGAGGATGCCGTGACCCGCGGACGCGGCAGGACGCCGCATCGCGCTTCCGTCTGGCAGCTCCGCTGTCCCGGCATGAGCCCGGGGACCGGTGGCTTTGCGACCCGCCCTCTCGGACGGTGTGCCTTTTGCAAACGAGCGTCGAGCGTCGCACGCCGCCGACAGAGTGTCAATCGGCGGCAGAGCCCGACACGCATCGGCAGTACATGATGTCAAATCGCCGCGCAATTCGCCGCGCAATGGCCCCGACCGCGGCTCTCGGTTTGCCACTATCCCGGCGCTCCCCGGTTGTTGCTTAAATGCCGGGGAGTCCGGCCCTTTAGGGGAGAAACGATGTACATCGATCCGGAGTCCGTCCTGCGTTGGCTGCACATACTCGCGATGGTGTACTGGCTGGGCGGCGAATGGGGTGTCTTCCAGACGTCCTACAACGTGGCGAATCCGAAACTCTCACTGGACGAGCGCCGCCGGCACATGGAGACCGCCTACCGGATCGACATCCTCGCCCGCACGGGCATCATCCTGCTGCTCCCCCTCGGGGTGCACATGGGCTTCAACCTGGGCGTCCACGACTACGGCGGCGGCTGGCTGTGGCTGGTCTGGATCCTGGCCTTCACGTGGCTGTCGCTCACCTGGGCGGCGTTCTTCCACCGGGACACCGACCGGGGTATCCGTCTGACGCTGATCGACGAGCGCATCCGCTACGTGGTCATCCCGGCCCTGTTCATCGCCGCCATCTGGTCGTTCCTGACGGACTGGCCGTTCCGCGCCGACTGGTACTCCACCAAGGTGCTGATCTACAGCCTGCTGCTGGTCATCGGTCTCGGGCTCCGGTTCATCATGCGCCACTGGGTGCCGATCTTCCGCGAGCTTGCGGAGAAGGGCCCGAATCCCGTGCTGGAGAAACAGCTCTCCTCGGAACTCGCCATCGGCCGGGGCATGGCCTACGTCTACTGGATCGGCATCGCCTCCGTGGCATTCCTGGGTGCAACAAAGCCGTTCTGAACCGGCCGGCGCGCGCGTGTTGGCAACCCGGCGGCAAAACCGGGACAATGCGCGCGGGGTTGAGCGGGGCGCCCGCGGCGCCACATCGGAGACATGAGCGGAGAAGAAATCAGCCGGATGGACCTCGACGAGCTGCTGGCGCGCAACCGCAGCCTGCGCGACCAGTTCGGCGAGGAACCCGGCCTGCAGAGCCAACTCCAGGCCCTGCAGCGCTGGCAGGCGGGGCGGCTGGAGCGCACCTACGCCGACCTGCAGGAACGCGAGCGCTACCGGCCCGGCGTCGAGTTCTTCCTGGAGGAACTCTACACCGACACGGACTACCTGCCCCGTGACACCCAGCTGGAGCGTGCCTCGCCCATCCTGAAGCGCATGCTGCCGGCCCAGGCCCAGGACTCGATGCGCATGGCCGTGCAGCTGGAGGTGCTGAGCCAGGAGCTCGACGGCGCGATGACGCGGGCGCTCGGCGCGGGAACCACGATCGATGCGCAGAGCTACGCGGAGGCCTACCGTACGGTGGGCCGCCGCGAGGACCGGGAACGCCAGATCGGTTTCATCATCAGGGCGGGCCGGGATCTCGAGCGGCTGGTGAAGATGCCGATGATCTACACCATGATCCGGATGGCGCACGGCCCGGCTCATCTGGCCGGCTTCGGCGCCCTGCACGACTTTCTGGAAGACGGCTTCCGCGCCTTCCGCGCCATGGGTGGCGCCGGGGAGTTCCTGCAGGCCATCGAGGGCCGGGAGACCCGCATCATGGAGCGCATCCTCGCCGGTGATGCGGACCCGTTCCGTCTGTCCGACGACGACGAGCCGCCGCCCGTCGAGACGCCCGGGACTTCCTGACTACTCGTCGCGCTGCAAAATCTCGATGAGCTCGTCCACCTCCTCCGGGTCGACCGAGTGGAAGCGGCCGAGGCCACAGCCTGCTCCCTGCCTGAAGCCGCCACCGAAGTCGGTCAGCACGGTGATGGTATCGAGATCGCACAGGCGCCCGGTCGGCACCTTGTACATGAAGCGCTCCTCGCGGGAGAGCCCCGGGCAGGGGCGCGGCAGCTGGTTGCGATACACGGTGCCATCGTTCATGTAGAAGAAGATGTTCTCGTCGTCCACCACCTGCGTGCGCTCGACCCGGGCCAGCTGTACGCAGCGCACGGCCTCCGGGTCGTCGGCAGCCACGTCCGTGGGCTTCGGCTCCCGCGGCGCACTCGCGCAACCTGCGAGCAGCAGCGCCGCAAGTGCGGCCACTGGCAGTCTCCTGTCCATGTTCATTCTCATCTCCATGTTGGCGTTGTCCCGCCTGCGCTCCCTTCCGTTGGTATAGTACCCCCTGCCCGCAGCCGTCAAGTGACCGGGAGAGAAGGAGGTCTGATGATCGAAGGCGCGAAGCCCGAACGGATGCTGAAGGCATTCATGCAGGGTCTGGAACGGCGTAATGCCCACGAGTCGGAGTTCATTCAGGCCGTCGCGGAGCTGGCGCGCTCGGTGATGCCGCTGGTCCACGCCACCCCCGCCTACCGTCAGGCGCGCATCCTCGAGCGCATGACAGAACCCGACCGCATCATCGTCTTCCGCGTCACCTGGGAAGACGACAGCGGCAACGTGCACGTCAATCGGGCCTGGCGAGTTCAGTTCAACCGGGCCATCGGCCCGTACAAGGGTGGCCTGCGCTTCCACAAGTCGGTGGACCAGAGCGTGCTGAAGTTTCTCGGCTTCGAGCAGACCTTCAAGAACAGCCTCACGGGCCTGCCCATGGGCGGCGGCAAGGGCGGGTCCAACTTCAACCCGAAGGGCAAGACCGACCGGGAGGTGATGCGCTTCTGCCAGAGCTTCATGACCGAGCTGTTCCGCCATATCGGCCCGGACGTGGACGTGCCGGCGGGCGACATCGGGGTGGGCGGCCGGGAGATCGGCTATATGTTCGGCCAGTACATGCGGCTCACCAACGAGTTCGAGGGAGTGCTGACGGGCAAGGGGCTGGCCTACGGCGGTAGTGCCGTGCGCAAGGAGGCGACGGGATACGGCGCGGTCTATTTCCTGCGCAACATGCTCGAGCGCGCCGACGAACCGCTGGAGGGCAAGCGCATCGCCATCAGCGGTGCGGGCAACGTGGCCCTGTTCGCCGCCGAGAAGGCCATCCAGGAAGGTGCGAAGGTGGTAACCCTGAGCGACTCCCACGGCTACATCCGTTGCGAGGACGGGCTCGATGCGCAGGCCCTCGAGGAGATCAAGGAGCTCAAGCTGCGCAGCCGCGGCCGCCTGTCGGAACTGGACGGCCGCATCGGCGGCCTCGGCTACACCGAGGGCGAGGCGCCCTGGGGCGTGCCCTGTGACGTGGCCATGCCCTGCGCCACCCAGAACGAGCTCGACGCGGAGGCGGCGGGCACCCTGGTGGACAACGGCCTCATGGCGGTGGTGGAAGGCGCCAACATGCCCTGCACCGAGGAAGCCATCGAGCACCTGCGCGAGCACCGGGTGCTGTTCGCCCCCGGCAAGGCAGCAAACGCCGGCGGCGTCGCCGTGAGCGGCCTGGAGCAGACCCAGAACGTGACCCGGGTCAGCTGGTCGCGCAACGAGGTGGACCGGCGACTGAAGGAGATCATGCGCGAGATCCACGACAAGTGCACCCACGAGATGGAGCACGACGGCGGCATCGACTATCTCGATGCCGCCAACCGGGCCGGTTTCCGCAAGGTGGCCGACGCCATGCTGGCTTACGGCGTGGTCTGATACCGCCGGCCCGTTGCCCGCTCCGCCCGGGCGGGTGAGAATGCTCCCATGGAGCTTCCCGACCTCCTCCTCCGCTGGCTGGCCGTCGCCCTCCACGGCCTGCTGGCGGTCATCGGGGCCGTACACGCCCTGCTCTACAAGCGCGACCCCCGCTCGGCCCTCGGCTGGATGGTGGTCTGCCTGGCCATCCCGTTCCTCGGCCCGCTGGGCTACTACATGTTCGGCATCAACCGGGTGCGCACCCGCGCGAAGAAGCTGCGGGGCGGGCAGTTCCGCATCGGCTACGAGAGCGGGGACACCATCAGCGAGGAGGACCTGGCCGAGCACGAGCCGGGCCGCGGCCATATCGGCGCCGTGGTGTCCCTGCGGCCCCTGCTGGGCGACAACGGCGTCAGCGCCCTGCACAACGGCGAGGAAGCCTATCCCGCCATGCTGGAGAGCATCCACACCGCCGAGCGGCAGGTGCTGTTGTCGAGCTACATCTTCGAGAACAACGAGACCGGCCGGCGCTTCGTCGACGCGCTCACGGCGGCCAGCGACCGGGGCGTATCGGTCCGCGTCCTGGTCGACGGCATCGGCGAGCTCTACTCCTGGCCGCGCATCAGCCGCCTCATCGCCCGCCGGGGGCTGCGCGTCGCCCGCTTCCTGCCCCCCAGGCTCTTCCCGCCGGCACTGCACCTGAATCTCCGCACCCACCGCAAGATCCTGGTGACCGACGGCCGGGTGGGCTATACGGGCGGCATGAATATCGGCGATCGTCACGTGGTAGGCGAGGACGGGCGCCGGCGGGTGGTGGATATGCACTTCCGTCTGGAAGGGCCGGTGGTACGCCAGCTGGCCGACGCCTTCTGGGACGACTGGCGCTTCGCCACCGGCGAGCCGCCGGAGGAGACCCCGGAGCCGGACTGGTCGTCCGCGCCGGGACGAAAGCGCTGCCGGGTCATCACGGACGGCCCCAACGAGGATCTGGACCGGATCGCGCTGGTGATGCAGGGCGCCATCGCGGATGCCAGGCGCAGCGTCTGGATCATGACGCCCTACTTCCTGCCCTCGCGGGAACAGGTGGCACTGCTGCAGGCGGCCGCCCTGCGCGGCATCGAGGTGAACGTCATCCTGCCGGCGAAGAACAACCTCTTCTACGTGCACTGGGCCACGCGCAACGCTCTGCTGGAACTGCTGCAGTGGGGCGTGCGCATCTACTATCAGCCGGGACCCTTCGTGCATACGAAACTTTTTCTGATCGACGATGACTATTGTCAGATAGGCACCGCTAACGTCGATCCGCGGAGTCTCAGGCTGAACTTTGAGCTGGCCGTCGAGATTTTCGATTCGAGTTTCGCCCGCAGCATGATCGAACATATGCAGGTCACGCGGGCCCGCTCGCGGGCCGTGGGTCTGCGCGAGATCGCCGACCGCTCACTGCCGGTGCGCTTCCGCGACGCCCTCGCGTGGCTGTTCTCGCCCTATCTCTGAGACATGACCGTGATCAGACTGACGGAAAACATCGTGCTGCCCGACGACGAGCTGGAGATGAGCGCCGTGCGTTCGGCCGGCGCCGGCGGCCAGGCGGTGAACAAGCAGTCCACCGCGATCCACCTGCGCCTGGACATCCCCGCCTCGTCGCTGCCGCAACGAGTCAAGGAGCGGCTGCTCGGTCTCGGCGACCAGCGCATCAGCGGCGACGGCGTGCTCGTCATCAAGGCGAGGGAACACCGCAGCCAGCGCCAGAACCGGCGCGAGGCCATCGAGCGCCTGCGTGCACTCGTCCGCCGCGCCAGCGTATCGCGCAAACCCCGTATCCCCACCCGCCCGGGCCGCGCGGCGAAACGCCGGCGGGTGGACGAGAAGAAGCGCCGCGGCACCGTCAAGGCGCTGCGCCGCACGCCGCCCGGCGAGTAAAGGTCAAAGCTCCCTTC
>CAYRZI010000015.1:0-37308 GCA_964428605.1 uncultured Woeseiaceae bacterium
TCCGGATAGGCCTCCTGCACCGCGGTGACGAACTCCTCCAGCAGCTCCATGTATTCCGCCCCCCGCAGCCGGCGCCGGCGCAGGCCCAGGTAGAGCGGGTCATCCAGCAGCGTGTCGTTCTCCGTGCCGACGTCCAGCATCACGGGCAGGCACTGCTCCGGGTGGATACCCGCACAGGCCACGTACAGGGACAGCTTGCCGATGGGGATGCCGGCGCCGTTGCCGCCGAGATCACCCAGGCCCAGCACGCGCTCACCGTCGGTCACCACGATCACGCGGATGTCCTTCTTCTCCCAGTTCTGCAGCAGCCTCGGGATCTCGCCCTTGTCTTCCGGCGTGATGAAAAGCGCCCGGGTGTGGCGGTATATGTGCGCGAACTCCAGGCAGGCCTCGCCCACCGTCGGGGTGTAGATGATCGGCATGATCTCTTCGATATGGTCGATCACGGTGCGGTAGAACAGCCGCCGGTTCCGGCCCTGCAGCGCGCGCAGGAAGATGTAGCGGTCGATGTCGCTGGACTGACGCCTGAGGTTCTCCAGGACCCGGGTGATCTGCATCTCCTGGGTGGAGATAGCCGGCGGCAGCAGGCCGCGCAGCCCGAGCCGATCGCGCTCCTCCGCCGTAAATGCGGTGGACTTGTTGATGTCCGGGTCCCGCAGGACGTCGATGCCCCGGAGGTGCGACTTGTCGTTCTCCATTACATGCCTCGCTGGTCTGGCGGTCAGCCCCTGAGCGGCTGCCACCGCCAGTATGTCAGTGATCGCCAAAGCCATTCCACGGGGCCGAACCGGAAGTTCCTGAGCCATACCGGGCTCAGCCAGAGCTGCAGGCCGATGACGCCGGCGACGAAGGCCATCTGCCAGAACCGGGGCACGGTGCCGTAGAGGCCGAGACCATAACCGTAGAAGACCGTGGTAAGTATCAGGGAATGCATCAGGTAGTTGGTCAGCGCCATCCGGCCCACGGCGGAGAAGCGTCCCATGAGTGCAGCCAGCGCTCCGGACTGCACCAGGCGCATCACCAGACCGATATGGCCGAAGGCGACCAGGATGCTGGCGAAATAGTTCGGGATCATGCCCACGCGGAATGCGTACAGCCCGTCGAACTCGTGCTGCCAGAGGTTCCAGCCGCTGAACGCAGCCAGCGGCAGCCCCAGGCCGTAGCCGATCAGCATCATGCGGCGGTAGAAGTCCGCGCTGCGCCGGGCCGAGAAGACGCCGAGTTTCATCAGCGCCATGCCAATCAGCATGAGACCACCGACACGCCACACCGCGAAGGCGATCGCTCCCTGGAACTGCATGGTCGCGACGACGGGCACGCGGTGCTCGACGATCTCCGTATAGCTGCCCCGGTACGCTTCGAGATCTTCGCGCACGTCCTCTTCGGTGGGCGCCAGGAACGAGCGCATGGCGTCCACGGCCTCGAGGCGCGCCGACTCCTCCTCGCTGAGTGCCTCGCCCGCCGCGAGCCGCTCCGCGAAAGGCCGGGTGGCTGCATGCTCCTCTTCCATGTATTCGGCGCCGGCGTAGTTCATCAGCAGCGCCACCGGCAGCAGCAGGACGGCGATCACGATCAGCGTGCGCGGCGTCCGGTGCCGGAACGGGTACAGCAGCATGCCCACGAGGGCGTAGTGGAACAGGATGTCGCCGAACCAGAGCAGGTAGCCGTGGGCTGCGCCGATGGCGAGCAGCCAGACCTGGCGCCGGTAGAAGATGCCGGCGAAACCGGCACCGCGCGCCTCGGCCCGGCCCGCCATCAGTACCACACCCGCCCCGAACAGCATCGAGAAGATGGTCATGAACTTCTGGTCGAAGAGCAGGTGGGTGAAGAACCAGGTGCCCAGGTTGTACCACTCGCTGCCGCCCATGATCAGCGGGTTCGTGTAAGCCGCGAACGGCATCGCGAAGGCGTATATGTTCATCACCAGGATGCCGAGCACGGCCACGCCGCGCAGCGTGTCGATGGCCGTGATCCGCTCGGCAGCGGTGACGGGGCCTGCCCGCGGCTGATCCGCGGCCCCTCCGACGCTCACATGGATATCGCTCATGCTCCTCTCGCCCACGCCCGGCCCTTCCGGGAGTGGCACGCATTCTACTGTGCACACCGTGTGCCGGCACCCGCAGATGTGACCGGGCTCACACCAGTGCCCGCGAAGCCGGTATAGCCTTCCCGCTATTCTGTTCAATGACCCGCCGGAACGCGGGCACGGAGTGGACCATGAAAACCCTGAGCATTCCCGCCGTACTCGCCCTTCTCGCCGTGTTCGCGGCGGCCCCGGCGCAGGCCGACGACGACCTCTGGTTCGGCGTCAGGGCCGGCACGCTGGGACTGGGTATCGAGGCCACCTGGCGCCCTGTCCCGTACCTGGATCTGCGCGGCGGGCTGAACCGTTTCAGCTTCGATGACGATGGTTCGGAAGCCGGCATCAACTACGACGGCGAATTCGACCTGGACACCTGGTACGCGACGCTGAATCTGCGCGCGCCGATGACGCCGTTCCGCCTGACTGCGGGCTACTTCTCGAACAACAACGAGGTGAATCTGGCCAGCCGGGACGGCAGCACCATCGAGATCGGCGGGGTGGTCTATCCCGTCGAGCAGGTCGGCACGCTGTCCGGTGCCGTCACGTTCGACAGCGGCGCGCCCTATGCGGGCGTGGGCATGGACTTCCGCATCTTCGACACCGTCGGCCTGAGCCTGGACTTCGGCGTGCTATTCCAGGGCGAACCGGCCGTGGGACTCTCGGCCAGCGGACCGATCGCGAGCGAGCCCGCGTTCCAGGAGAACCTGGAGGCCGAACGGCAGGAACTGGAGGCCGAGCTCGAAGACTACGACCTTTATCCGGTGGCCATGCTCGGCTTCCACTGGAACTTCTGAACAAGGACTCAGACGGCCATCAGATCGTCATCCGCTCTTCCTAGTATGGGGCGCAATGGAAGCTGTCAGCAGGGAGAGATGAAGATGACGGACAACCTGTCGGAGCGCGTCCGGGAGCCGGCGCGGCTCGGAGCACACAAGGGAGGCGCCTCAGGCTACGGCCTGCGCTTCCTCGGCATCGGCGGCGGCACGAGCCAGGGAAGCCCGATCGCCGTTGTCGAGCGAGGCGAGGAACCGCTGCTGATGATCGACTGCGGTCCCGGTGCCATGGACGCGTACCGCGAGCGCTACGGCGCTCTCCCCCACAGCGTCTACCTGACCCACACCCACATGGATCACGTGGGCGGGCTGGAGCAGCTGTTCCACACGGCCGCACCCGCGGTGGCCGGCGGCAGAATGGCGCCGGTGCGGCTGTTCGTACCGGCACCCGTGGTGCCGCTGGTGCAGGACCGTGTGGTCGGCAATCCGTTCGTCCGCGCCGAGGGCGGCGTGAACTTCTGGGACGCCTTCCACCTCATCCCCATCAGCAGCGGTTTCTGGCTGGACTCGCTCTGGTTCCGGGTCTTCGAGGTGCGCCACATGCAGCCCCGTTTCTGCTACGGCGTGGCACTGGCGGGCTCGTTCCTGTTCACGGCCGACACCCGGCCCATACCCGAGGTGCTGCGCGAGTACGCGGCCGGGGGCGAGACCATCTTCCACGACTGCGCCGTGCGCGCGAATCCCGCGCACAGCGGCTTCGTGGATCTGCTGAACGAGTACAACGGCGAGACGCTCGACCGCATCATCGCCTACCACTACGGCTCCGTGGAGAACGGCCGGCGCCTCGAGCGGCACGGCTTCCGCATCGCCAAGCTCGGGCGCCGGCACGATCTGCCGATGCCACTGCACACGGAAGCCTCCGCGGCCCGCCTCGCCTCCTGACCATCGGCGCGGAAGACCAGCGCAAAAGAGAGGCCGGGCCCCTCGCGGGACCCGGCCTTCGGCGTGACGGCCCGGATCAGGACCGCCTGATCCGTCTCAGCGGGCCGATCAGGCCGCCTTGCGGCCGCTCAGCCACTTCTCCAGTTCCTCGGCACCGCCGATGAGCTCGCCGTCGACGAACACCTGCGGGAAGGTGGTCGCCTTGGCGACGGCGCGCAGCGTGCGGTCCGTGTAGTCCCGGTTCAGCAGCAACTCCTCGAAATCGATGCCCGCATCTCGCAGGCGTGCCTTCGCCTCGGCGCAGAACGGGCAGCCCTTGCGCGACAGGATGGTCACGTCGTGGGGCTTTTCGGCGTTCGGCGCCAGGTAGTCCAGCATGGTGTCGGCGTCGGAGACCTCATACGGGTCGCCGGGCTTCTCCGGCTCGACGAACAGCTTCTCGATCTTGCCGTCGCGCACCAGCATGGAGTAACGCCAGGAGCGCTTGCCGAAGCCGAGGTCATCCTTGTCCACGAGCAGGCCCATCTTCGAGGTGAACTCGCCGTTGCCGTCCGGCAGGAACCGGATGTTGAAGGCCTTCTGGGCCTCCTGCCACTCGTTCATCACGAATGCATCGTTCACCGAGATGCAGATGATCTCGTCCACACCGTGCTTGGCGAACGTGTCCGCCAGCTGGTTGTAGCGTGGCACGTGGGACGAGGAGCAGGTGGGCGTGAACGCGCCCGGCAGCGAGAAGACCACCACGGTCTTGCCGTCGAACAACTCACTCGAAGTGCGGTTCACCCACTCATGACCCTCGCGCGTGCGGAAAGTCGCGTCGGGTACCCTCTTTCCTTCCATCGATGTATCCATTGGTTTCCTCCTGGTTTCTCTTGCGGGCCGTTGCCCGGATTTCAAATCGTCCGAATTCGGTTCGGTCGGGCCGCCGTCAGGCCGCCTGGTCCTTCAGCAGGCTGCGCAGCATCCAGGCGTTCTTCTCGTGGATCTGCATGCGCTGGGTCAGCAGGTCGGCCGTCGGCTCGTCGTTGGCCTTTTCCACTACGGGGAAGATCTGACGGGCGGTGCGTACCACGGTCTCCTGGCCGAGCACCAGCTGCTCGATCATCTCCTCGGCGCCCGGATTACCGGACTCTTCCTCGATTTGCGTCAGCTTCGCGAACGCGCTGTAGGAGCCCGGCGCCTTGAAGCCCAGCGCGCGGATACGCTCGGCGATCTCGTCGACGGCCTGTGCGAGTTCGGTGTAGTGCTCCTCGAACAGTGTGTGGAGCGTGGCGAACATCGGTCCGGTCACGTTCCAGTGGTAGTTGTGCGTCTTGAGATACAGCGTGTAGCTGTCGCCGAGCAGCCGCGACAGCCCGTCTGCTATCTCCCGACGGTCTTTCTCTTCGATTCCGATATTGATGGTCATGCTCGTTCCTCCTTTGATTGTCCCTATCATACGGGCCGGTATTGATAATTAAAATGGAATATTTTTATAATAGTGATCGATTTGTTAAATATCACCGACCGCTGATGATCCATGGCCACTAATCTCCCGAGCGTCAAGCAGTTACGCTATTTCGTGGCACTCGCCGAGCACGGCCACTTCGGCCGTGCCGCGGATGCCTGCTTCGTCTCCCAGTCGGCATTCAGCGTCGGCATCCAGGAACTGGAGGCCGCGCTGGAAGTCCAGCTGGTCGACCGCACCAACCGGCAGGTCACCATCACCGCCATCGGGCGGGAGGTGGCCGAGCAGGCGCGCCTGTGCCTCAGAGATCTGGAGTCGCTGGTGCAAATGGCAAGGGTGGGCCAGAAGCCGCTGTCCGGCCCGCTGCGCCTGGGCGTCATACCCACTATCTCGCCGTTCCTCCTGCCGCGGGTGCTCCCCCTGGTCCGCCGCAGTTTCCCGGAGCTGAAGCTGTTCCTGGTGGAGGACCTCACCGAACGGCTGCACCAGAAGCTGCTGGCGGGCGACATCGACCTGATGCTGTTCGCGGTGCCCTATGAGCTGCGCAACGTGGAGACGGAGGCCCTGTTCCGGGACCGCTTCCTGCTGGCGGCGCACCGGCGCACGAGCCTCGTGGACCCGGAGAACTACCGCTATAACCGCCTGCATGCCGACAGCGTTCTGCTGCTGGAGGAAGGCCATTGCCTGCGCGAGCACGCCATCGACGCCTGCCGCATCCGCAGTTCCGAGAAGGTCAGCCGCTTCGCGGCGACCAGCCTGCTGACGCTGATCGAGATGGTGGACGCCGACCTCGGCATCACCTTCCTGCCCGAGATGGCCAGGGACTCCGCGCTGCTGAATGCCACCGACGTGGGCCTCTGGCCGATGGGCGAGCGCTCCTACCGGGAGATCGCCCTCGGCTGGCGCCGGGGCAGTGCCCGGGCGGACGAGTTCCGGGAGCTGGGCGCCTTCATCAGCGATAACCGGCAGGCCTGAACCGGGTCGGCCTGCCCGTGCCGGCGAGCGTGCTTATGTCGAGTCGGACCTTGCGGCCGGTCACGAATCACTAGAATCCGGCTCATAACAAGAAGAGAGCGAGGCGCTGGCATGAAGCCCCAGGCTCACGACGACCGCGACTACTACCGCATCCTCCACGTGCAGCCCGACGCACCGCTGGAGGTGATCCGCTCCAGCTACCGCACACTGATGCAGCGGATGCGGGCACATCCCGACCTCGGCGGCGACAACCGTCAGGCCGCCATGCTGAACGAAGCCTGGTCGGTGCTGCGGCATCCCCGGAAACGGGCGTCCTACGACGCGGCGCGGGCCACCGGCAGCGCCGCCCGCAGGACGCGACGTGCCGCGCAGTCGCGATCTGCAGGGGCGTGCCTGTTCTGCGGCACGGAGCACGGCCGCTCCGCCACGCCCGGGACGGGTGAACACTGCAGTGAATGCGCGAGCCCGCTGGCGCCGGCCGACCGCAGCCGCCTCGAATCCCGCGGCCAGCGCGCCATCGACCGCATCCGGCGCTTCCATGCCCTTAGCGTCCTCACCACCTGGCCCCAGCGATTACCCGCGTCCGGACGCATGCAGGATGTCTCGCTGCACGGCCTGAAGTTCGTGACCCGGCAGGCGCTGACCGCGGGTCAGATCATCCGTCTCGACAGCGATATCTGCCGGGCGGTGGCCCGTGTGGTGGCAGCACAGCCGTCCTCGGAGCAGGACGGGGCCGGGTGGCTGGTACGCGCGGAATTTCTCACGCTCGACTTCGAGCGCACGGTGGGTACCTTCGTCTCGGAAACCGCCTGAGGCCCGGGTTCAGACCGTCACGAAGGCGAGGGCAAACCAGAGCACCGCGGCCCGGCGCAGGATCGCGATCAGGCTGTCGCCGAGCCGGCGGGTGAGCCCGCCGATGGCGAGATCATGCACCCGGGGGTCGATCCGCTCCCGGTACAGCTCGTAGGCCGCATCCGAGGAATCCAGGTAACCCTTCGGCAGGAGCACCAGGCCGTCACCGGTGAATTCCTCTTCCTCGACGGAAGGCGTTGGAACCTTGTCCAGCATGGAGAAAATACTAGCCAACGCAACCGCTTAGCGCCGTGAGACGCATCACAGAAGCCGCCCTCCGAACGGGCCGGCGACTGGACAGGGGCGGCGCCAGGCGCCACAGTCGAGCCATGCAGAGCAACGACCTCGGCTGCTGGCGCTGCGGCGCCTCGCTAGCAAAGCTCACCCTGCCGCTCTCACGGCTCGACGAGTGCCCGGAGTGCAGCATGCCGCTGCACGTCTGTCGGATGTGCGTGCACTACGATCCGACGGTGGCCCGCCAGTGCCGGGAAGACGATGCCGAGGAAGTGAAGGAGAAGGAACGGCCGAACTTCTGTGACTACTTCCGGCCCTCGGTCACGGCGTTCGAATCAAGCGCCATCGATGCCGAACGCAAGGCGCGGGAAGAACTGGACAGCCTGTTCGGCGGCGGGGCCGGCGAGCGCAGCGACGGGGACGGCGACACGCTGACCGCAGCGGAGGATCTCTTCCGCAGGGACTGAGCCTCAGGGCAACGGCGCCCGGCTGCCGCCCTCGCCGGTCCTGCGGAAATCGCGGCCCAGCCGCGCCGTGATGGCGGCGCGCCGACGGCGGCTCACCGGCACCCGCTGGCCGCCCTCCACCTCGGCGTAGAGCTGACTGCCCTTCTGGCGGAGCCTCACCACCCGTTCGGCCATGACCCAGTGCGATCGGTGCACACGCAGCCCGTCCTCGCCGAACGCGTCTTCCACCTCCTGCAGGCTGCCGAGGATCATCGCGTGGCCGTGCCGGGTATGCACCTGCAGGTAGTGCAGGTCCGACGACACCGCGGTCAGTTCGGTCCCGATCGCCGCGGGCAGCCGTTCCAGGAAGGCCTCCCGGGCATCGTGGGGCGGTGCCGGCTCGCGGGGCTCGGGATCGGCATCCCGCGCCGCCCGGAACGGGAGCATCAATGGCTCTAGATTCACCAGGAACCAGGCCGCCAGGTAGGACGGTGCCAGCTCGACACCCTCCACCAGCATGGCGGCGGCCACACCGGCGGCGCCCCACTCGTCCGACCAGTCGCCGTCGGGCCACTCCTCGACAACGGGAAACAGGGTCTCGAGGAACCAGGCCGCGGGCGCGAACAGCAGTATCCCCGCTGCGCCGGAGAACAGGATGAGACGCCAGTCCCTGGGCACGGGTAACGAGGCCACCATCGCCCTGGCGGCCAGCAGCGCCGTAGCGAGACCGCACGCGATATGCAGGAGCCAGAACAGTAGACGCCCGCCGAATCCGAGCGGCTCCGAGGCGGCCGGGGCGAGCACCGCGAACAGCAGCGTCAGCCCGGCGACGGCGGCGATGACGCGCCGGCCGAACGGTCCCGGCGCCCGCAGGGGACTGGTGAGATTCATGGCTCGATTGTAGCCCGGCGCAGCGTCCGCGACCGCTCGTACATCAGCGCGACCGTTCGTGCAGGGACGGCATCCGCGCGCCGCGGGGCGGGCGAAAGTCGCCGGGTAACCACAACGGCGGCGCTGGCCGCCCGTCCATAACGGAGACTGCAACATCATGAAGACGAGAACGATATCGACCGCCGGCAAAGCCGCCCCTCTCGCCACTCTGGCCGCCGTGCTGCTCGCCGGCGCCGCGCCCGCCCAGGCCGAGGAAAGACGCTGGTACGCGACGCTGGACGCCGGCATCGGCTTCCTCGGCACCGAGGACCTGAACTACCGCGACGCCCTCACCGACGTCACCGGTGAAGCCGACTTCGACGCCTCCTTCACGGGCGGCGGGACCCTCGGCTACCGCCTGAACGACCGCTGGCGCGTCGAAGGGGAGATCGTCTATCGCACCAACGAGTTGTCAGACGTGACCCTGCCGGGCCTCGGCACCTTCAGTGCGGGCGACTTCTCCTCGCTCGGCATCGGCGCCAGCGTCATCCGCGATTTCGACCTGTTCGGCAATCCCGCGGTGAACAGCTACGTCGGCGCGGGCGTGGTCTTCCTGCAGGAGATCGACATCGATTTCGAGACCGCTGGCGCGGAGACGTCGTTCGAAACCGACGACGTCGGTTTCCAGCTGCAGGCAGGCGCCCGCTACGAGCTGAGCAGCCGGTTGTTCGTCAACGCCGGCGTGCGCTATCTGCTGGCGCAAGGCATCGAGATGGAGTTCCCGGCCGACACGAGCCGGATCGTCGAGGCCGACTACTCACCGCTGACGGTGACCGCGGGGGTCGGCTGGCGGTTCTGACGGCTGGCGGCGGCGGGCCTCCTCAGCGGCCCGTCGCCCTCCTCACCGGCGCTTGCGCCGTTTGTTCTTTCCTCGGCGGGGCCTGTTGCGCCCCGGCTCGTCGGTGCCGCCCCACTTCTCACGGTGCGCGGCTTCTGCCTGGGACTGAACCGAGGCGTGACGATTCGACAGCAGCAGCGAATCCGGAGAGCAGACCCGCGCCTTGATGAGCCCGAGGTCGGCGGCGGCATCGAACAGGCTGGGGTACCACCGCTCCCACTTCGGCAGTACCGCTTCCACCTGTTCCCTGAGGCTCGCACTCATCGCATCCGGTCTCCGGATCACCGCTCCGTCAACTGTCCACGGAATCTATCCCAATGCCGGCGCCAGAGGAAGGGCGGGCGTCGCGCCTCACTGCGCGGCTCATTTGCCTGGCCCATGAAAAAGGGCCGCATCGCTGCGGCCCTCCGTGAGTGGGGTGTCGTCAACCCCCGGGTATCTTCCGTACCCTGGGCCTCACTGCGACAGCGAAGGCTGCTCCGCTGTCACCGCGAAAACCCGGGGCTGGATCGACACTCCCAATTTCTCACTAGACATTGGATCACCTCCTTTCAGTTGTGGACCGAGCCGACAGCATCCGACAAATGACGGCCGATTCCAAGCGCCCGGGCGAAAAATGTGCGCCAGTCCCGCAGAAGCGATTGGACAGAGCCTAGTCCCCGCCCATGTCGAGCTTCGTGAACTTGCTGCCCTCCAGCGTCAGGTTGTACATCAGCCCCTTGCTGCCGAAGACGAAGCCCACCACCGGGTCCTTGATGTTCGCGGTATCGATGGTCTTGCCGGCACCGAGGTCGATGAGCGCCACCGACCCGTCCACGCCCACCTTGAAGCCGGAGCTGCCGCGAAACTTCGCCAGCGCCTTCTCGGTCATGAAGGCAATCACGATGCTCTTGGCCTGGGCGCCCAGCTGGAAGCCGATGGAGCCGGCCGCGGTGGAATAGTAATCCACCGTCTCGCCGCCCACCCGCAGCGCGCCCTTGCCGTACTCCCCGCCGATGCCGATGCCGGCCTTGACCACCCGCGGGAACACCAGCACCCCGGCGGCATTCCTGAGGAACACGTCGGCGCCGTTCACCTCGGACTCGAATCGGGCCAGGGCCTCGTCCACGTCGGCGTCGATCTCGGCGGCGCTGTCGGCCCAAGCGGCCTGCGCGAGGGAGAGCGTCGTCAGCAGCACGAGCGGAAACAGTCTGGGGATTTTCATCGGGTAGCACTCCTGGGGTAAGACCATCGGATTCTAGCAGTGACGGGTGAATCCGGCCTGAATGCCAGTCACCGGCCCCGTCCCGGGCTGTGAAACGATTCTCAGATTTGCAGGCCGCCGGTGAGGCATACTCCCGTGAGTATGCGCGGAATCGGCGCGGAGTACGCCATGGCACACGGATCGGACAAGCCCGGCAAGGGCGATACCGTCAAGCTGCTGAAGCCCGGGGGCAAGGTGGCGCTGGACGAGCGCGGCCACTCGGTCTGGGTCGGCGACGTCGCGACCGGACATTTCGAACTCATGAACACGCAGACGGTGGAAGCACTGATCCAGGCCGGCGACCCGAACCTGCGCGAGCAGATGGACCGCCTCGCGGGCGACGGCGCCGACGGCGTGGTGGCGCGGGACAGGGACACGGGCCACTTCCGCATCCTGGAGACGGAGAGCCTGGATGCGCTCATGAACCGCCCGGTCGAGGGCCGCGAATCCGTGGCCGTCGGCGGCCGCAATATCGACGAGCTCGAACCCGAGGCGGACGAATCCGGCGAGGACGAGCTGCAGCTGGTGAGCACCCAGATGCTGCGCCAGATACTCGGCAAGGACGTCACCTCGGCGGACGACGCCGGCGGCGCTGCCGGCGAAGAAGAAGCGCCCCACTTCAATCCCTACGACAGCACGCCTGCGAAGAAGCGGAAATAGGCCGCACCGCCGCCCGGCGGTCGGCGTTTCATCGCCCTGTAACGGGCCTTCGCTAGTATCACGCTCGGACCGGGAACTCACCCAGACCCGCTCCAGGCTGCGGGACCCCCCACCCGACGCCCGCAGCCGCCCGTCCGGCACGCGACAGGATGCCGCATCGGATGCCAGGGAGGCACCCGGCCGGACGACTCCCCCGCGCCGGTGTGCCGGCGGCCGCAACGGCCGCCGGTTTCACCGGCACTTTCAGTCGGTGAGGTCCTCGTCCGTTAGCCGGTGGCCCCAGTCCCGCTTGGCGGCCAGATAGCGGCGGTTCCAGTCGCCCACGCCCGTCACGTGCTTCACCGCCTCGATTTCCCCCAGACCGTGCGCAACCAGGTCCGTCACCTTCTTGGGGTTGTTCGTCAGCAGCCGGAACGGTCGGGTGCCGAGGAAGTGGTGCAGCAGGGCCGCCGCGTCGCTGAAATCACGGGAGTCGTCGGGCAGCCCGAGGGAACGGTTCGCCTGGTAGGTGTCCTCGCCGGCATCCTGCAGGATGTAGGTGACGGCCTTGGCCCAGAGCCCGATGCCGCGCCCCTCGTGGCCGGCCATGTAGATGAGGATGCCGCCGGCGGGGTCGGCGTGTATGCGGTGCATGGCGGAGACGAACTGGGGTCCGCACTCGCAGCGCTGGGAGCCGAAGACGTCGCCGGTGAGGCAGCTCGAGTGCACGCGCACCAGGGGGCGGTCCCCGCTCTCCGGCTCGCCGATCAGCAGCACGCTGTTCACCGCCATGGAGGAGGCGAGCGTGGCGAACAGGCGCTGGCCGCCCTGTTCGCGCAACTCCCGTGCCAGGTCCTCCACCTTGGACAGCTCGGTGTGGCGCACCGCGGCGTACCAGCGCACGTCCATCCGCAGGCCCGCCACGTCCAGTGGCAGCGGTATGGGTCCCAGCAGGTTGATGGCCGGCTCGCCCGGCGGGGGCGGATTGGCCGCGTCGATGACCTGTCCGTAGCGGTCGATGCGGATGAGACGGCCCTGTTCGATCAGCCGTCCGCGGATCGTCGGGTCGATATAGGTAAACATGGCGCAAGGATAGCACCGGGCCTACCGGCCCGGCTGCTCGCGGCGGAGGTGGCAGTGTCGACCCCGGTAGGACAGAAACAGGGGAGCGCGACCGGGATCCGCCAGGCAGGGGAGCACCTCTGCCAGCATCGCCTCGGTCACGTCGATGAGACCCGCGCCGAAGCGGGCTTGCGGATCCACCCAGCGCAGGTCCAGCAGTTCGCCGTCGCCGCCGAGCGTGCCCCGGAGGTGGCGTGCTTCCACCATGAAAAAGCGCGCATGATAGCGCCAGGGGCTGCCGGTCGGCGTGATGGCCCGCCCCACGTAACGCAGCCGGTCGAGGGGCGGCGCCACGCCCAGAGCGCGGAAGATGCCCCAGCCGCCCGTGCCGGCACCCACGTCCCCCGGCACGCCGAGTACCAGACCGGTCTCCTCCGCGGTCTCGCGCACGGCCGCCATGGCCAGCGTGCGGGCATGGGCCGGGGAGCGGAACGCGCCCCCTTCCCCCAGCGTGAGTCCGGTGGCCGGCCGGGCCCGGCGGTCGTCCGGCTCCACCCGGCCGCCGGGGAATACGTAGACGCCCGGGGTGAAGCGGGCCTCGCGGCGCCGGCGCCCCATGAGCACCTCCACGCCGCGTCCGCGGCGGCGGTAGACGAGCAGGCTCGCGGCGTCCCTGGGCGTGGCGGGAGATCGGCGGGTCATGGGGCGGAGATCATTCCACGGCGGTCACTCGAGGGTCGGCAGCGCCTCCAGCGCCAGCACGTAGTAGCTGGCGATACCCACCACCGTATGGGTCTCGTCGATGACCGGCGCGTGGCCGATACCGAAGCTCTCGAACAGCCGCGCACAATAGCGGATGTCCATTTCCGGCCGTACCGAGATGACCGGCTTGGCCATGATCTCGTAGACGTTGACCCGCTCCGGCGCCCGGTCCTTGCCGATGACGTGCTTGGCGATGTCGGAGAACAGCAGCATGCCGTATTCGTCACGCTCGTGCCGTCGTTTGACGATGAGACAGGTGGCCTGCACCCGCTTCATGATCTTCAGCGCCTCCAGCACGTTCATGCCGCCGTCGATCTCGGTGACCTCGCGATGCATGACCTCGCTGACGGGCACCCATTTTCTCTCAGCCATGACTCCTCCTCTCGGTACGGCAGCGGCAGCGCGGGCGGCTTGCCCTCACAGCTGCTCCTCCACCACTTCGGACAGTTTCTGTGCCTGACTCGTGACGCCGACGGCATCCTCCACGTCGATCTGGATTGCGATGCCCGTGCCGGGCTTGTCGTCGAACTCGCCCACCTCGCCGATGTGCTCCAGGATGTGGCGGCTCAGATGCTGCTCCACCAGCATCATGACCACGTCCCGCTGGGTCGACAGCGTGAGCCCAAGGAAGGTCTTCTTCTCCTTCGAGCCCTCGCCGCGCGCGTTGTTGACCACCGTACAGCCGGTGGCGCCGGCCTCGCGGGCCGCCTCCATGATGGCGTCGGTCTTGTCGTCCTCGACAAAGGCGATGATCAGTTTAAAGTGCATGATCCTTGTCCTCTTGCGATGCGTCGGGCGGCGGATGCTCTCCGTCGCCGTCCGCGGCCCTGCGCTGCCCCAGCCACTGCGACAGCTGCGCGTAGCCGAGGACACTCATGATAGGGAACAGTGCTGCAAATGCGACCAGGCCGAAGCCGTCCAGCAGCGGACTGCGGCCGGGTACCGATTCCGCCAGGCCCAGCCCCAGCGCCGCTACCAGCGGCACGGTGACCGTGGACGTGGTGACGCCGCCGGAATCGTAGGCCAGCGGCACGATCAGCCGCGGCGCGAACCACGTCTGCACGATCACCACGGCGTAGCCCGCCATGATGTAGTACGGCAGCGGCGTGCCGGTGACGATACGGAAGCAGCCCAGCGTCACGCCCACGGCCACGCCGATGGCGACGGCGACCCTGAGCCCCCAGGGATGGATGGCGCCGCCGGAGACGTCCCTCGCCTTCAGCGCCACGGCCAGCACCGCCGGCTCGGCCAGTGCGGTGGAGAAGCCGATGGAGAAGGCGAAGGCATACACCCAGTAGTAGTCGGACCAGCGGATCTCGCCCACCGCCGCGCCCGCGGTCCCGATGAGCGCCGGATCGGTGAGCTGCTCGGCCATCATCCGGCCCAGCGGGAACAGCGCCTCCTCCAGCCCCACCAGGAAGCAGCCGAGGCCCACGACCACCAGCACGAAACCGGCGAGTATGCGGTTGCGGTCGGGCATGCGCCCGCCGATCACCAGCCACTGGAACAGGAACAGGAAGGCGGCGATGGGCAGCACGTCCAGCGCAGTACCGCCGATGATGGCCAGGCTTTCGGTGATCAGGTCCAATTCACCACCATGCCGTAGCCCATGACGAAGAGGATCGGCGTCAGCGAGGCGAAGGCGATCAGGCCGAAGCCGTCCAGCATGGGATTGCGACCGTGCAGTGACGAGGCCAGGCCAACGCCGAGGGCGGCGACCAGCGGCACCGTGACGGTGGAGGTGGTGACACCGCCGGAGTCGTAGGCGATGCCCACGATATCCGGCGGCGCGATCAGGGTCATGGCCACCACCAGCACGTAGCCGCCGATGATCATGGCCGGCAGCGACCATCCGGCGATGATGCGCATGACGCCGAGGACGAGCGCGACCCCCACCGCCAGCGCCACGGTGATGCGCAGCCCGCCGGAATAGCGATTCTGGGCTTCCACGGATGCCTCGATGACGCCCGCCGCGGCGGCGATCTTGCCGGCCTCGGCGGCCACCGCGATCAGCGCCGGTTCCGCCACCGTGGTGCCGAAGCCGAGCGCGAAGGCGAATGCGACCAGCCAGAAGACGCTGCCCTTGCGGGCCAGTGCGTGGGCCAGGTTCTCGCCCACCGGGAACAGGGCCAGCTTCAGCCCGTAGATGAACAGGGTGAGGCCGATGACGACGAGCACGACGCCGCCGGCCAGCGGCGCGAGTCTGCCGACGGGCTGGCGCAGCACCAGCAGCTCGAAGACCGCAATGACGACGACGATGGGTGCCAGGTCGCGCAGACTGTCGCGCAGATCGCGGCCGAGCGCACGCAGGACGTCAAACATGGCGCTGTGCGTTCTCTCCCCTGCCGCCCGCCGCAGCCGGCGGTATCAATGATCCAGGGCGTCCGCCTCGTTGCGGATGAACCGGTACAGGCTCTCGTAGGACGACTGCACCGCGGGCCCGAAGATCGGGTCCTGGGACTGGTCGGACTCGCCCGGCAGCGTGTCCCAGTCCTCGTCGGGCAGCAGCTCGTCGGCCAGCGTGAACAGCGCGGCCTCCTCCCAGCGCATGTGGTCCCGGAGTCTGCGCACGTAGTCGGCCGCCGCCGCGGCGAGCTCGTCCCGCCGCACCACGGAGCCCGCCTCGACGGCATCCAGCGCGTCGCGCAGATCCACGCCCAGGCGGCCGATCTCGTCGTGCTCCTCCAGGATGCCCTCGATGCCGCTCAGCATGTCCGGGGCCACGATCTTCAGCCGGTGGTAGATGCGGTCCTCCCGCGGATGGTGCACCGAGTCGGGATAGGACGTCATGTAACGCATGATGTCGTGCGCCAGCTCGTAGTCGGGCTCCAGCCCGTCGGCGATGCGCCGAATCTCCTTCTCCAGCAGCTGCAGCAGCAGTGCGATGTTGCGATGGTCGTCCCGCAGCTGTGCGAGCACGGTGGATACTGGTGTCGGCATAGTTCGTGTCCTGACGCACCGGCCGGAATGGGCGCACGGCCCGGCCGGCGGAGCCCTTCCCGCCTGAATACCCATCCTGCGGAGGGTGCCGGAGCCAGCCTATCCGGAAATACCACTACCCTTGCCGACGCGACCCGACACGACCCGACGGGACCCGGCGCAGGCCCGCGGGCGCGCGCGCGCTGTGGTAACGTCCCGGCGGGGACAATCGCGTGGAGACTCACCGTGGAATGGATCACCATGCCGGAGGCCTGGATTGCCCTGGCCTCGCTGACGGTGCTCGAGATCGTGCTCGGCATCGACAACATCATCTTCATCTCGGTGCTGGTGGGCCGGCTGCCCGCCGCACAGCGTCAGCGTGCCCGTATCATCGGGCTCAGCCTGGCGATGGGCATGCGCATCGTGCTCCTGCTGCTCATCACCTGGATCATGCGCCTGGAGGCGGACCTGTTCGAGGTGCTGGACGTCGGCATCTCGGGCCGAGATCTGATCCTGATCTTCGGCGGTCTGTTCCTGCTGGCGAAATCCACCCTCGAGATCCACCACTCGGTGGAAGGCGCGGACCCGGACGAGAAGCAGGTAAAGGCGGCGACCTTCGGCGCCGTGCTCGCCCAGATCGCCATCATCGACATGGTGTTCTCACTGGACTCGGTCATCACCGCCGTCGGCATGGCCGACCACGTGGCCGTCATGATCATCGCGGTAGTCGTCGCCGTGGGGGTGATGATGGTGGCGGCGGGTGCCATCGGCCGTTTCGTGGACGAGCACCCCACCGTCAAGATGCTGGCGCTGTCCTTCCTGGTGCTGATCGGCACGGCGCTGATCGCCGAGGGCATCGACCTGCATATCCCGAAGGGCTACATCTACTTCGCCATGGCCTTCTCGGTGGGCGTCGAGATGCTCAATCTGCGGATGCGCAGGAACCGCCGGCCGGTGCACCTGCACAAGCGGGTGCCGAAGGAAGAGGAGTTCCTCGAGCAGCAGGGCTGAGGCATAAAAAAGGCCGGGCGTGAAAGCCCGGCCTCTCTTGGTGTCCGATACGCTTCGGTATCAGAACTTGTAGCCGACGTTGATGCCGTACACCCAGGGGTCGATCTCGACCGTGCCGAGGTCCAGCGTGCCGACGGGGTCCACGGTCAGTTCGGCGTCCGTCTCGATATTGATCCAGCGCACGTCGAAGTTGATCGTCCAGTTCTCGTTCAGCACGTAGTCGGCGCCCACCTGCGCGGCGAGACCGAAGGACGTGTCGAGGTCGAGATCCGCGCCTGTCACGTCGAGACCCGGATTCAGCGCTTCGACTGTGTCGATAAGGCGCTGATCGACGTCTTCGCTGAAGAAGATCGTCATGTTCAGACCGAGCCCCACGTAGGGCTGGAACGCCGAGTCCGGCAGGAAGTGATACTGCAGCGAGAAGGTCGGCGGCAGATGATCCGTCTCGGCGATCTTGCCGATGCCGGCGATCTCGATGTCGTGGTTGAACGGCAGTGCCGCGAGGACTTCCAGGCCCCAGTTGGGCGAGAAGAAGTACGTGCCGTTGAAGGTCAGGGTCGTGCCCGAGTCCACTTCGATGGTGACCGGGGTAGTGCCTCCCTCGGACGGTACCGCCGTGTCCAGGTTGTCCGACTTCGGATCGACCGACGTCACACCCACGCGGAACAGCCAGTCGCCCGCCTCATAAGCCTGCGCCGGCATCGCGATACAGAACGACAAACCGACGAAGACCGAAAGAATCTTAACGGTAAATCCCCTCATCATCATGAGTCTCCCTGGTCCGGTGCAATGGTCGCGAACACCCGGACCGTCAATGAATGAATATTCATGCGACCGACACAATTCTCTGCCGGAACCGCCAGCAGGGGTATACGGAATGTCCTTAGGCGGCCATCGAAAATTACTTATTGCACTGCAGCATGACGAAACGCTCCTGCCACCCGGCGGTTGCGCGGCCGGGTGCCCCGGCCGGGTGCCCCTGCTAAGCTCGCGCGGATGAGCGGCGAGGCCAAGAGCTCCTTCCGGGCGCTGCGGCGCCTGTTGCACTATGCCCGGGGCTACCGCCGGCGCATCCTGCTGGCCACCGCCTGCTCGGTGCTGAACAAGCTGTTCGACGTGATGCCGGAGATCCTGATCGGCATCGCCATCGACGTGGTGGTGCGCCGGGAGGACTCCTTCGTGGCCGCGCTGGGCATCACCGAACCCACCTCGCAGATGCTGTTGCTCGGCGGCCTCACGCTGGCCATCTGGGTCAGCGAATCGGTGTTCGAGTACCTGTACCTGATCCTGTGGCGCAATCTCGCCCAGGACCTGCAGCACGGCATGCGCCTGGATGCCTACCGGCACGTGCAGGACCTCGACCTCGCCTACTTCGAGGACCAGAGCACGGGCAACCTGGTGGCCATCCTCAACGACGACGTCAACCAGCTGGAGCGCTTCCTGAACGGCGGCGCCAACAACCTCATCCAGGTAGCCACCACCCTGGTGGCCGTAGGCACGGTGTTCTTCGTGGTCTCGCCGCTGATCGCCGTGGTGGCCTTCACCCCCATCCCGGTCATCGTGGTCGGCGCATTCTATTTCCAGCGCCGGGCACAGCCCCTGTACGCGGAGGTGCGCGAGCGGGTGGGCGGACTGGGATCGCGGCTCGCCGCCAACATCTCCGGCATCGCCACCATCAAGAGTTTTGCCACCGAGCGGCTCGAGGCCGAACGGGTGCGGGCCGACAGCGACGCCTATGTCGACGCGAACCGCCGCGCCATCGCGGTCAGCTCGGCGTTCATCCCGGTGATCCGCATGGCCATCCTGGCCGGCTTCCTGGCCACCTTCCTCATCGGCGGCTGGATGACGCTGTCCGGCACGCTCGCCGTGGGCGCCTACGGCGTGCTGGTGTTCCTCACCCAGCGGCTGCTGTGGCCGCTCACCAGCCTGGCGGAGACGGTGGATCTGTACGAGCGGGCCATGGCGTCCTCACGGCGCATCCTGGACCTGATCCAGGCGCCCGTCGCCATCCGCGACGCTCCCGGTGCCGAGCCCCTCGGCGAGGTGGCGGGGCGCATCACCTTCGAGCACGTCTGGTTCGGCTACGCCGACGGCGAGCCGGTGCTCAGGGACATCGACTTCGACATCGCGCCCACGGAGACCGTGGCCTTCGTCGGCCAGACCGGCGCCGGCAAGAGTTCCCTGATCAAGCTCATGCTGCGCTTCTACGAGCCCCGGCAGGGCGAGATCCTGCTGGATGGCCGCCCGATCCGGGACTTCACGCTGGAGAGCCTGCGCCGGCGCATCGGATTGGTGAGCCAGGATGTATTCCTGTTCCAGGGCACGGTGCGCGAAAACATCGCCTACGGCGCGCCGGAGGCAAGCGAGGAGGCAGTGCTCGAGGCGGCCCGGGCGGCCGAGGCGATGGAGTTCATCGAGCGCCTGCCCCGGGGCCTCGACACCGTCGTGGGCGAGCGCGGGCAGAAACTCTCCGGCGGCCAGCGCCAGCGTCTCTCGCTGGCCCGCGCGCTGGTCAAGGACCCGCCGGTGCTCATCCTGGACGAGGCGACCTCCGCGGTGGACAACGAGACCGAGGCAGCCATCCAGCGCTCGCTCGCCACTATCTCGCACTCGCGCACGACGGTGGTCATCGCCCACCGGCTCTCCACCATCGTGCACGCGGACCGTATCATCGTGCTCGAGCGCGGGCGCATCGCCGAGACCGGCGATCACGCCAGCCTGTTGGCCCGGGGCGGCATCTATGCCAGCCTCTGGGCGGTACAGACCGGACAGGAGGCACCCGCCCTGCCGGCCCCATGATCAGACGGAGACGGAAAACGCCATGGAACTCCTGGACCGGATACGCGAGCGCCACGACGCCCTGACGGCCTGGCGCCATCACATCCACTCCCACCCGGAACTCGCCTACGAGGAGAAAGTGACCAGCGACTTCGTGGCGGAGAAGCTGGCGGGTTTCGGCCTGGAGGTGCACCGCGGCCTCGGTGTGACCGGCGTGGTGGGTACGCTGCGTGCGGGCAGTTCGGAGCGGGCCATCGGCCTCAGGGCCGACATGGACGCGCTGCCCATCCAGGAGCTGAACGAATTCGAGCACCGTTCCCGCCGCGAGGGCCTGATGCACGCCTGCGGCCACGACGGCCACACCACCATGCTGCTGGGCGCGGCGGAGCACCTGGCCGCCAACCCGGACTTCGACGGGGTGGTGCATTTTATCTTCCAGCCCGCCGAGGAAGGCAGAGCGGGTGCGAAGGCGATGATCGACGACGGGCTGTTCGACCTGTTCCCCGTAGAGACGGTCTACGGCATGCACAACTGGCCGGGGCTGCCGGTCGGCGAGTTCGCCGTGCGCATCGGGCCCCAGATGGCCGCCTCGGACAAGTTCGAGATCACCGTGCGCGGCCGCGGCGGCCACGCCGCGATGCCCCACCAGACCATCGACCCGGTGGTGACCGCCGCCCACATCATCACCGCGCTGCAGTCGCTGGCCAGCCGCAACACCGAGCCCACCGACTCCGTGGTGGTGTCGGTCACCGTGCTGCGGGGCGGCGAGACCTTCAACGTCATCCCCGACGAGGTGGTGCTGAAGGGCACCGCACGCACGCTGACGCCGGACTCCAGGGACCGGGTGGAACGGGATATCGCACGGGTGGCCGCAGGTGTCGCCGAAAGCTTCGGCGCGACGGCGGAGACCACCTATTACCGCACCTACCCGCCGACGGTGAATACGCCCGCCGAGGCGGAGATCGCCGCCCGTGCCGCCGCCGCCGTCGTGGGTGCGCAGAACGTCCACCGGGACCTGCCGCCGACCATGGGCGGCGAGGACTTCGCCTTCATGCTGCAGGAAAAACCGGGCTGCTATCTGTGGCTGGGCAACGGCCCCGGCGAAGGCGGCTGCATGCTGCACAACGCCCGCTACGACTTCAACGACGACGCCCTGCCCGTCGGCGTCGCCTACTGGGTGCGGCTGGTCGGCGAGGTGCTCGGCCGCGCCGGAAGCGCACCCCGGGCGGCCTGAAGCTTCAGCCGGCCTGCTGTGCCGCGCGCGCCTTGCCGGTGCGCTGGCGGTTGTAGCCCTTCAGGCGGCGGGTCGCCGCCCGGAAAGAGTCGTTGACGGCCACGTAGGGATCTTCGTGGGCGTGATTGTCCTCCTGGGCATGACTGACGACGATCTCGCGTCCCGGCACGTTGACGTCCACGACGACGTGATAGATCCGCCCCTTGTTCTGATGCCGGTGCGGCGCCTCCACGGTCACCCGGCACGAGATGATCTCGGAGCAGACCTGCTCCAGCTTCTCTGCCTGTTCGCGGATGACGGCCTCCAGCGCCGGCGAGCGCGGGATGTCCTTGAAGCGGATGTCGACGGGTATCTGCATCAGGCGACTCCTCTCTGGGTGCCTCATTCGACTATGCGGCGGGCCCCGGCAGAGCGGCCATCAGTGGAATCCACAGTGGATTCCGAGCTCGAGCCTGCCAGAGGCGGCGGGGAGTCTGACCGCAGTGCGTCTTCCCTGCCGGCACCCGCTCCCCGCACGCGTGCCCGTGCTTCGATACTAGCAGCGGCGCCGCCGGTCCGCCCGCTGCAAAGCAGCACGATTGCCGGGCTTTCGCCGAACGGCCGAAATCCGGGTTACAGCCCCCGCCGGGCATGCTAGTATTGACATGTGGATTGTCTTTACGACAAACCCTTTGTCAGGAGCCCGACATGCAAGAACATTTCGACAACCTGTTCCGGGAAGTGCGGCTTCTCTTCACCACGCTGGCGCATACCGGAGAGCAGCTCCACGAGGATTCCGAGATGACCCAGCCCCGCCGGGCGGTGCTGGAGCACCTGCTGCGGGAGGGCCCGTCCACCGTGCCCGCGATCGCCCGGGCGCGGCGCGTTTCCCGTCAGCACATCCAGGCCATCGTCAATCCGCTGCTGCACGAGGGCATGGTCGAGCGGGTGGAGAATCCCGCGCACCGGCGCTCCAAGCTGGTGCGTCTGACGGCGGCCGGGCGGAAGGTGATCGAGGACATCCGTCGTCACGAGGCTCATCACCTCGATCAGGCGGGCATCGGCGTCTCCGACGACGAACTGCGCGGCGCGGCGCACGTGCTGCGGCAGGTGCGCGAGGCGCTGGAGGCCTGAGCCGCGGGCCGGCGGCGGCAGGCTGCGTTCGCCCGCCCTCTAGCGTGTCAGGCTGCCCGCGGCGCCCCCGCGGGGCCCGCGGGCAGGGTCGAACCGGCTGTCCAGCGCCTGCAGCACCGCGGCGTCCCGGCCGTAGACGTCCGGATGGAAGCCGAACTCGCCGTCCGGGCCCATGCCCGCCGTCCAGTACAGCACCAGGACGGGTACCGGGCGAGGCAGGAACACCGTGCGGGTGCGGCCCGTGGCCACCGCGGCCCGGATGGCATCCGGCCCCCAGTCCGGGTCTTCGGCCAGCAGCAGCCCGGCCAGCTCCAGCGGCCGCTCCACGCGGATGCAGCCGGAGCTGCAGCTGCGGTCGGCGCGCCGGAACAGCTGCCGGCTCGGCGTGTCGTGCAGATAGACGTTGTACGGATTCGGCAGGATGAACTTGACCCGGCCCAGAGCGTTGGCGGGCCCCGGCGGCTGCACGAGCTGGTAGGGGAAGCCGCCGTCCCGGTAGCGCGCCCACTCGACCTCCTCGGGCGGGATGATGCGGCCGTCCGCACCCACCACCCGCAGCCGCCGGCGGGTCACCGCCGCCGGGTCCACGACCGCCTCGGGGATGATGTCTTTCTCCAGTACGACGGGCGGCACGGTCCAGGTGGGATTGAAGACCAGATACACGATGCGGGAGCGGAACACCGGTGTGCGCCGGACGGGCTGGCCCACGACCACCCTGGTCTCCCAGCGGATGCCGTCGCCGCGCATGAGGAACGCACGGAAGCCGGCGACGTTGACCACCAGGTAATTGCCCTCCGGGCGCTCCAGTACCCAGCGGGCCCGCTCCAGGTTCACGCGGATCTGGTCGATGCGCGCGCTCGCGGGCACGTTCATGGCCGCCAGGGTGCGCGCGCCGACGACGCCGTCCGGCTCCAGGCCATAGCGGTGCTGGAAAGCCGTCACGGCGGCCGTCACCGCATCGTCGTATTGCCACGGGTCCGGCGCGGCGGGCAGGTCCAGCTCGGCCGCCAGCCGCGAGCGGACCGCGGCGACCCGGGGGTCGCGGGCCCCCGGCTTCAGCGTCGGCCCGGCGGGAATCGGCTGCCAGCCGCCGGCGTCCGCGATGTTGCGGTAACGGGCCAGCGCCGCCTCCAGCCGGCGGTACAGCGGTCCGCGCTCCAGCCGCTGGCGGAAGAACGAGGCCAGGGAGTCGGCCGCGAGCGCCTCCCGCAGCAGCGCCGCCGGGTCGCCGTCCCCGGTCTCCGGACGCAGGTTCCAGTGGGGATCGAGACGGGAGGGATCCACCTTGCCGTGCAGCAGGTGACGGGCGAGCCGTGCGAGCGCGTCCGTGAGCAGCAGGTCACGGTCCGCCCGGCCGTAGGGGTCGCCCTCGGCACCGATATCCGCGGCGTAGCGCTCCAGGACCGCGAGGTGGTAGTCGGCGGGCGTCAGCCCCTCTGCGGCGCTGGCCCGTACCAGCGCCAGCAGTTCCTGCCGCCGCCCGGCCTCGGACCACAGCGGGCGGAACCGCCGGGCCGCATAGAGATCGGGCAACAGGTCCCGGGCAGCCAGGGGCTCGCCCCCGACGACCTCCAGCAGGCCGGCGTCGAGCTGTTCGACCCGCTGGCGCAGCCGCTCACGCACTGCGTCCTCGGCGGAGCCGTGCAGCTCCCGGTCCCACGGGGCGGCCGCGCCGCGGGGCACGCCGGCACCCAGCGCCACCAGCAGGAGCGCGGCGACGAGCATCAGGCGACCGCGGTACGACATCGCCACCATTCTAAACCGGGACCCGGAACACGGTATGGCCGGCGCGAACGCCGCAGGATGCCGAATGCCTTTCCAGTCTGAACCATCGTCGGCCATAATGGTCTGTACTACCGCGAACTGAGGCGATTGAACGACAACCGGACTGCAGCAGGACGACGAGCCGACCACAAGCGGGAGAGAACGGGAGAGAACATGGCGGACAGCACGGATCACCACGATTGCTGCGGTTGCAGCGCCGACGACGGCGGGCCGAGCCTGCCCGGCGCCTCCCGCCGCCGGTTCCTGACGGGCGCGGCGGCCGCGGCGGCGTTGCTGGGTCCCTGGAGCCGGGCCGCCGCCGCGCTGGAGACCCGCAGCCTGGCCTTCTCGCACAACCACACCGGCGAACGGCTGCGGGTGGTTTATTACGAGGGCGGCGAGTACCTGGCCGACGCGGTGGCGGAGATCAACCATCTGCTGCGCGACTTCCGCACTGGCGAGGTGTGGGAGATGGACCTCGCGCTGCTGGATACGCTGGCGGAGCTGCGCGCCATGACGGGCAGCCGGGCCGAATTCCAGGTGATCTCCGGTTACCGCTCGCCGCAGACCAACGAGATGCTGCGCAACTCGAGCTCCGGGGTGGCGAAGCGCAGCCTGCACATGCAGGGCCGTGCCATCGACGTCCGCCTGTCGGGCTACGACACGGCGAAGCTGCGCAAGGCCGCCCTGAGGCTGCGCCGGGGCGGTGTCGGCTATTACGCCCGCTCCGACTTCATCCACGTCGACACGGGCCGCGTGCGGACCTGGTAGACCGAAGCGGCAGCCGTCGGCACACGCGCGGAGCATCGGTGCGGATGCGGCAGCGCCGCGGACGGCTGCGATGACCGAGGAGCCTCCCGGGACGATGGCTGAGAGCAGCGGACCCGGCGTCGCGGCGCCGCGCAGCACCTTCCACCAGGCCATCCGGCTGCTGAACGGCGGCGACGAGGAGGGCGCCATCGCCGTGTGCCGCGAGGCCCTGAGCGAAGACCCGGACAACGTCAACTTCACGGCGCTGCTCGGCGCGATCCTGCTGAAGGCGCGGCGCTTCGACGAAGCCGAGGAGCGGCTGAGGCGGGCCATCGCACTGGCACCCTCCTTTGCCAAGCCACACGAGGACCTGGGACTGCTGCTCGCCCAGCAGCGCCGTCACGGCGAGGCCGAGGAAATACTGCGCCGCGCGGTGAGCCTCGACCCGGGGCTCGAGCAGGCCCATTTCCATCTCGGCCGCGTCCTGCTGGCCAACGGCAAGGGAGCCGAGGCCGACGAGGTGTTCGAGCGCTGGTTCGAACTCAACCCGGAGCAGGGGCGGCTGGCCGAGGCGGCACGCCTGCACCGGTCGGGCCGCATCGAGGAATCCGAGCGGCTGTGCCGGCGGGTACTCCGCGACAACCCGGACAACGTCAGCGCCCTGAGACTGCTGGGCCAGATCGCGATGCAGTCCGGGCACGCGGACAACGCGGAGGAGCTGCTGCGCCGCGCGATCCGGCATGCGCCGGACTTCGCGGGCGCAATCATCGACCTCGGGCGGCTGCACCAGGACCAGCACCGCCTGGCCGAGGCCATCGAGTGCTTCGAGCAGGCGGTCGCGACGGAACCGGACAGCGCCCAGGCCCACTTTCTGCTGGCGGCCGCGCTGGCACCCGCCGCGCGCACCGCGGAGGCGGCAGCGGCCTACCGGCGGACCATCGAGCTCGTACCCGCCCACGCGGGCGCCTGGCTGGGACTCGGTCACACGCTGAAGACCCTCGGCCGGCAGTCCGAGGCGGTGGAGGCCTACCGGGAATGCATCCGCCTGAAGCCGGAGAACGGCGAGTCCTGGTGGAGTCTGGCCAACCTGAAGACCTACCCGCTCGGCGCGGAGGACATCCGCGCCATGGAGTCCTCGCTCGAGAGCAGGGACCTGAACGAGCAGTCCGAGGTGAACTTCCTGTTCGCCCTCGCCAAGGCGTGGGAGGACCGGCAGGACTACGAACGCGCCTGGCATTACTACGACACCGGCAACCGCCGGCAGCGCATGCGCGAGCATTACGATCCCGTGCACACGGAGGTCAGCAACGATGCCGTGCTCGAGGTCTTCAACGAGGAATTCCTCGCGGTGAACGAGGGCGCCGGCTGCGACGACCCGGCGCCCATCTTCATCGTCGGCCTGCCCCGCTCCGGCTCCACGCTGATCGAGCAGATCCTGGCGAGCCACAGCAGCGTGGAGGGCACGGCCGAGCTGCCCTATCTCGGCCGGGTCGCGACCAGCCTGAACCGGAATCGGGCCGACGGCATGAACTACCCGCAGGCGGTACGCGAACTGCGCGGCGAGCACTTCGAGGCGCTCGGACGCCGCTACCTCGGGCACGCGGCGCTGCACCGCATAGAGGGCACACCGCACTTCATCGACAAGATGCCCAACAACTTCCCGAACGTCGGCTTCGCGCACCTGATCCTGCCGCGGGCGAAGATCATCGATGCGCGGCGCCATCCCCTGGATGCCTGCCTGAGCTGCTACCGCCAGCTGTTCGCACGCGGTCAGGCCTTCACCTACGACCTGACGGAGATCGGCGAGTACTTCCTGCAGTACCAGCGCCTGATGGACCACTGGCACGCGGTGCTGCCGGGGCGCGTGCTGACCGTGCAGTACGAGGAACTGGTGAGCGACTTCGACAACCAGGTGCAGCGCCTGCTCGGGTTCTGCGAGCTGCCCTGGGAGGATGCATGCGCCAACTTCCACGAGACCGAGCGGCCGGTGCGCACGGCCAGTTCGGAACAGGTGCGCCAGCCTATCTACACCGGCGCGGTCGGCTACTGGCGGCGTTACGAGAGCCACCTCGACGAACTCGCCGAGGTGCTCGCGCCCGTGCTCGGCCGCTACGAAGACCTGCCCGGCTGAGGCCCGGCATCCGCGCCCGACCCGGCGCGCTCCGAACCTAGTAAGGCCAGACCTCGAGGCCGTGGATGGCGTTGCGCACGTCTCTGGTCAGCGTCACCACCGTGCGCGTGCGTCCCGTCGCGGGATCGTGGATGGCCACCGTGGACGGGGACGAGCCGGCGGCGATGCAGCCATCCTCGAGGAGCGCCAGACCCCGCCCGAACGCCTGGCGCGCGATGCGCGTGTCGTCGAGGTCGGTATGGGTCAGCGTGGCCGGGTCGTGGGTGGGGACCGGGAAGACCTGTTCGCTCTCCGGCGTCACGTGGCGCACGACGTCCGCGCGGGTGTCGTTGAACAGCACGCCGCCGCGGAACGGCCGGGCATTGTGCACGCCCCGGGGCAGCGTGGCGCGGGGCACGATGCGGCGGCCGTCGTAGGCCAGCAGCGCGCCGGTCGCCACGCCGCTCGTGTACAGCCCGCTGTCGTCGCAGTGGATCATGTTCAGGTGCAGCTGGTTGCCCGGCTCGGGGCCCGGACCCGCGACCGGATCGAACGGGCTGGCGCGGAAATCGCCGAACCCGCGCACCACGTGCAGGCCCCAGCAGAAGCGCTCGGCGTCGAGGTCGAACGCGAGTATCGCGTCGAACCCGGTCGAGGCCAGGTACAGCCGCCGGCCGTAGACCGTGATCTCGTGGCAGTGCTTCAGATAGGGGCAGCGCCAGGAACCGATGAGACGGAAGTCGGGTGTATAGGCGAACAACTCGTCGCTGGCGGCGATGTACACCCGCTCGCCGTCGAAGGCGATCCCGCGCAGGCCGCGGTCCCAGCCCCGCCCCTGCCAGTCGATGTCCGTCGTGTTCCAGTCCACCGTCTGCACCACCCGTTCGCGGCCGAGGTCGATCAGGTACACGCCGCCGTGGCTCTCGCCCTGGTGGCTGCCGCGCACCACGGAGGTGGCAACGAGGATGGTCACGGCCCGGTGCCGCTCACGCGCCGGTCACTCACCGTTCACGAGGCCGCGCGCAAGGCGTCCGGCGGCAGGTAGTCGAAGATGAAGGTGATACGGTCCTCGTCGCCCTTGTTCATGACGCTGTGCAGCAGCTGGTTGTTCAGCTCGTAGACCTTGCCCACCTCGAGCCGGTACGGGCGGCCGTCGATCATGAAACGCACCCGCGGGTTGGTGGTGACCGGGATGTGGATGCGATGGCTGGCGTGGAACGAGGCATGGGAGTCGCGGTGCGGGTCGATGCGACCGCCCGCGGCCAGGCGCGCCGCCATCGCGCGGATGATGGTACCGCCCGGGCGGTAGTGGCTCGCGATCACGTCGCGCATCGCCGGCAGCGCCGCGTGCGCCAGGCGATCCCAGCCCGGTTCCTTGCGCACGGTGATCTCCGGCCAGTTCCGGCCGTCGGTGAACACCAGCACGATCGAGGTGGTCCGCCTGTGGACCTCGTATTCCTGCTGGCGATATTCCTGCTCGTTCCACGCGGCTTCCTCCTGGCCGAGGATTGCATCGCGCAGGGGGGCCACGTCGATGTCGCCGAGTTGCTTCAGGGGCTGGTCGATCTTCATGCGAGAGCCTGTCAGTCGTGTCGCGTGCAGCCAACAGGACGACGTCCTGCCGCAGCCGGCAAGCCGTACCAACGCGTGCCGGCGCTCGAACTATTTGCGCTTTCGCCACGCATGGGTAGTATTGAGCAAAAGCGGGAGAGACAGCAATGGCTGATAACAGAGAGCCCGGCGCCGCCGTGTACGGCCGCAGCGCCATCGCCGCCGCCGTATCCGCGGCACTCACCGGCCCCAGCGCCTTCGCCCAGTCCCAGGGCGACGCCATCGAGGAGATCGTGGTCACGGCGACCAAGCGCGAGGAGAGCCTCGCGGATATCCCGATGTCGATACGGGCGTTCACCACCGACGACATCGTCCGCCAGGGCCTCGAGGGACTGGACGACTACGTCGGCAAGATTCCGGCGCTGGCCCTCGCCCGGCGCGCACCCGGCGGCAATTCGGTGGTCTTCCGCGGCGTGGCCGCCTCGGGCATCCAGTTCGGCACCAACCCCTCCAGCGGCATCTACCTGGACGAGCAGCCGATCACCTCCGCCGGACGCAACCCGGATCCGCGTCTGATCGACGTCGAACGGCTCGAGGCGCTCAGCGGTCCCCAGGGCACCCTGTTCGGGGATGCCTCCCAGTCCGGCACGCTGCGCATTATCACCAACAAACCCGACCCCACGGCCTTCGACGCCTGGGTGGAGCTGGAGGCCAACCAGGTCTCCGACGGCGATACGGGCTACGACGTCAGCGGCATGCTGAACGTGCCGCTGGCCGAAGACCGCCTGGCCCTGCGCCTGGTGGGCTTCACCGCCGAGGAGGCCGGCTACATCGACAACGTGCTGGGCACGAGCCCCGGCGGCACCTACACCAACGAGGAGTTCGTCGAGGACGACGTCAACACCACCACCATCACCGGCGGCCGGGCCGCGCTGCGCTGGTTCCCGAACGACCGCTGGACCGTGGATGCGACGGCCATCTTCCAGTCGACCGAGGCGGACGGCTACGGCGACAAGGACTTCGACCGCTCGGACCTCGAGCAGGTGCGCTTCTTCGACGAACAGCTGGAAGACGACTGGTATCAGCTGGCGCTGACGCTGGAGGGCTCCACCGGCATCGGCGATTTCCTGTTCAGCGCCTCCTACTTCGACCGGGACCTGCGCTACGACGCGGACGCCACGGATTACATGTTCGCCTTCCAGCAGATCAGCGACGAGTTCGAGGCCTACTACAACACTCTCAACGGCACGGACTACGACTTCTATTTCTACGACTTCGGCGGCGACGTGGTCCGCGGCTTCAACATCGAGGAAGACGACTCCACCCGCTTCAGCATCGAGGCGCGCTGGTCCACGCCGGAGCTCGACGACAGCCGCTGGCGAGGCATCGTCGGGCTGTTCTACCAGAAGTTCGAATACGACGGCGTCTTCCGCGCGAACGCCGAGAACTTCGCCGGTTCACCTGCGTTCTATTATCTGGCCTACAACCCCTACAACCCCTCCCTGAACGGCCTGCCACCGGGCAGCTGGGGCTTCCCGAGCTATGCGGAGCGCCAGGGCGGCTGGTTCTTCGGCCTCTACGATACCGAGATCGACCAGTTCGCTGTATTCGGCGAGGCCACCTTCTACGTGACCGACAACGTGACCATCACGGCCGGCGGCCGCTGGTACGACGTGGACCGCAGGGAGGACCTGGTGCTGGGTGCCCTGCAGCAGGGCCCGGTGCCGAGCGCCGAGACGGACTTCGTGTTCACCGACGGCACGGGGGAGGAGAGCGACGACGGCTTCGTGCCAAAGGTCAACGTCACCTACAACTTCGACGACCAGAGCCTGGTCTATTTCACCTACTCCGAGGGTTTCCGCAGCGGCGGTGCCAACGCGCTGCGCCCGGATTCCATCCTGCCGCGCCAGTACGACTCGGACAAGGTCCAGAACTACGAGGCGGGGTTCAAGACGACCACGGCGGACGGACGTCTGTATCTGAGCGTCGTCGCGTTTCACATGATCTGGGACGACATCCAGGTGCAGGTGAACGACCCCCAGCCGGTGGTCTTCCAGCTCGGCGTGGTCAACTTCCCGGAGGCCACCATCGACGGGGCCGAGGTCCAGGCGTCCTGGGTGCCGGCGCCCGGCTGGTCGCTGGAGGCCACACTCGCATGGAACGAGGCGGAGATCTCGCAGAGCGCGACACTGTTCGAGGGCTCCGATGCTCCTATCAGCGTTGCCGACGGCACCCGATTGCCAATCACCCCGGACTGGAAAGGCTCTCTCTCCGTCGAGCACACCTTCGCGGACAGCACCCTGTTCGGCGGCACGCCCTATGCGCGCGCGGACTATCGTTACACGGGTGAATCCATCAACGCGCTGGCGGGGCTGGAGGCGATCGTGGGCGCGCCGCCGCCGACCATCCAGGATTCCTACGGAGTCCTCGATCTCAGGGCGGGGCTCGACGCGGACAAGTGGAGCCTGAACGCCTACGTCGCCAACGTCTTCGACGAGGTCGGCGACCAGTTCATCAACAACCGCTATGCCAAGCGCCGCGTCACCGTGAACCGCCCGCTCACCTTCGGCATCAGCTACCGCCGCAACTTCCGCTGAGCGCCGCAGCAGATTCGTCGGACGAAGCCGGGCCGCGTGGCCCGGCTTTTTTCTGCGCGCCCCCGCTGACCTAGAATGCCGCCCATGACGGGACGAGCAGCTGTGCGGAGGCGCCGGTGAGACGGCGGCGCGTGATGGCCGGGACCTTCCTGGCCGTACTCGCCGTCGCGCTCGCCGCGCTGGCGTTCTGGATTGCGGAGATGCGCAGCGAGCAGCGCGAGCGGCTGCTTGCGCGCCACGGCAGCATTGCGGAGGTCGGCCGCGCGGAGACGCGAACCGCCCCGGGGGGCTACCTCGACGAGACGCTCACCCTGACCGCCGACACCGGTCTCAGCGTCGACCTGCGCGTGCGGCGTCCGGCGGCGGCGGGGGAGCGCCGGCTGCCGGTGCTGCTGCTGCTGGGCGGGCACCGCACGGGCAAGGACGCGGTGGAGCTGGCCGGCGCACCGGACGGGCTCGTCTACGCCGCCATCGACTATCCCTACGAGGGCAGTCACCGCCTGCGCGGCGGCTGGCAGATCCTGCGCGCCATACCCGGCATCCAGCAGGCCTTCCTCGACACGCCGCCGGCGCTCTCGCTGGCGCTGGACTGGCTGCTTGCCCAGCCCTGGGCGGATCCCGCGCGTGCCGAGCTGGTCGGCGTCAGCCTGGGCGTCCCGTTCGCCGCGGCGGCCGGCGCCCTGGACGAGCGTTTCCGCCGGGTCTGGCTGATCCACGGCGCCGGCGACAATCACGTCTGGCTGGAGCACAATCTGCGCGAGGACTTCCCCGTCGACTGGCAGCGCGCGGTGATGACCGAGGTCTTCTACACCCTGATCTACGCGGAGAGCTTCCGCACCGCGCGCTGGGTACGGGCCATACCGCCGCGCCCGGCAGTGATCATCGCGGCCCGGGAGGACGAGCGCCTGCCGCCGGCCGCGCTCGAACCGCTGCCCGCCATCGCCGCCCGGGAACCCGCGGTGGACCTGCTCTGGACCGACGGCCTGCACATCGACCCGGACCGGCCGGAGGTGATCCGCCAGCTGCTCGACCTGGTGCTGGTGCGCGTGCGGCGGGACCCGCCGCCGGCAGGGCCCGCCGCCGGCCGCTAGTCGCGGACCTCCACCTCGCCGCCGATATTGTCGAAGCGCAGGCTGCCGCTGCCGGCATCCAGCACCGTGAGGTCGCCCTCGACGCCGTTGATGGTCACGCCACCGGAACCGTCGGCCACGGTGAGGCTGCCGGCCACGTCGCGCACCGACAGGCTGCCGGAGCCGTCCTCGATCACCACGTCGCCGCCCGCACCCTCGATGGCGATGGAGCCGGAGCCGTCGTCGATGCTGACGGTGCCGCCCACGTTCGTGAGGACGAGAGAGCCCGAGCCGTCGTCCACGTCGATGTCGCCGCGCACGTCGCGGATGGCGATGGAGCCGCTGCCGTCCTCCACCTCGAGTGAGAACCGTTCGGGGACGCGCACGTCCAGACTCATGGTGGGGCTTTCGCCGAGGAAAGCGCGCCAGCCGGTCTGGTCGAACTCCGCGACGAGCTCGGCTCCGGCGATCCCCTGCTCCAGCGTGAGGCGCAGCCGCTCGGCGAGAATCTCCGCCGCCTCGTCGGCGTCGGCAGCGGGGAAGCGGATCTCGGCGCGAACCCGGATCCGGTCCGCATCCGGGACACCGGTGATCTCCAGCGGGCCCGCCCCGGTCTCGATCTGCAGATGCTCGACAGCGCCGGCTTCGAGCTCCAGTTCGATGACCTCCGTGTGCTCTGCGGCGGCCGGCATTGCGGCCAGCAGGGACACGGCGGCCACGGCCACCAGTTTCCGCATGGTCTTCTCCTCCTTTGCGAATGGTCATTCTGCACCAATGCCTGATGCATTGTTATGGATGCATTGACGAGGGCATTCGGTTTAAATTCGGGGCCAGGGGGACGACCAATGAGCAGCGAGAACGAGTCGCGGCCTCCCGCCGGGGAGAAGCCCGAGGAATTGCCATTCGCGGCGCCGTGCCGGGACCTGCACCCGCTGGCGGCCTTCGGCTGGCTGCGGCGGGGCTGGCGTGATCTCGCGGCGGCGCCGCGCCAGAGCCTGTGCTACGGCGTCGTCGTGGTGCTCGCCAGCTATGCCGCGAGCCTCGTCGCCTGGAAGCTGGGCGGTGTCTGGCTGCTGCTGGCCATGGCCTCGGGCTTCCTGTTCGTCGGTCCGCTCATGGCCATCGGCGTCTACGAGATCTCCCGCCAGCTCGAGCGCGGCACCCGGCCGACGCTGGCCGAGGGCATCCGCGAGACCTCCCAGCACGTGGGCAACGCACTCGTCTACGCCATCGTCGTGCTCGTGGTCTTCCTGGTCTGGGCGCGGGCCGCGTCGATGGTGCACATCTTCTTCCCTGCCGAGACCAACCACTCCTGGCTCGATCTGGTTCCCTTCCTCGCCATCGGCAGCGCGGTCGGCGCCATCTTTGCGAGCATCATCTTCGCCGCCAGTGCTTTCTCGCTGCCCATGATCGCCGACCGCAGGACGGATACCGTCACGGCCGTGGTCACGAGCGTGAACGCGGTGCTGAGTAACAAGCTGGCGATGATCGTCTGGGCCGCGCTGGTGGTGGGCGCCATCCTGGCCAGTTTCGCCACCGCTTTCCTGGGCCTCGCGGTGGTGATCCCGCTGCTCGGCCACGCCACCTTCCACGCCTACCGGGAGACCATCGACGCCGGCGCCTGGCCGCCGGCGGACTGAGCGTCCGCCCTTGTCCATCCCCGCCGGGGGATTTTCTCGACATCCCGTGACCCGGATTGACGGCAGCTATACATCCATACAGTATCGGCTGTGGATAAGCACAGATACACAGCCATGCCGCGACTCACCACCCTCGACAAGCTGGCCATACTCGCCGACGCCGCCAAGTACGACGCCTCGTGTGCCTCCAGCTCGGCCCGGCGCCGGGACTCGCGCGCCACCGGCGGCATCGGCTCCGCCGGCGGCGCCGGCATCTGCCATTCCTACGCCCCCGACGGACGCTGCATCTCGCTGCTGAAGGTGCTGCTGACCAACTACTGCCAGTACGACTGCCGGTACTGCGTGAACCGCATCTCCAGCGACGTGCAGCGGGCCCGTTTCGGCGTGGAGGAACTCGTGCGCCTCGCGCTCGAGTTCTACAAGCGCAACTACATCGAGGGGCTGTTCCTCTCCTCCGGCATCATGGTGAGCCCGGACTACACCATGGAGCGATTGATCGAGGTGGCCCGCCGCCTGCGCGAGCAGCATCTCTTCCGCGGCTACATCCACCTGAAGACCATCCCGGACGCCGACCCCGCGCTGATCGGGGAGGCCGGCCGCTACGCCGACCGGCTGTCCATCAACATCGAGCTGCCCACGCGCCGCGGCCTCGCCCGCCTGGCACCGGAGAAGGACGCCGGGCGTATCCGCACGGCCATGGGATCGCTGCGCCTCAGGCTGGAGGAGAGCGGCGCCGAGCGTCGCAGCCGCCGCGGCCGGGGCAACCCGAAGGCGCTCACCGCCACCGGGCAGAGCACCCAGATGATCGTCGGCGCCGACGACGCGGACGACCGCGCCATCCTGACGACCAGCGCCTCACTCTACGCCGGCTACCGGCTGAAGCGGGTGTACTACTCGGCCTTCAGCCCCATCCCCTACCCCAGCGCATCGCTGCCGACGGCGCCCGCGCCCCTGCTGCGCGAACACCGACTCTACCAGGCGGACTGGCTGTACCGGTTCTACGGCTTCGGCGTGGAGGAGATCCTGGCCGGCGGCGACGGGGGCATGCTGCAGACCGGCATGGACCCGAAGCTGGCCTGGGCCGTGCGCCACCGCCAGCGTTTCCCGGTGGACGTGAACCGGGCCGACCGGGAGGCGCTGCTGCGGGTACCCGGCCTCGGCACCCGGGCGGTCGCGCGCATACTGAAGGCGCGCCGCCACCGCCGGCTCGGTCTCGACGACCTGCAGCGCATGACCGTGTCGCTGGCGAAGGTGCGGCCATTCGTCGTCGCCCGGGGCTGGCAGCCCGGCCGCCTGCTCGACAATCCCGCGCTGCCGGGCCTGCTGGCGCCGGCGCCACGGCAGCACAGCCTGCCGCTGTGAGCGGTACCGCTAGCCATGGCAGCGTCGAGATCGTGCTCGATGCCGCCGACGACTACGAGGCCTGGCGGGATCACGCGCGGCGGCTGATCGCCGCCTCGGTGCCGCCCGAGAACACCACCTGGCGCGAACGCCGCAGCACACCCGATCTGTTTGCCGGCGCGCCGGCCGGACTGCCCCGCACCCGGCGGGCCATCCTGGTGCCGCGAGGCTTCCCGCCCCTCGCCGAACGGGTGGCCTGCCACCGGGACCCGGCCCGTTTCCAGCTGCTCTATCGCCTGCTGTGGCGGCTGCAGAGCGAACGCTTCCTGCTGGCGCTGAGCTCCGACGCCGACGTCGCGCTGGCGGCCGACATGGCCCGCGCGGTACGCCGGGACATCCACAAGATGAAGGCGTTCGTGCGTTTCCGCCGGGTCCGGCAAGCGGCGGTGGAGGCCTACGTCGCCTGGTTCGAGCCGGAACATCACATCCTGCGGGCCGTCGCGCCGTTCTTCATGCGGCGCTACACCGGCATGCACTGGTCCATCCTCACTCCCTCTGCGAGCGCACACTGGAACGGGGAAGAACTCGCCTACGGACCCGGAGCCCGCCGCGGCGACTGCCCCGACGGCGACGCACTGGAGTCATACTGGTGTACCTATTACGCGAGTATCTTCAATCCGGCGCGGCTGAAGGTGGACGCGATGCGGGCGGAGATGCCGCGCAGGTACTGGCGCAACCTGCCCGAGGCACGGCTGATCCCGGCGCTCGTCCGCGACGGGGAGCGGGCGCAGCGTTCGCCGCCGCCGGGACGACGGCCTGCGACCGGACGGGCGCGGCAGTGGATCAGGCTGGATATGAGCGAAGAGAAGACACCGGGCACGCTGAAAGAGCTGGCCGCCTGCCTGGAGGCCTGCCGGCGCTGCCCCATCGGCGAGCAGGCCACGCGCGCGGTGCCCGGCGAGGGGCCGCCCGATGCGTCACTGATGCTCGTGGGCGAGCAGCCCGGCGACCGGGAGGACCTCACGGGCCGTCCGTTCGTCGGGCCCGCAGGGCGGGTGCTGGACGAGGCGCTGGCCGAGGCCGGCATCGAGCGCGCGGGCGTCTTCCTCACCAACGCCGTGAAACACTTCAAGTTCAGGCTGCAGGGCAAGCGCCGGCTGCACCAGAAGCCCGACGCCGGCGAGATCGATCACTGCCGCTGGTGGCTCGGCCTGGAACTGCAGATGGTCGCTCCGCGGGCCGTCGTGGCCCTCGGCGCCACGGCCGCGCGCAGCCTGCTCGGCCGGCCGGTGACCATCGGGGAGAACCGGGGCCGTGCACTCGCCCTCGAGGACGGCACGCCGGTATGGATCACCGTGCATCCCTCGTACGTCCTGCGCCAGCGGGATGACGCCGTGCGGGAGCGGCAGATGCGCCGTTTCGCCGCCGACCTGAGGACGGCGGCGCACACGGTAGGTATAGCGCGAAATTGACAGGGAGGCCCGGCGTTCTAGGATGGAGCGGTGAGCTCTGAAGCCGCCCCGACGGCGGCAGCGCACGAGGGGGCAATCATGCGAACCAGGATCGTCCCGGTCCTCGCCGCCGCCTGCCTGGGCCCGACCCTGCTGGCGGGCTGCGAACGGCAGGTCAGCTTCTCGGAAGACGTCCAGCCCGTGCTGGCGGCCCATTGCGCAGGCTGCCACAGCGGCTATGCCGAGGGCGAGGCGACCACCGGGCTGAACGTCACCGACTACGCCAGCCTCATGCACGGCACCCGCCTCGGCCAGGTGGTGGAACCCGGCAGCGCCGCCTCCAGCACGCTGTACCTGGTGATCTCGGGCGAGGCCTCACCCGAGATCCAGATGCCGCCTCATCACGAGGAAGCCATGGCCGAGGGCCGCGGCGCCCCGCTGGACCGCGACGAGGTCCGGCTCATCAGGGACTGGATCGAGCAGGGCGCGAAGAACAACTGAGCCGGCGCCGTTCGCCAGGTTCACTCCGGCACGGACTGCGTCACCGGCAGGGAGCCGCCGTCCGCCGGAGCCGCGGAAGCGAGCATCTCGGCGGTCAGCGGCCGACCGTCGCCGGCGTAGACCGGGTCATCCGTTACGCAGGGCAGCGGCAGCGCCCCCTCGCCACCCAGCGCCCCGAGCATCCCCTGCAGATGCCGGGATGCGTAGCCCCGTGCCCAGCGGTCCGGGATGAATCCGCCGAGACGCACGCTG
>CAYRZI010000016.1:0-36731 GCA_964428605.1 uncultured Woeseiaceae bacterium
GTGGCCGCCCTGGTAGGAGCTGATGGCGATGCCGTCGGCATCCTCCTGCAGGGCCGCACGTACCACGTCGGCCACGCTGCGGTTGTGCCCGAGATGGATGACCTCGGCACCCTTGGACTGGATCAGGCGGCGCATGATATTGATAGCCGCGTCGTGGCCGTCGAACAGCGACGCGGCGGTGACGAAGCGCAGGGGTGCCGTCTCCGCGTCGCGGGAGACGCCGGGGAGATCGGTGGCTGCAGTACTCATGCAGGAGCCCTCGTTGTGCGGCCTCGGGCAGCCCGGCGGCGGGCCGGAGGCCGGCTGGAAATTTAATGTGGATTAAAATACCGTCGCGGACGGTCCAATACAAGCGCACCCGGCGGGGGTATGCCGGGTTAATTTTATGTTTTCTCGAGTAATTTCCTGACCGGGAGGGGAGCATGCCGACACTGAATCTGGCCGACATCAGCCGTGTGCACGCGCGGGAGAATCCCCAGGGCGAGGCCCTGGTTTTCAACGGGGAGGTCACCACCTACGCCGAACTGGACGAACGGGTGAACCGGGTAGCGAACGGGCTCGCCGCGGAGGGCCTGCCCATCCAGACCCGGGTGGGTTATCTCTCCAAGAACGCGCCGAACTACTTCGAGATCGTGCTGGGCTGCGCGAAATCCCGCAACGTGATGGTCGCCGTCAACACCCGGCTGGCCGCGCCCGAGGTGAAGTACATCCTGGAGGATGCGGATGCGCGGATCCTGTTCGTCGGCCGGGAGTTCTACCCGATGATCGAGGCGCTGGAGGACGAACTCGGACGCATCGGCAAGATCATCGCGCTGGACGGGGGCCACGAGCGCTGGGAGTCCTACGCCGGCTGGCGGGACAAGCAGTCCGCCGAGGACCCGATGCTGCCCTACGATCCGGAGGACGACTTCGAGCAGCTCTACACCAGCGGCACCACGGGCCACCCGAAGGGCGTGCAGCTCACCCACGGCGCCTGGTTCCCGGCGGTGGATGCGGCCACCAAGGTGGACTGGGCGGCCTACGAGCCGGGCGAGACTGCGCTTATCTGCATGCCCGTGTTCCACGTCGCGGGCTCCAACAGCGGCCTGTTCTCGCTGATGCAGGGCACCCGCACGGTGGTCGTGGCCGACTTCGATCCCCAGGAGATCCTGCGGCTGATGGACGAGTACGACGTCAACCACACCTTCTTCGTGCCCGCCGTGATCCTGGCACTGATCCACCAGCCCAACGTCGGCGAGTTCGACTACTCCAGCCTGCGCAACATCGCCTACGGCGCCTCGCCCATTGCCGAGGCGGTGCTGCTGAAGGCCCGGGAGGTGTTCGGCTGCAACTTCACCCAGCTCTACGGCCTCACCGAAAACCTGGGGCTGGCCACCCAGCTGCCGCCCGCCGACCACGACCCCGCGCGGGGCAAGCTGCGCTCCTGCGGGCTGCCCTACGAGGGCTCGGAGATCCGCATCCTGGATGCCGAGGGCAACGAGCTGCCCCCCGGCGAGGTAGGCGAGATCTGCCTGAAGTCGGACTGGCTCATGAAGGCCTACTGGAACCGCCCGGACGCCACCGCCGAGGCCATGCAGGACGGCTGGTTCCATACCGGCGACGCCGGCTATTTCGACGAGGAGGGCTATCTCTACATCCACGACCGTCTGAAGGACATGATCATCTCCGGCGGGGAGAACATCTATCCGGCCGAGGTGGAGAATGCCCTGTTCGCCCATCCCGCCGTGGCCGACGTCGCGGTCATCGGCGTGCCCGACGAGAAATGGGGCGAGGCGGTGAAGGCCATAGTGGTCCGCAAACCCGGCGAGGAGCTGACCGCCGAGGAGCTGATCGGCTTCGCCCGTGACCGCATCGCGCGGTACAAGACGCCGCGCACCGTGGACTTCGTCGACGAGCTGCCCCGCAACCCCAGCGGCAAGGTGCTGCGGCGCGAGCTGCGCGAACACTACTGGCAGGGTCGGGACCGGCAGGTGTCGTGAGCGGAGGCGGCGACGCAGCCGCAGGTCCGGCTGGCGCGGCGGACCGCGGGCCGGCGACGGCGTTCGAGCTGAAGCGCGGCCGCCTCCTGCGGGCGGCTGCCGACTGTTTCAACCGCAAGGGCTACAGCGGCACCTCGCTCAGGGACGTGGCAGACAAGCTCGGCATGACGGATGCTGCCATCTACCACTACGTCTCCGGCAAGGAGGAGCTGGTCTACGAGTGCTACCTGCGGGCGGCGGAACTCGGGGCCGCGGCGCTGGCGCGCGCCGTCGGCGAGGGCGGCAGCGGCCTCGAACAGGCGCGCCGTTACCTGCGCTACCATCTGGAGGCGATGTGCGGCGAGGAGGGGCCGATCGCCATCATGAGCGAGATCCCGTCGCTGGCCCCCCGCCACCGGGACGAGATCCTGCGCCGCTCGCGGGCCCATGGCCGGGCCTTCGAGAGCCTCCTCGAGCAGGGCATCGGGGACGGCAGCATCGCGCCCTGCGACGTGCGCATGACCGGCAACGCCATCATGGGCGCCGTCAACTGGGTGCCGAAGTGGTTCCACGGCGACCCCGCCGTGGCGGCGCAGATCCTCGCGGAATTCCCCGCCATCCTCACCCGCGGCCTGGCGCCGCGGTGAACCTCGCGCACCGGCATCCCGGCGGCCCGGCGCCCTCGCTGGTGACGCTGTTCGCGGCACTCGCCGCCGCGCTGCCGCAGGCCCCGGCGGCGGCGGAGGAACCGCTGCCCCTGTGGGAGGTGGGCGCCGGCGTGGCCGCGGCATGGACCCCCGACTATCCCGCGGCCGAGGACGCGAGCGCCCGCGCACTGCCCTTCCCCGCCGTCGTCTACCGGGGCAACTTCCTGCGCATCGGCGACTCCAGCGTGGTCTCCGGCCGGCTGTTCCGCTCGCCCCGGCTGGAGCTGGACGTGAGCCTGGACGGCTCCCTGGACGCCGAGAGCGACGACATCGACGCCCGCCGCGGCATGCCCGACCTCGGCTTCCTGTTCGAGGCCGGACCGGAACTCGAGATCACCCTGAACGACCCGGCGGACGAGTCGCGCACCGTGAAACTGGAGCTGCCCCTGCGCGGCGTGTTCTCCTGGGACGACGACGGCCTCCGCTCCCGGGGCCTGGTCTTCAATCCGGAACTGGAATACGAGAAGCCGGAGTTCGCCGGCACGCCCTGGGAGCTGTCCCTCAGCGTGGCGCCGGTGTTCGCGACCGACCGGCTGCACGATTACTTCTACACCGTCGAGCCGGTGTATGCGACGCCGTCCCGGCCCGTCTACGAGGCCCGCGGCGGTTACCTGCAGACGGAATTCGGCGCCCGGCTCACCCGCCGCGACCCGAAGCGTTTCCTGTTCATGGGAGTGACGGTCAACGCCCACACGGGCTCGCGCAACGAGGCGAGCCCGCTGTATCGCCGCGACGTGACCTGGGCCGTCTACGCCGGCGTGGTGTTCGCCTTCTGGCAGAGCAAGGAGAAGGCGCCGGACTGACGGTGCCGCCGGCCCCGACGCCTAATCCGCGGTCTGCGCCTCGGCGCCGGCCCCGCGCGGATCGTCGCCGGGGCCAGCCTCGTCCAGCTCGTCGGGCAGCGTCTCGAACTCGCCGAACTCCACGTAGCCCTCCAGATACCGGTAGCGGCGCTCCAGCCGCTCCTCGATCGCGCCGTAGTAGCGGGTGGCATCGACGCTGCGCCCGTTGCGCAGGACCACCGTCATCGGGGCGCCCACCGAGGCGCCCACCCGGCCGGTGCGCTTCTTCAGCCGCAGCTCGTCGAGCCGGATCAGGCGGCGTACCAGTTTGCGGTCGCCGTACTTCGCGACGATCCGCTCGTATTCCGCCGTACCGGCGGCGCGTTCGGCCGGCGTGAGCTGGCCCTCGAGCCCCTCCAGCGCCGCCACCAGCTGGTCGTGGCCGCGCTCCGCGGCCAGTCGGTACCAGGCATAGGCTTTCGCCAGATCGCGCTCGGCACCCTGCCCCGTCAGGTGGAGGTAGCCCACCATGTACTGGGCATACTTGTCGCCGATCTCGACGAGGTCCTTGCGCCAGACCCGGTAGGCCCGCTCGTAATCGCCTTCCCGGTAGGCCCGTTCGGCCTTCTGCTGGATCTTCACGGTGAGGCCGCTGGGCGCGCTGCCCGGGAAACGCTCCTGGGCCGCGGCGGGCACGGCCGACAGCGCCAGCAGCGCGGCGCACAGCAGCACCAGCGTCCGGCTAGCAGCCACAACTCCGGGGATGGCCGTGGTCGTCATGAGTTGGTCCCCTCTGCCGGTTCGGTGTCGCGGCGGCAGGCGGGGACTGCGGCGGAGAGGAGGCGCCGGCGGCGCGATCGACCGGCCGGTGTAGCGGGGGTCAAGCGCGGCCTGATCGGGGCCAGAAGCCCGTACCAATCGGGGCTGAAGCCCCTCCTACCTTGTCACCCGGTCCGTGCTGCGACAAAGTAGTCGTATTATGGACCAGAACACACCGCGACCGGTATTCATGGTGGTGATCGGCGAGATCACCGACCGCGAGAAGATGAAGGCCTACTCCGAGGCGCTGGCCGAGTCTCTCCTGTACGAGCAGCATCAGGGCTACTACGCCGCCATCGGCAAGCCGGTGGAGATGCTCGAGGAGGAGTGGCCCTCCCACCAGGGCCTCGTGCTGGCCCGCTTCCCGTCCGCGGAGCACGCGCGCGCGTTCTGGAACTCGGACAAATACCAGAACGAGATCAAGCCCCTGCGGGCCGGTGCGGGCCGTTTTACCGTCGGTCTGTTCGAGGAGCTCCCGGTCCCGGGACATCTCGATTGGGCGAAGACCGGGTTCTGAACCGGATCGTCCTGCCCCGCCGGCTCACTCCGGGTCCCGGAACCGGGGTTCGCGCCTCTGCATGTTCGCCATCACCGCCTCGACCTGGTTCGGCTGCAGCATGAGCCCGGACTGCAGCTTCGCCTCCAGGGCGAGGCCCGCGGCGCCGTCGCCCACGAAGACCTCCTCCAGCAGGCGCTTGCCCGCGCGGATCGCATCCGGCGAGCGGTTGGCGATCTCGGCGGCGAGCCCGCGGGCGGCCTCCAGCGGATCCGACTTCACGGCCGTCACCAGGCCGAGTTCGGCCGCCTCCCTGCCGTTCACGATCCGGCCGCTGTAGGTCAGCTCCTTCAGCCGATCCAGCGGCATGACGCCGCGCAGCGTATGCGTGAGCCCCATGTCCGGGATCAGGCCCCATTTGATCTCCATCACGGACAGGCGCGTATCCGGCGCGGCGTAGCGGATGTCGGCGCCGAGGGCAATCTGCAGGCCGCCGCCGAACACCACCCCGTCCAACGCCGCGATCACCGGCACCGGCAGGGTCTTCCATACCCAGGCCGGACTCTGGAACTCGTTGGCCGGCGTGTCTGCCCGCGGCCGCATGACCTCGGCCGCGAAGCCGGGACCATCACCCTGGGGCTGGGTGAACGTGGAGGTGTCTATGCCCGCGGAGAAGTTTCCGCCCTCGCCCCGCAGCACCACCGCCCGCACGTCCGCACGCGCCGCAAGAGACTCGCCCGCCTCGATGATGGCACGGAACATCTCACGGTCCAGTGCGTTGTACTTCTCCGGGCGGTTCAGCGATACCTCCGCCACGTGATCCCTGATCTCTGTCGTCACCCGCTCACTCATAACCGGCTCCGTCTCCACGGCTGTTAACATGCCCTGATGCGGGCACAGGAAGATAGCGATGGCAGAGTCTGACCGCAGCAGCGCGAGCAAAGCAACTCCCCGCCTGCGGCTGGCGGCCTGCGCCGCGGCGGTGCTCCTGCTGGCGGCCTGCGCCGGGCGGCCTCCCGTGGAACCGGTGCCGGCCGAACGGGACACCCGGGCGGCCGCGGTCGACCGCGCGACGGCCACCGTCTATCGCATCGACACCGATGCCTCGCTGCTTCAGCTCTTCGTCTACCGCGCCGGCGCGCTGGCGCGCCTGGGCCACAACCACGTCATCGCGAGCCGTGACCTGGAGGGCACGGTCTGGTACCGGGACCGGCGGGGCCGCAGCGCATTCCGTATCCGTCTGCCCGTCGCCGAACTGACCGTGGACGAACCGGGACTGCGCGAGGCGGCCGGCGAGGACTTCCCGGGCGAGATATCGCCGGAGGACATCGAGGGCACCCGCCGCAACATGCTCGGCGAGACCCTGCTGGACGCGGCGGCGCACCCGGAGCTGACCGCCGAGCTGGTATCCGTCGCGGGCGAGGCGGAAGCGCTGACGGTGACCGCCGCCGTGACGGTACGGGGCCAGCGCCGGCTGGTGGACTTCCCGGTGCGCCTGCGCCGGGACGGCGGGCGGCTCGTCGCCACGGGCGAGACCACGGTGACCCACGCGGAACTCGGCCTGGAGCCGTTCAGCGTGATGGGCGGCGCGCTCGCCGTGGCTTCGGAGATCGGCGTGAGCTACCGCATCGTGGCGCGGCGCGAGCCCGGCTGACCGCTCACTGAAGCTTCAGCAGTACCCAGGCGGCCGCGTCGGCCGCCGTCTCCTTGACCGCCCGCCACCAGCCCCAGTCGTCCTGGCGCTCCCACTCGCGCTGCGACTCGAAAATGACGTAGGCGTGGACGGCCTCGACGTCCTCCGCGCTCAGCCGATCCTCGAAACTCGGCATGCCGGCGGCGTGCAGCATCCCCTCGCCGACGATCTGTCCGAATACGTCGTGCTTCTCCGGAGTGAGGTAACGGAGATCCGGGATGACGCCGCCGCCGATCGCACGGAAGCCGTGGCAGACCGCGCAGTGGCGCGCGTACTGGTCGAAACCCCGTTCCAGCGTGTCGTCGCTCACGTCCAGGGGCGGCGGCTCGGGCATCGGCGGCAGCGGCGCCGGGCCCGCCGGCGGGCTGCCCTCCGCACCCAGTTTGTAGGCCAGCATCCGCCCGGTGGCACCGCCCACGGCGTTATCGTTCACGGCGCCACCGTATAGCGCCATGGCACCGCCCCAGCCGGCCAGCACGGCCACGTACTGCTCGCCGTCCACTTCGTAGCTGATCGGTGCCGCCACGATGCCGTTGTTCGCCGGCGCCTGCCACAATCGTTCGCCGTCCGTCGCCCGATACGCGCCGAAGAAGCCCATGGCGTCACCCTGGAAGACGAGACCACCCGCGGTCGCCAGGGTGCCGCCGTTCCAGGGATGCTCGTGGGGCACCCGCCAGGCCGCCTCCTGGCGTACCGGATCCCAGGCCAGCAGCGACGCCTTCACCAGCTGCTGGTACATGCTGCGCTCGATGTCCGGACCGAGCTGCATCGGCGTCGTGCCCTTGGCCATGTCGGTACCGGTCTGCCAGTAGGTGGAGGCGCGGGGCGACTCCGGATCGGCGCCGTAGGTGGCCGGCACGTCCATCGCCGGGATGTAGACGAGGCCCGTCTGCGGGCTGTAGGACATCGGCTGCCAGTTGTGCGCGCCGGAGGGCGAGGGGAAGGTCAGCCGGGGCTCGTCGGAATAGCGGGCGTCCGGCGTCTCCACCGGCCGGCCGGTCTCCGGGTCCACGTGAGTGGCCCAGTTTATGCGCACGAAGTTCTCGGCGCTGATGAAGCGCCCGTCGCGCCGGTCCAGCACGTAGAAGAAGCCGTTCTTGGGCGCCTGTAGAATCACCGGCGTCACCTCGCCGTCGATCTCGAGGTCGGCCAGGATCATGTGCTGGGTGGCGGTATAGTCCCAGGTCTCGCCCGGCGTGGTCTGGTAATGCCAGACGTACTCGCCGGTGTCCGGGCGCAGCGCCACGATGGAGGAGAGGAACAGGTTGTCGCCGCCGCCCGGGCTGCGCTGTTTGTGGTTCCAGGGCGAACCGTTGCCCACGCCCACGTAGAGCAGGTCGAGCTCCGGGTCGTAGGCCAGCGAATCCCACACCGTACCGCCGCCGCCGAGCTTCCACCATTCGCCGTTCCAGGTCTCGGCCGCCATGGCCATGACCTCGTTCTCGAAGCCGTCGGCCGGGTTGCCCGGCACCGTGTAGAAACGCCAGAGCATCTCGCCGGTGTCCGGATCGTACGCGCTCAGGTAGCCGCGCACGCCGTACTCGCCGCCGCCATTACCGATCAGCACCTGGTTCTTCACCACCCGGGGGGCGCCGGTGATGGTGTAGGGCTGGGACTGGTCCACGGTGACCTTCTCCCAGAGCTTCTCGCCGCTGACCGCGTCCAGCGCAACCAGACGACCGTCCAGCGTACCGAAGAAGACCTTGCCCTCCCACACGGCGACGCCCCGGTTCACGGCGTCGCAGCAGGCATTGCGGCCGGTGGCCCGCGGCACCCGCGGGTCGTGGCTCCACAGCTTCTCGCCGGTGCGCGCATCCAGCGCGAAGACCATGCTCCAGGAACCGGTGACGTACATCACGCCGTCCACCACGATGGGCGTGGCTTCCTGGCCCCGCCGGGTGGGCAGCTCGAACGACCAGGCGAGCCCCAGCTGGTCGACGTTGTCCGTATCCACCCCGGCAAGCGGGCTGAAGCGCTGCTCGCCGTAGGTGCGGCCGTGGGTGAGCCAGTTGCCGGGCTCACTGTCGGCGGCGACGATGCGCTCAGCGTCGACGCGTTGCAGCGATTGCCGGGCCTGCTCGTCCAGCGCCGCGCCAGCGGCCGGCGAGAGGGCGAGCGCCAACAGCGGCAGGAGCAGCGCCCCCTGCTGCGAGTGCGACCGATACATCCGTTTTCTACCCCTCAAAGTGACAGCGTACACCTGCCATTGGACACCACCGTGACGTCACGTTCCGGAACCCGGCAGCGAAATGCCACGACATTCCCATCCTGCCACATCTCCGTGACGATGCGCTCGCCCGGGAAGACCGGCGCGGAGAATCGGGCATCGAAATCCGTGATCAGCGTGTGATCGTATTCGCACACCGTCTTCAGGACGGCGTGGCAGGCGAAACCGTAGGTGCACAGGCCGTGCAGGATGGGCCGGTCGAAGCCCGCCCGGGCCGCGGCCGCCGGATCTGCGTGGAGCGGATTGCGGTCGCCGTTGAGCCGGTACAGGAGCGCCTGCTCCGGCCGCGTTGCAAGCTCACAGGCGAGATCCGGCTCGCGGCCCGGTTCCGGATGGGGTGAGGGGCCGGAGCCCCGCGGCCCGCCGAAACCGCCGTCGCCCCGGGCGAACAGCGTGTTGCCCAGGGTGAACAGGGCCGTGTCGTCCCTGGCCAGACGGCCCTCGGTCTCGGTGAGGATGATCGCACCCCTGCCCTCGCCCTTGTCGTAGGCGGCCGTGACCCGGGAGTCGAGCAGCAGCTCGCCGGCCGGCGGCAGCGGCCGGTGCAGCGCGAGGCGCTGCTCGCCGTGCAGCACCCGGGAGAAGTCCCAGCCGCTCTCGTCCAGGTAGCCGGCGAAACCGTCGGCACGCAGCACGGTGGAGAAGGTGGGCACGGTCCTGAGCGTCCCGCGCTCACAGACGTAGGCGAGTTCGCCTCCGTCCGTGGGGTCCTGACCGAAGCCCACGCCGAGCGCATACAGCAGGGTATCCCGGTCGGTCCAGGCCACCGGCACGTCCTTCGCGCGGCAGGCCATCAGCTTGTCGTAGTCCAGCGCCATCCGACCGGTCCCTCAGTCGCCGTGCTCCCACCAGGGATAGAACGGCGGCATGTCCTTCGACACCCGCAGCGGAAAATCCGGCCTGCGCTTCTCGAGGAAGCTCGTGACGCCCTCGGCCGCATCCGCCGACTGCCCCATGTGCCAGATCGCTTGCGACTCGAGCAGGTGCGCCTCGCGGGGCCCGGCGGCACCCAGCATGCGCCAGACCAGCGCCCGCGCCAGCGCCACGGATACCGCGCCGGTATTGTCCACGATCTCCGCCGCCAGTGCGCGGGCCCGGGGCAGCAGTGCGTCGGGCTCCAGGACTTCCGAGACCAGGCCGGCCTCGCGGGCCTCCTCCGTGCGGAACACCCGGGCGGTGGCGAACCACTCCATGGCCTTGCTGACGCCGACGATCCGCGGCAGGAACCAGCTCGAACAGGCGTCCGGCGCGATGCCTCGGGCGAGGAAAACGAAGCCGAGCTTGTTGTCCGGCACCGTCAGGCGGATATCCGCCGGCAGCGTCATGGTCAGGCCCACGCCCACCGCCGGCCCGTTGATGGCCGCGATGATCGGCTTGGGGCAGTCGAACATGGCCAGCGTGACCCGGCCGCCGCCGTCCCGATGCGCCTCGGCGCTGCGGTCGGCCCGGTTGAAGGTGTCGCCACCGGACTCCAGGTCGGCGCCGGCGCAGAAGGCCCGGCCGGCGCCGGTCAGGATCACCACCCGGACGTCGTCGTTGCGGCCGGCCTCGGCATAGGCCTCGATCAGGGCATCGCGCATGGCCGGGTTGAAGGCGTTCAGGCGGTCGGGCCGGTTCAGCGTGACGGTCATCACGCCGTCGGCCACGTCGTGGCGTACCGGCTCGCTCATCCGCCCTGCGCCCCCGCCCGCAGCGCGTAGTCCCAGGCGATCTCGGCCAGCGGCTGCACCGAGCGCGCCGACTGCTTCGCGTGTTCGCTGGCCGCCGTACCGTCGCGCACCCGGCCGGCGATGCCCTGCAGGATGGCGGCGATACGGAAGAAGTTGTAGGCGGCGTAGAAATCCCGGTTCTCGATCCCGCTGCGGCCCGTGCGCTCGCAGTACATGGCCACGTACTCGTCCTCGGTGGGGATGCCGAGGGACGCGAGATCCCGGTCCTTGAGGCCGCTGGAGCCGACGCCGAGCGGCGGCATCTGCCAGCTCATCAGGTGGTAGGTGAAATCACCCAGCGGATGGCCGATGGTGGAGAGTTCCCAGTCCAGCACGGCGATCACCCGGGGCTCGGTGGGGTGCACGATCATGTTGTCCAGGCGGAAGTCGCCGTGGACGATGCTCGAGGAGTCGTCCTCCGGGATGTTCTCCGGCAGCCACTCGATCAGGCGGTCCATCTCGGGGATCTTCTCGGTCTCCGAGGCGTAGTACTGCTTCGACCAGCGCGATATCTGCCGGGCGAAGTAGTTGCCCGGCTTGCCGAAGTCCTTCAGTCCCGCCGCCACGTAGTCGATGGAGTGCAGCTGCGCGATGGTCGCGTTGACGTTGTCGTAGATGGCGGTGCGTTCCTCCGGCGCGAGCCCCGGCAGGTCCAGCTCCCAGAAGATGCGCCCGTCCACGCAGTCCATGATGTAGAACATGGTGCCGACCACGCTCTCGTCCTCGCACAGCACGTAGGGCCGGGGCACCGGGAAGTCCTGCTCGTACAGGGCGCTGATTACGCGGAATTCGCGGTCCACCGCGTGGGCGGAGGGCAGCAGCTTGCCGGGCGGCTTGCGCCGCAGTACGTAGCTGCCGGACGGCGAACTCAGATGATAGGTGGGGTTCGACTGTCCGCCGCGGAACTGGCGTACGGTGAGCGGACCGCGGAATCCCTCGACGTGGCCGGTCATGTATTCCTCGAGACGCGCCTCGTCGAAGCGGTGTGACTCCACCACCTCCTTGGTGCCGGTAAACTGTTCCTGTCTGCTCGCCAAGGCTACGCGCCCTCCTTCGCCCGCGGCTCCACGAAGAAGTCCGGATAGGGCTCGTTCTCCGGCACCACGCGATAGGACGTCAGGTCGGTGATGCCGACGCTCTCCAGCACCTCGTCGTCCACGCAGAAATTGCCGGTGAACTCCCGGCTCGGCCGGGTCAGGATCACGTGCGCGGCATCGGCCATCACCTCGGGCTTCAGGGAGTGGGCCACCATGTCGTCGCCCCCGAGCAGGTTCTTCACAGCCGCCGTTGCAATCGTCGTGCGCGGCCACAGCGCGTTCACGGCCACACCCTTGTCACGGAACTCGCCGGCCATGCCGAGCACGCACAGACTCATGCCGAACTTCGCCATGGTGTAGGCGACGTGGGGCGCGAACCACTTCTCCTCCATGTTCAGCGGCGGCGAGAGGTTCAGGATGTGCGGGTTCTCGGCCTCCAGCAGGTGCGGCAGGCAGGTCTTCGAGACGAGGAAGGTGCCGCGGGTGTTGATCTGGTGCATGAGGTCGTAGCGTTTCATCTCGGTCTGCAGCGTACCCGTGAGCGAGATGGCGCTGGCGTTGTTCACGCAGATGTCGAGACCCCCGAAGCGCTCGACGGTGGCGTCCACGGCCGCCCGTACCTGCTCCTCGTCGCGGATGTCGCAGACCACGGGCAGCGCCTGGCCGCCGGCCTCCTCGATCTCCTCCGCTGCCGTATAGATGGTGCCCGGCAGCTTCGGGTGGGGCTCGGCGGTCTTAGCGGCGATGGCAATGTTGGCGCCGTCCGCGGCGGCCCGCCTGGCGATGGCCAGGCCGATGCCGCGGCTGGCTCCGGAGATGAATAGCGTCTTGCCTTCGAGTGTGCTCATGGTGTGACGGCCCCTCCCGGTCGTGCTGTGTGATGATTTCTGGGCATCCGCTCATGATAACTCAGTCGCCGGCCCGTGCCGCGGCTGGCGGCAGGCGCGAGATGTAGTCGAGTACGGCGGCCGTGAAGGCATCGTTGCGGTCTCCCGCCACCATGTGATCGGCGTCGGCCACGTTCACGTAGTCGGCCTGCGGGATCACTGCCAGCGTGTGCCCGACGCTGGTCTCGTCCATCACGTCGGAAAGGCCGCCGCGCACGAGCAGCACCGGCGCCGCGATTGCGCCCGCGGCCCGCTCCACTTCGGCGAACTCGGCGATGTGCCCGGACTCCGAGGCGTGATCCAGCATGCGCGGGTCCCAGTGCCAGCGCAGGCGGCCGTCTTCGCTCTCGCGCAGGTTCTTCGCCAGGCCGCCGGGGTCGCGCGGCCGTTCGCGGTGCGGCAGATAGGCCGCCACCGCATCGGCCGCCTCCTGCAGGTCGGCGAAACCGTCCGGGTGGGCACTCATGAATTTTAGGATGCGCGCGACGCCGGCCCGGTTCATGCTCAACCCGACGTCCACCAGGATCACGGCGCGCACGAGGGCGGACGCCATCTCCCCGGCCGCCAGCATGGAGCCGATGCCGCCGAGGGAAGCGCCCACCAGGATCGCGGGACGGCCGAGGGCCTCCAGTACCGCCGCGATGTCTGCGGCGATGGCATGGAAGCTGTAGTCGCCGTCCGCCACCCACTCGCTGTCGCCGTGTCCGCGATGGTCGAGGGCGATCGCCCGCAGGCCCGCCGCGGCGAGCAGGCGGGCGGTGTCCGACCAGGCGTGCCGGGTCTGGCCGCCGCCGTGCAGCAGCAGCACCGCCGGTGCCGCCGCATCGCCCCAGGCCTCGGCCGCGAGGCGGTTGCCGGCGGAGCCGGTGAACGCGAACTCCCCGGGCCCGCCGTCCCGGCCGGCCCGGCGTCCGCTCTGGTGTAGGCTCCGCTGTCGGCCCTGCTGTCGGCTCGGGTCGGCGGGAATAGCCGTCTCTCCTGGTCCTGCTACACGGCTTCGGCGGCGCAAGGACGGCGCCGCGCGAGGCGGCGGAAGCATGAGGCGCCCCCCGGCAAATGTCAAAACGCTCCGCGCGGGCGCCCGGGAGCCGGCGCGCGCAGACACGCTTTGCGCTGCGCCGGGGAGCACGGGTGCCATGTGCTATGATCCGGAGCCGCCCGGCAGCGGCGAGCGCCCGGCGCAATACGACCCTTGCAACTGGACCCCATGGCCGAATCCTTCCACCCCGTCGCCAGAGTCTCCGAGATCCCGAAGAAGCAATGCCGGAGTTTCCGCGTGGGAGATAGCGACGTGGTGGTCGCCCACACCGCGGACGGCTTCTACGCCGTGGCAGATCTCTGCACCCACGCGGAGGCCCGGTTGAGCCAGGGCCGCGTGAAACGCTGCCGCATCGTCTGCCCGCTCCACGGCGCCGCCTTCGACCTGCGCGACGGCCGCGTGGTGAAGGGACCGGCCATCGCACCGGTACGCTGTTACCCGGTGCGGGTCGTCGGCGACACGCTGGAAGTGGGCGTGACCTGAGCGGCGGACGCACCGGACCACACCCCAAGAGAGAGACCAGGACCGAGACATGCCAACAGTCGATATCAACAACCACCGGATGTACTACGAGATCCACGGCGACGGCCCGCCGGCCATCTGCATGGGAGGATGGGGCACCTACTGCCACGGCGGCGAGCGCCATCTCGCCCGGGGCCTCACCGACGCATACTCGGTGCTGATCATCGACTACCGGGGCATCGGGGAGTCGGACGACGATCTCTCCGTGGAACCGTCCATGGACCTCTACGCCGACGACGTCATCGGCCTGCTCGAGCACCTCGGCTGGACCAACGTACATTTCGTCGGCCTGGTGGGCATGGGTGCCTGCATCTCCCAGATCGTGGCCATCAAGCGCCCGGACCTGGTCCGCTCCATGGTGAACATGGGCGCCTGGGCCCGCTGCGACGACTTCCTGGCCGACCAGCTGCAGCTGTTCGCCGACGTGCACCGGGACTCCGGCTTCTACGCGTTCCAGAAATTCGTCACGGTGATGTCCTTCCTGCCGGAGTACTACAACGCCCACAAGCACAAGCTGCTCGGCCCCGAGGGCGGCTGGAAGGAGCTGAACGGCCGCCAGGAGGCCCATGCCCGCTTCGTGCAGGCCTGCATCGCCCACGACGTGGCCGACCGGCTGGACCGCATCCGGGCGCCGTCGCTGGTCATCCACGCGGGCCAGGACCTGGTGACCAGCCCGCGCACGACGCTGCCGCTGGAGGAAGGCATCCCGAACGCGCGCGGCGTGATGATGGAAGACGTCGCGCACGTGGTCGCGGGCAAGGATCAGAAGATCCGCTTCTGCGATACGCTGCTGCCGTTCCTGGCCGAACACTGACACTCCGCGGAGGGCCCGACGATGGACGCGCTACTCGACGGCATACGGGTCATCGACCTGGGCCGCTATATCGCAGGGCCCTACTGCGCCACCCTGCTGGGCCACCTTGGCGCCGAGGTCATCCGCGTGGAGAAGGTCGGCGGCGGCGAAGACCGTTACGTGGCCTCGGTGGCGGATTCCGGAGAGGGCGCGCTGTTCCTGCAGACCGGCGTGAACAAGCGGGGCATGACGCTGGACTTCTCCCGGCCCGAGGGGCGCGAGATCCTGAAGCGGCTGGTGGCCACCGCGGACGTGGTGGTGGCCAACCTGCCCGGCGCGGCACTGAAGCGCTACGGCCTGGACTACGCCTCGCTGCGCCGGATCCGGCCGGACGTCATCGCGGTCAACCAGAGCACCTTCGGCGACCAGGGCCCCTGGGCCGGCCGGCCGGGCTTCGACGGCCTGGGCCAGGCCATGTCGGGTGCCGCCTGGTTCGGCGGCAAGCCGGGCGAGCCATCCAAGGCCGCGGCGCCGTGGGTGGACTTCTCCACCGCAGCGCTGTCGGCAATGGGCGTGCTCGCCGCGCTCATGCACCGGCGCGAGACCGGCGAGGGCCAGCACGTCGAGGCGACGCTGCTCGGTACCGCCCTCGCGGTGTTCGGCACCATGCTGACCGAGGAAGGCGCACTGGGGCTGGGACGCGAACCCGCCGGCAACCGCTCACAGCACGCGGCGCCGGCGGACATGTTCGCCACCCGGGACGGCCACATACTGGTGCAGATCGTCGGCGACGGCCTGTTCCGCCGCTGGGCGGAACTCGTGGGGGCCATCGAGTGGCTGGACCACGACAACCGCTTCGACACCGACCAGTCCCGGGGCGACAACCGGGACCTGATCTGTGAGCGCATGGCGGACTGGTGCCGGGACAAGACCACGAAGCAGGCGCTGGCCGCGCTGGCGAAGGCAGGCCTGCCGGCCGCCCCCGTGCTGAGCCCCGCCGAGGCGCTGGAACATCCCCAGGTGCGCGCCATGGGCGTGCTGAAGCCGGTCTCCTTCCCGGGCGCGCCGAAGGACGTGCCGGTGGCCGGTCTGCCGCTGCGCCTGTCGGCGCATCGCACCGGCATCCGCGAACGTCCGCCGCTGCTGGGCGAACACACCGGCGAGATACTGACCGAGCTCGGCTACAGCGAACAGGAGATCGCCGCGCTGCGTCACGCCGAGGTGATCTGACTCTCTCCCCGGCGGCGGCCGAACTCCGCGGTCGCCGCGGCGATGATCTCGGCGTGGTCGAAGGCGAGTTCCGGCAGGTCGTCGAGGGGAAACCAGCGGGCCTCGGCGGCATCGCTCGCCGGCTCCGGCACGGCATCCTCCGCTGCCGGGGCACCGGTGAAAGCGACGCTGACCACCCGCCCGCGGGGATCGCGCCCGGGACGGCCGAAGGCCCCCACCTGCACCAGCGGCCCGGCGGCAAGCCCGGTCTCCTCGGCCAGCTCCCGCCGCGCGGCGGGCTCCAGGTCCTCGTCCATCTCCACGAAACCACCGGGCAGCGCCCAGCGGCCCTCGAACGGCGGCTTGCCGCGCCGGATCAGGAGCACGGCGGGCCGGGGGCCGGACGCGATCAGCACGACGTCGGCGGTCAGGGCCGGTCGGGGGTGTTCGTAGGTGGGCATGACGGCATTGTAGCCGCGCCGCCGGGCCCGCACAGCCGCAGGCACCGCTCGCGGGCAGCCGCGGCCGCTATTTGCCGAGGGCCTTGCGCAGCGAGCTGATGTGCTCGTCGGACTCGCGCATGATGTCGAAGAAGTCGGTGGCCTCGACGGCCAGCTTGGCGCTGGCGGGCACCTGCTCGAGCTGGATCTCGGTGCTGTCCTCCACCTCGGCGCGGAAGAAGTCGGCCAGCAGGCTGGCGACGATGAGCACGTCCGTGAGATCGGCGTCGCCCTCATGCTCGTATTCCGTCTCCCGGTGACGGGAGACCGCGGCGGAGACGTCTTCGGAGAAGCTCCAGGCCTCGAGGATGGCGCTGCCGATGGCGCTGTGCCACTCCTCCAGGATCTCCTCGAACTCGGCGGCGTTGGCGAACAGGCCCGGATGGTGCTCGGCCTGGGTGATGATGTAGAGCTTGCCCACGCCATGCATCAGCCCGGCGAGCAGCGCCTCGTCCGCGTTCAGGCGCGTGAACTTCCGCGCCAGCACATAGCACAGGGCCGCGACGTAGGTGGAGCGGTCCCAGGTGCGCTCCATGTACGGGCGCGCCTCCTCGAGGGACGCCGCGTCACTGATCTGCTGCAGGCCGAAGGACATCACGGTGTTGCGCACCATATTGCGGCCCATGCGGGTGACGGCCATGTTCAGTTCGGTCACCGCATGGGTGCCGGGGCGCAGCGCCGCGGAATTGGCGATCTTCAGCAGGCGCGCGGCCAGCGCCGGCTCGGCGCCGAGCAGCTTGACCAGATCGGCGGTGCTGCAGTCCTCGTCGGCCAGGGCCTGGCGTATGCGGACCACCACTTCCGGGAAAGAGGGAATCTCCAGGTCGCCCCGGGACAGATGCTCTGCCAGGGACTGGACGAAGGCGAACTTGGCATCCGGGACGGCGGGCTCAGGCTGCATGGAGGCTTTTCCTTCGGCTTTTTCCACGGTTACTTCCCGTGTATCGGCCGGCCCGCCGGATACTTTAGCCCCGGCCGGCTACAGGACCTCGCAGGCCTCCCCGAATTCCAGCCTTGGGCTGCGGGGGAACAGCGCCGACGGGTCGCCGTAGCCCAGGTTGCAGAGGAAGTTCGACCGGATCCGGCCGTCGGGCCAGAACTCCCGGTCCACGCCGTCGTTGTCGAAGCCGGACATCGGCCCGCAGTCCAGTCCGACGGCCCGGGCGGCTATGATGAAATACCCGCCTTGCAGCGTGCCGTTACGGAACGCGGTGACGTTGCCCTTCTTCTCCTCGCCGGCGAACCACTCCCGGGCACCGGGGTTGTGCGGGAAGAGCTGCGGGATCTTCTCGTAGAACAGGGTGTCGTAGCCGATGACGGCGGTAACGGGCGCGGCCATGGTCTTGTCCACGTTGCCTTCGATGAGGTGGGGCCGCAGCCGCTCCTTCGCCGCAGAGCTCGCGAGAAACAGGATGCGCGCCGGACAGCAGTTGGCACTGGTCGGGCCGAACTTCATGAGATCGTACAGTGCCCGCAGGTCGGCCTCGTCCACCGGCCTGTCCTGCCAGGCATTGTGGGTGCGTGCCTCGCGGAAGATCCGGTCCATCGCCGCCTCGCCGATTGCTCCATCGCCGAGTGCTGCATCGCCCGTTGCGCTCATCGTTCGCTCCTCTGCGCTCGCCAGCGCGTCATCTAAACACAGATGGCCGCCGCATGCAGCGCGGGCGGCTGCTTGCCCCGCACCGGCCTCTTTGCCATAGTCCGGGCACGCCGGCGCGTCGCGCCGCGGCCTCACGCAGAGCCGGACCGGCGCATTGAGCGATCAGCATTGAACGATCAGCATTGAACGATCAGCCTTGAACGATCAGGATACGAGTCAGCTGCGCCGTATTGCGCGCAACCTGGGCGTCGGCCATGTCCGGCGTCATATCTTCCTGTGCTGCGACCAGACCGAGCCGAAGTGCTGCGACCGGGAGCAGTCGCTGGCCTCCTGGTCGTTCCTGAAATCCCGCCTGCAGGAGCTGGGGCTGGTCGGACGGGGCGGTATCTATCGCACCAAGGCGAATTGCCTGCGCATCTGCCGGCACGGGCCCGTGGCCGTCGTCTACCCGGAGGGCGCCTGGTACCGGGGCTGTACGCCCGCCGTGCTGGAGGAGATCATCCAGCGCCACCTCGTCGGCGGCGAGCTGGTGGAGGAGAACCTGATCACCGTCGCGCCGCTGGAAGACGACGAGGAGGCCGACGAGGAGGAATAGCCGGGCCGCTCAGCCGGTACGGCGCCACAGGCCGTCGTCGTGCACCGCCCTGCCCTCTTCCTCCAGCTTGTCCAGATGGGCACGCAGGGAGTACTTGGCCAGCGGCAGCAGCTTCGGATCCACCTCGTCGTAGACCTCGGCCAGCAGCGCGTCGATGCCGCAGGGCTCGATGCGGCCCAGCCGCTCCAGCACCTTCGCCTCGCGTTCGTTGCGATGGGCGATGATCCAGTCGACGACCGCGTCCGGCGACTCCAGCATCTCGCCGTGCCCCGGCGCGATGCGAGCGAGGCCGTAGCGCTTCAGGAGCTCCAGGGAACGCAGGTACTGGCCCATGTTGCCGTCCGGCGGGGCGATCACCACCGTCGAGCCGTTCATGATGTGGTCACCGGTGAACACCGTCGCCTCCTCGGCCAGCAGGTAGCAGGCATGGTTGGAGGCGTGGCCCGGGGTATGGATCACCTCCAGCGTGTACTCGCCGCATTCGATGCGCTGGCCGTGGGCGACGATCCGGTCCGGGCTGAAGGCACGGTCGTTCTCCGGCGTCGGCGGCGGCGGCATGCCGATGAGCTCGGCACCGCTGCGTCCGGCCAGAAGCGTCGCGCCCGGCGAATGGTCCCGGTGGGTGTGGGTGGCCAGCACCCGACGCAGCCGCTCTCCGGCGGCCGCAATGATGCGCTCGATGTGACCCACGTCGGCGGGACCCGGGTCGATGACCGAGATCTCCTCCCGCCCGACCAGGTAGGTATTCGTGCCGGGCCCCGTCATCATGCCGGCGTTGGGCGCGACGATGCGCGAGACCAGCGGCGAGACGCGCTGCAGGCGGCCTGCGACCAGCCCGCTCATCCGGCCTCCGCGTAGCCCTCGTCCCAGGGCATCAGCACGCGATGGCTGTCACCGGTGACGACGACTTTGGGCAGGATCTCCCGGATGGACGACTTGTCGCGTGCGGCCATCGCGTCCAGCAGCTCGCCGGTCGAACGGAAATCCCGGATCAGCGACAGGTTGGAGACGGTGGGCGGATGCAGCCGCAGCTGCTCCCGCATGGCCGGCTCCAGCGCATCCGCGGGGCGTATCCACAGGCTCTCGACGGTCTCACGGCCGTCGTGTACGCCGTGCTGCCCGGGCGGGACCGCCGCCACGAAGAAACGCGTGGCATAGCGCCGCGGCAGCACGGCGGGCGTGGTCCAGAAACTGACGTAATGCATGCGGTCGCAGGCCAGGCGCAGGCCCTCCCGGCAGCACAGGTCCAGCGCACTCATGCGCCCGGCGTCCAGCGCGGCCCGGTAGCGGGCGAACTCCGCCTCCCGGCCGGCGGCGCCGGGGTCGACGTAGCGGTCGGCGCCATCGCAGGCGAGGAGATAGCCGCTCTCCTCGAAGGTCTCGCGGATACCCGCCACCCAAAAGCGAAGGCCGCCTTCGGGCAGCCCCAGCTCCGCGCTGGCGGACGCGTCGTCCAGTCCGGCACAGAAGGTCTCCAGGTCGGTCTCGGCGTCAGCGACGGCGGCCACACCGCCGGGGAAGACCCAGGCGCCGCCGAAATCGGCCTTGCCGTGACGCTTCATCATGAAGACTTCCACGCCGTCGCGGCCGTCGCGCACCAGCATGACCGTGGCCGCATCGACGGCCGGCGCTTCGGTTTTCCGCAGTTCTGTGTCCTCGGTGGGCATCGGTTGGTAGGATAACGCGACCAGGCCACAGCGAGAACGAATCCATGAAGCTGATCACCGCGATCATCAAGCCTTTCCGTCTGGACGACGTCCGCAATGCCCTCGCCGAGGTCGGCGTCCAGGGCATGACCGTCACCGAGGTCAAGGGTTTCGGCCGCCAGCGCGGTCACACGGAACTCTACCGCGGCGCGGAATACGTGGTGGACTTCCTGCCGAAGGCCAAGATCGAGGTGGCCGTGGCCGACGACATGGCCGAGCGCGTGGTCGAGACCATCTGCGACGCCGCGCGCACCGGCAAGGTGGGAGACGGCAAGATCTTCGTCGCCGGCCTTGACCAGGTGGTCCGCATCCGCACCGGCGAATCCGGCGAGCAGGCGATCTGAAGCCGCGCCGATGGCGCGGCCGCGGCGCCCCTCCGCTCCCGTCGCGGATTGTATGCAATCCGCAACAACCTGTTCCGTTTTCGCGGCAGCCTCCCGCCGGTGACGCCCGTCACCGCGTCGAACCGTTGTATAAGCTGTATACAATGGGCTATTCTCGGGCGGTCTCTAAGAATCAGAAAACGACGCCGCCTCAGGGCGTGTTGGAAAAAAAGTACGCCGCTCGGGGATAGCGGTCAGCGGAGGGGAAACTGATGAGAACACTGTTACCGGCAGCACTGGGTGCCTGTGCCGTCCTGTCGATCGGTCTCGGCTATCCGGCCGGAAGCCTTGCTCAGGAGGACGGGGCGAACCGCGCCATCGAGGAGATCGTGGTCACGGCGCGTAAGCGCGAGGAATCGCTGCAGGATATTCCGATCGCGGTATCCGCCTTCGATGCGCAGGCCATCGAGACCCGCGGCCTGCAGTCCATCGACGACGTCTCGCGTTTCACGCCGGGGCTGAGCTTCTCCAAGGCGTTCGGCCGCGCAACGGAGCGCCCGGTGATACGCGGTCTGAGTAACGTCCTGGCCGGCGTCCAGTTCGGCGTCGAGGCCGGTGCTGCCTACTTCGTCGACGGCGTCTACTACCCGGGCGACATCCAGAACCTGGACCTGGGCGACCTGGAACGGGTCGAGATCATCAAGGGCCCCCAGAGCGCGCTCTACGGCCGTAACACCTACTCCGGCGCCATCAATTTCGTCACCCGCAGCCCCGGCGACGAGTTTCGCCTGGACGCCAACGCACTCACGGCCAGCGACGGCGAGACGCAGATCCGCGCCACCATCGGCGGTCCGATCCTGCGTGACGCCCTCGCCGGCAGTCTCACGGCACGGGCCTACGACTACGACGGCGAGTGGACCAACACCGTCACGGGCGGCACCGTCGGCGACGAGAGTTCCCGCTCGATCAGCGGCGTGCTCGAATGGACGCCCGCCGACACCTTCAGCCTGCGCACGCGGGTGCAGTACAACGACGACGACGACGGCCCGCCGCCGATCTTCCTGCAGCCGGCGGAGTCCAACAACTGCTTCCCGGGCCTGCGCTCCATGGCGTCGTGGATTCTCACGGGCAGCAGCAACAATAACCAGTACTACTGCGGCCAGATCAACCCGGGCCCGGTGGCACTGAACACGGACGCCATCTCCGGGCCCAGCCCGACCGTGCCGGGCCTCCCGCCGGGCTCCACCTTCTTCGGCAACCTCTACTCCGGCAATGACGGCACGGCCTTCGACGGCCTCGAGCGCGAGCAGACCCTGGTGAGCCTGCTCGCCGACTGGACCATCGGCCCGGGCTACGAACTGACCGCCTCCACGGCATTCCGCACCGACGAGGTGAAGACGGGCTACGACAGCGACCACACGTCGATAAACTTCTTCTTCGCCCCGCTGCCCAGCGGTCTGACCGAGGCGTTCTTCGCCAACACGAACAAGGACGAGATCGAGGACTACTCGGTCGAGCTCCGGTTCGCCTCGCCGACGGATCGCGCGTTCCGCTGGCTCCTCGGTGGTTTCTTCTACTCTCAGGAGCTGGAAGGCAGCGACATCACCTTCGCCAATCCCGACGGCGGGCCGGTGGTCGATATCTCCGACACCCGCAACGAGGCGTACTTCGGCTACATCGAGTACGACTTCACGGACCGGTTGACCGCCACACTGGAGGGCCGCTACGCGCGGGAGACCAAACAGCTCTGGGAGGCGGTGACGGCGACGGCGCCCGGTTTCAGCGGCCGCGACGAGTGGTCGAACTTCACGCCCCGCGCGACGCTGGACTACCAGATCACCGAGAACACGCTCATCTACGGCGTGGTGGCCAAGGGCGTGAAGCCGGGCGGGTTCAACGGTAACGCCGGCGTGATAAACGATGCGCCCACCTACGAGCAGGAAGAGGCCTGGAACTATGAGCTGGGCCTCAAGTCCAGCCTGAACGACGGGCGGGTCCAGCTGTCGGCGGCAGCGTTCTTCATCGACGCCCAGGACATCCAGCTCACCACACCGGTGCCGGGTGTCGGCGGCTCCGCACTGACGTCCATCGCCACCAACCAGGGCTCGGGCGAGGTGATCGGTCTCGAGCTGGACCTGCGCGCGAACGTCACCGACCAGCTCGACGTGGGCCTGACCTATGCGCTGGCCGACTCCCAGTTCACCGAGGGCTGCGACGACTTCCAGTGGACGCTGACCAGCGGCGGCGGCGAGCTGCAGCCGGAAGGCCCCGATCAGAGCGTCGATTTCACGGGCAACGGTGACTGCTCCATCGAGGGCAAGCAGTTCCCGATCTCCTCCAAGCACCAGGCCAGTGCCTTCTTCAACTGGTACCTGCCCGCCGGCGGTGAGAACGAGTGGTTCGTGACCGGCGATGTCACCTACGAGTCCAAGAAGTACGTCCAGGTGCACAACCTGGCCTACGCGCCGGCCGCCACCATCGCCGGGCTGCGGGTGGGCTACCAGACGCCGAGCTGGAAGGTCTCCGCGTTCGCCCGCAACCTGTTCGACGAGGACTCGGTGGTCATCGCCACGCGCTGGCTGGCGATTCCGTTGCTGTCACCGCAGTTCTCACTGAACCCGGCCGCCTCCATCCCTGGCAGTGCGGCCGGCGGGTCTCCGCGGGCGTTCTTCACGACACTGAGGCGCGGTACCCAGGTCGGCCTCGAGGTCAGCTACTCCTTCGGCGGCCGCTGACGGCAGCCCGTTCTCCGGCCCCCGCCGTCCGCGGCGGGGGCTTTTTCGTGTCCGCGGCACTGGACCCGGGCCGGGAGCCGTCTAGAATGGAGCGCCGGCCGTGAGCACAGGAACGGCCGCCGCTCCAGGGAACCGGTCGCATGATCGAACTGATCCACCAGTCCGCCTTCGCAGAGATCGCGGCGCTGCTGGGTCTGGCCGCCATCATCGGCTTTCTCGGGGTGTTGCTTCGCCAGCCCCTGATCGTCAGCTTCATCGCCGTGGGCCTGCTGGCCGGCCCTTCCGCCCTGGACATCGTCCGCTCCGACGAGAAGATAGAACTCCTCTCCCAGCTCGGCATCGCCGTGCTGCTGTTCCTGGTCGGGATCAAGCTCGACGTCAAGCTCATCCGCTCGCTCGGGGCGGTGGCCCTGATGACCGGGCTCGGCCAGGTGCTGTTCACGTCCGTGTTCGGTTTCCTGATCGGCCTCGCGCTCGGCCTGGACGTGCTCACGAGCATCTACGTGGCCGTCGCGCTCACCTTCTCCAGCACGATCATCATCGTGAAGCTGCTGTCGGACAAGCGGGAGATCGACTCGCTGCACGGCCAGATCGCGCTCGGCTTCCTGATCGTGCAGGACGTCGTCGTGGTGTTCGCCATGATCGTGCTGTCGGCCATCGGCATCGGGGCGGGCGGCGAAGGGTCCGGGAGCACGGTTGCCGGCGTATTCGCCTCCGCGCTGGCGATGCTCGCCTTCGTGGCGTTGTTCGTGCGCTACGTGGCCGACCCGCTGACCGAGCGGCTGGCGCATGCGCCCGAGCTGCTGGTGATCTATGCCATCGCGCAGGCGGCGGTCTTCGCGGCCATCGGCGACCTCGTCGGGCTGGGCAAGGAGGTGGGCGGACTGCTCGCAGGCGTGGCGCTGGCCTCGACGCCGTACCGGGAGAGCATCGCGGCCCGCCTGGCGCCGCTCCGGGACTTTCTCCTGCTGTTCTTCTTCATCGCGCTGGGGGCGACGCTGGATCTCTCGCTGCTCGGCACCAACGTGACGGCCGCCATCGTCTTCTCGCTGTTCGTGCTGATCGGCAATCCCCTGATCGTGGTGGCGATCATGGGTGCCATGGGCTACCGGAAACGCACCGGCTTCCTGGCCGGGCTCACGGTTGCGCAGATCAGCGAATTCTCCCTCATCTTCATCGCCATGGGCGTGGCGCTCGGGCACGTGGACCAGGAGGCCCTGGGCCTGGTTACGATGGTGGGCCTGATCACGATCGCCGCCTCCACCTACCTGATCACCTACTCCCAGCAGCTCTACCCGCTGTTCGAACGCTGGCTGGGCCCCTTCGAGCGCCGCGACACGCCCCGCGAGCCCTCCGAGCGGGACGGGCGCGCCGCGGGCGGCTACGAGGTGCTGGTGTTCGGGCTGGGACGCTTCGGCACCTCGGTGGCCGTCCGGCTGCAGGCACGGGGGGTGCGCGTGCTGGGCGTCGACTTCAACCCGCTCGCGGTGAAGCGCTGCCGCGATCTCGGCATCGAGGCGCAGTACGGCGACGCGACGGACCCGGAGTTCGTGGCCGGCCTGCCCCTCTCCGGGGCCCGCTGGCTGGTGTCCACCACGCCCGTGCACGTCACGGGGCTGAGCTACGAGGACATGCGCGAGACGCTGCTGCAAACGAGCCGGGAGATCGGTTTCCGCGGCCAGATCGCCGTTACCTCCCACGGCGAGGCCGAGACCCGGGAACTCGAGGCCTCGGGCGCGGACGTGGTGCTCGAGCCTTATCAGGATGCCGCCGATCGTGCCGTGGACATCCTGTGCGGTGGCGAGCAGTTCGAGCGGACCAGCCTGCCCGACGACGTGACCCACGAACGGCCGCTGGGCTGATCAGTCCGCCGCGTCCTCGACCGCCACCGGGGTGACGAAGCCAGGCGGCTTCAGCGCCAGCACCGAGCACTGCAGCTGCTCCAGGATCGCCTCGGCGGTATTGCCGATGAACAGCCCGGCGATGCCCGAACGCCCCAGGGTGCCCATCACGACCAGGTCGGCGCGCAGATTCGCGGCCGCATCGGGCACCGCGCGGCTGGCCGGACCCCGCTGCAGATGGAAGCGCGGCGAGACGTAATCGTAGGTCTCCTCGCCGAGTCGCTCACGCAATGCGCGGCGTGCCCGCTCCAGCGCCCGCTGATGGCGTTCGCGTTCGGCATCGACATAGCGGGTCACCAGATGGTCGGGCTCGTAGTTCCAACGCCGCAGGATGCTCTCGGCCGGTGCATCCCAGGCATGCACGACGTGCAGTTCGGTGAAATCGGACACGGCCAGCGAACTCGCCAGCTCCAGGATGGCGGCATCCAGCTCGCCGAACGCGGCGCGGGACGCCTCGTCGGACTCGGTGCCGAGATCCACGGCGGCCAGTATCCGTTCGTAGTCCGCCTTCTCGCCCGGCTTCGTGAGCCAGAGCGGGCAGGGGCACTTGCGCAGCAGGTGCATGTCGTCGGAGCCGAACAACCGCTCGACGTAGCGCGGGTTCTCCGCCGGCTTGATCACCAGATCGTGGCCGTTGCGCAGGACCGCACGGATCAGCTCCATGAAGACCCGCCCGGCCAGCACCTCGTGCCGGATCTGCACGCGCCCGCGGTACGGGGCAGTGAAGGACTCCAGCGCCTCCAGGTGCTCGGCCTTAAGCCTGTCCTGCATTTCGGCGGAAACCGGACCGCCTTCGGGCATGCGGTAGTCCGCCGTGAAACGCGGTGTGACCGCCGCCACCGTCAGGCTCGCCTGGTTGTTCGCCGCCAGGGAGACGGCCCGCTGCAGGGCCGCCGCATGTTCCGCGGCAGGCGTTACGGCGCAGAGTATGTTCCGGAATCCCTTCATCTCGACCGTCTCTCGCCAGGGTGAGCAGGATGAGCAGTCCCATCCGCCCGATGGGTCCGCGACCCAATATTACTCGATCCGGCCCATCCGGCTCTCCTGCCGCGGCAAGCGGCGATGAAATATTTCGGCCGGCGGGCTGGTCTTCCCGCAGGCAAGCCTTCACTCTCACGCCCCATGTCCGAGATCGACACCACACTCGTCCTGTTCTGCAAACCGCCGTCCCGCTCGAAGCAGCGGTTGGTGCCGCAACTCGGCGCCCGCGCCACCCGGGAACTCGCCGAACGCCTGCTTGCCTGTGCGCTGGAGGACGCGGCCGGCTGGCGGGGTCCGGTGGTGCTGTCTCCCGCCGAAGCCGCCGACCGGGCATGGGCACGCGGGCTCGGCTTCGCGGCGGCTGACATCGTCGCGCAGACCGGCGGCAACCTGGGCGGGCGGCTGAACGACATCGACTCGCGTCTGCGCGACGAAGGACACGGGAAGCTGCTGTTCATCGGGCTCGACTGCCCCCTGCTCGACCGCCCGGCGCTGGGGGCCGCGGCGGCCGACCTGGAGACAGCCGACGTGGCGCTGGGGCAGGCCGAGGACGGCGGCGTGGTATACATGGGCAATTCACGCCCCTGGCCCGACCTGGCCGCGCTGCCCTGGAGCACGGCGCGGCTGGCGGAAGCCCTGGCCGGCGCCTGCCGGGCGGCCGGACTCAGCGTGGAGAGCCGGGGCCGCTGGCCGGACGTGGACCGGGCCTCTGACCTGCCGGAGCTGGCCGCGGCGCTGACCGGGGACAGGCGGGCGGCCCGGCAGCGGCTGCGCCGCTGGCTGCCGGCCGGTGAGGACGGAGCGGACAGGAAGGTGAGATGACTGCACGCAGACGCATGGTAATCCTGGTCGCCGCGCTGGTGGCACTCGCGGCGGTGATCTATGCCCTGCCGATCGGCGGCGTGCTCGAAGCCGTTATCGGCTGGATCGACGAGCACCGCCGCGTGGCCTGGCTCGCCTTCTTCGCCACCTACGTGGCCGCCGCCGTGCTGATGGTGCCGGGCTCCATACTGACGGTGGCGGCGGGCTTCCTGTTCGGCGTGGTGACCGGCACCATTGTGGTCAGCGTCTCCAGCGTGGCCGGCGCGACGGCGGCCTTCCTGGTCGGCCGCGGACTCGGTCGAGAATGGGTGCGCCGCAGGGTCGGCACCGACCGCCGCCTCGCCGCCGTGGACCGCGCCACCGAGGACCGGGGCTTCCTCATCGTCATGCTGCTCAGGCTCTCGCCGGTGTTCCCGTTCAACGCGCTGAACTACTTCCTCAGCCTGACTGGGGTCAGGACCGGTCATTACGTGCTGGCGTCGTGGATCGGGATGCTGCCGGCCACCGTGCTCTACGTCTACATCGGCTCGGTGGCCCAGGACCTGGCCGCGCTGCTCGCCGGCAACTTCGAGGCGGGCGCCGCCGGCGAGGCGCTGTTCATTGCGGGGCTCGGCGCCACGGCGCTGGTGACGGTGCTGGTGACCCGCTACGCGACGCGGGCCCTGCGCAACGAACTCGCCCGGGCGGAGGCCGCGGAATCGTGAGCGGCTATCCCGGACAGGAGGCGGATCGCGAATGGCGCAGCATGGTCTTCCCGGAAGACTACCGCAATCCGGCACCGGCCGGGCGTTATCACCTGGTAGTGATCGGCGCGGGCCCGGGCGGCCTCGTCACGGCCATCGGCGCGGCGGGCCTGGGCGCGAAAGTCGCGCTGGTCGAGCGCCACGCGATGGGCGGCGACTGTCTGAACGCCGGCTGCGTGCCGTCCAAGGCGCTGCTGGCCATGGCCAATCGCCGCCGCGCCAGCGGCGGGGAGAAGCCGGACTTCGACGAGGCCTTCGAGTGGCTGCGCGGCGTTCGTGCCGGCATCGCCCATCACGACTCCGTGGAGCGCTACGCGGAAGCGGGCGTGGACGTCTTTCTCGGCGAGGCCCGGTTCGTGGACAGGGACACCGTCGCCGTCGGCGATCTCCGGCTCAGTGCGCGCTCGGTGGTCATCGCCACCGGGAGTCGCGCGGCACTGCCGCCGATCGACGGACTGGCCGACGCCGGGGCGCTGACCAACGAGACGTTCTTCGATCTGCGCGAACAGCCCCGGCGGCTTGCCGTCCTGGGCGCGGGCGCCGTGGGCTCGGAACTTGCCCAGGCGATGGCGCTGCTCGGCACCGAGGTGCACCTGTTCGAGGCTGCCGACCGGCCGCTGCCGGCGGAGATTCCGGCGGCGGGTGAGCTGCTCGCCGACCGGCTGCGCGGGGACGGTGTGCATTGTCATTTCGGCGCAGCAGTGGAATCGGTGGAACGGCGGGGCGCCACGGTGACGGTACGCGCGGGCGGGACGACCGCGGAAGCGGACGCCGTGCTGGTGGCGCTCGGCCGCCAGCCGAACGTCGAAGGGCTGGCGCTCGAGACCGCCGGCGTGGAGTACGACTCCCGCGACGGCGTCCGGGCCGACGAGCGGCTGCGCACGACGAATCGAGCCGTCTACGCCATCGGCGACGTGGCCTCGCGTCAGCGCTACACCAGCAATGCCGACCGGCAGGCGCGCACGGTGATCCGCAATGCGCTGTTCCCCGGCAACGGGTCGGTGGACGCCCGCCACGTGACCCGCTGCGTCTATACCCGGCCGGAGGTGGCCCACGTCGGCGCCGAGGAAGCGGACCTCAAGGACGGCGAGTTCGACGTCTACGAGGTCGACTGGGGTGAGCTCGACCGCGGCCGCGCCACCGGCGACACGACGGGCTTTGCACGGGTGCTGACCGAGAAGGGCGGCGACCGCATCCTGTCCGCGACGCTGGTCGGCAGTGACGCGGGTGAGCAGATCGCGGCGCTGTCCCTGCTGCTGGCCCGCGGCGAGGGGCTGGGCGCCCTGGATCCGGCGGTGTTCGCCTACCCGACCCGCGCGGAGTATCTGCGCCGGCTGGCGGATGCCTACAACCGCAGTCGCCTTACCCCTCTCGTCGCAAGGCTGTTCCGCCTGTGGCTCGGCCTGCGCCGGTAAGCGGCGGCCGGGTTGCCGTCATAATCCCGGTGCGCGGAGATGCCGAACCGCTGGCAGGGCTGCTCGTGCGCCTCGGCGACGAGCCGGACGAGATCCTGGTGGTCAGCGCCGGCGACGACGACGCCGTGCGCCGGGTGTGCGCGGACGCGGGAGCACGCTGCCTCGCGGCCCGGCCGGGCCGCGGGCCTCAGCAGCACGCGGGGGCGCTGGCGGCAGACGCCGACTGGCTCTGGTTCCTGCACGCGGACGCGCTACCCGAGCCCGACGCGGTGGCGAGGATACGCGCGGCCGGCCGAGCGGGCGCCGTCGGCGGGTATTTCCGCTTCCGCTTCCGCGGCAGCGGGACGCCGGGCCGCCGCCTGCTCGCCGCGTTGATCAATTTCCGCGCGCGGCTCGGCACGCCCTACGGCGATCAGGGGCTGTTCTTCCGCCGCGACATCTATCTGGAATGCGGCGGTTTTCCGGACGAGCCACTGTTCGAGGAGGTACCGCTGGTCCGTCGCGCCAGGCGCCGCGGCATCTTCGCCCCGCTGCCCGTGCCGCTCGGGGTCTCGCCCCGCCGCTGGGAGCGGGACGGCTGGCTGCGTCGCACGCTCGGCAACCGGCTGCTCGCTCTGGGCTATGCTATGGGGATTTCTCCGCGCCGGCTGGCGCGGATCTACGAGCACAGAGAGGAGAACCGGGTGACCCGGCAGACAAGATCATGAGCGTTTACGCGGGCAATTCCTGGGCGGTGCGACTCGCCGCCGGCTGGACGGGCCGCAGCGAGGAAGACGCCGACGTCATCTATCATCCGGACGGCGCGGGCGCGCTGCGCATCGGCGCGGCGCGCAAGGACGAGCCGGTCACCGACCAGGACCTGCAGGGCTTCGCGGCGCAGCACCCGGAGGAAGGTGCGCGGTCCGAGGCGGTGGTCTGCGGCGATTTCCGTGGCTTCCGCCATGACATCGAGGGCGACAGCGTATTCGTGCGCCAGTGGTTCCTGCGCGCGGGCACGCTCGCGCTCTTCCTCACCTACAACTGTTCGCTGGAGCACGCCGGCGAGGACGACGATGCGCTGGCATCCATGCTAGAAACGCTGAGCCTCGTTGAAGACTGAACCCTCATCTCTGTTATTCGCGGGCGACGGACAGCCGCGCGGATACATCGACGCACACGCGCTCGACGAGCTCTGGTTCCATACCGGCACGGCCTGCAATCTGGCCTGCCCGTTCTGTCTGGAGGGGTCGAAGCCCGGCGATACGCGCCTCGACCGGATCCGGCTGGAGGACGTGCAGCCACTGATGGCGGAGGCGTGCGAGCGGGGCGTGAGGCAGTTCTCGTTCACGGGCGGCGAGCCGTTCATCGTGAAGGACTTCGTGCGCATCCTGCGCCATGCGGCCTCGCTGCGCCCCTGCCTGGTGCTTACGAACGGCACCGAACCGGTGCTGAAGCGGCTTGAGCAGATCGCGAGCCTGCAGGCCAGCGGTAATCCGATTGCCTTCCGCGTCAGCATCGACTGGCCGGAGCGCGACCGGCACAACGCCGGCAGGGGCGCCGGCAGCTTCGATGCGGCGCTGGAGGGCATCCGTTCGCTGGCGGCGCTCGGGTTCTCCGTCTCGGTGGCCCGGCAGTCCGAGCGGGGCGAAGACAGCGCCGCGGCAGACGAGGCCTTCCGTCGCCTGTTTGCAGCGAGCGGCATCGACAGCACGATCCGAATCGTCTCGTTCCCGGATTTCGGTGTGCCCGGCAGCGCGCCGGACGTGCCGGAGATCACCGAAGACTGCATGACCCGGTATCACACCGAGGCATCACGACGGGAGTTCATGTGCGCCTATTCGCGCATGGTGATCAAGAAGGAAGGCCGCATGCGGGTGTATGCCTGCACGCTGGTGGACGACGACCAGGCCTACGACCTCGGCAGCAGTCTGGCAGAAGCCGAAGGCCGCCGCGTCCACCTGCGCCACCACCGCTGCTACAGCTGCTTCGCCTACGGCGCCTCCTGCAGTTGATGGGTTGATGGTGCCGGACCGAACTTTTGCAACTTATGCAACTTCTCGGGAGCGCTAGCCCGACCGGCAGACGCCTTGCCTGAAAAACAAGTTCAGAAAGTTGCAAAAGTTCGGTCCGGCACCTGTCTTCTAGGCGGGGAAGAAGTCGATTGGTTTGGTGGTGGTGACCGCTTCCACGTCCTTGGCGTCGAAGCGGAAGAGTTTCACGCGCTGGACCAGCTTGCGCTCCAGTTCCTCGTCGCCGAGGTCGCTGGAGACGATCTCGCAGGCGGTGACCGTACCCGACGGCGCGATGGTCAGCCGCAGCACGAGCTTGCCCTGCAGCGTCGGGTCGCGGCGCAGGGCCCGGTTGTACAGCGCGTAGATGGCGCCCTTGTTGCGGTCGAAGACGAGCTCGATCTCCTCGCGGCTGCGCGAGGCCTTGCCGCTGTCGCCCGTGCGCCGGGCCTCGCCGCCACCGCCGCCGACGCCGGCCACCGGGCTCGCCACTTTCGTGGTGTCGCGCGAGGCCAGACCGCTGCCGCCGGTGTTGCGCGACAGCGATGCGGTGTTGATGCCGCCGCTGCCGCCGGCCACGTTGGAGGTGATCAGTGAGCGCTCGTTGCTGGGCCCCGTGCCCACCGACCCGGTCAGCTCCTTGTCAGCCGTGACGGCCGCGACCGCGTCATTGTCACGCAGGTCCTTCAACTCGTCGGCGAAGGGCAGCAGCCCCGCCACCGAGGCCTTCTCGCGCGCCTCTTCCACCCGGTCCACCGGTTCGGGCTCGGGTTCCGGCACCACCTCTTCCGGCACTGCCTCCTCGGCCACCACCGGCTCGGGTTCGTCGGGTTTCTCCTCCACTTTCGGCGGCGGCGGAGGCGGCGGCGGTGTGCGCTCCTCCAGCAGCAGTTTGGCGAAACGCTCCGGGATCTCCTCGCTCTCGAGCGGGTCACGCTCGGGCACCGGCAGCCAGGGCCAGACCAGGCCGAGCACGAGCAGCACGCCGCAGACGATACCGAGGATGCGCCGGAAGCGCTGCTCCTGGCCCGTCGCTACGGTCCACGGCAGCTCGTATTCTCTGTAGAAAGGAATGTCCAAACCCCTGCTCCCTGTCACGCCCCGGTATCGGTCACCTGGGCGAGCTGCTCCGAGCTCTTCTGCAACACCGCCAGCGAGATTCGGCCGTAGTCGGCATCGCTGCAGGTCCGCATCACCTTCTTCAGCAGCCGGTACGGGATGTCGCGGTCACCCATGATGGTGACGGCCCGCTGCGCGATCTCGGCGTCCGCCGTCCGGCGCAGCACACGGTCGTTCTGCGACACCAGCGCCGCCTTCAGCGGCTCCAGCACGTTCGTGTCCTCGGCCATGGCCTGCTCGATCGTGATCACCGGCGCGCCCTGCACCAGGATCTCCGTCTCGGAGACCAGGATAACCACCGTCTCCTCCGCCTTCTGCTCGGCGATGGATTCCGGCAGCTGCACGTCCTTGGCGTTCGGCAGCACCTCCACCTCCGCGGAGTTCACCAGCAGGAAGAACACCAGGATGGTGAAGATGTCCATCAGCGACACCAGGTTCAGGCCGGTCGCGCCCTTCGAGCGCTTGTGCCGGCGATCCATGCGCTTTGCGCGATTCGAGTGCAGTGCCATGATTCAGGCTCCGTCCGCTCTCGCGACCGCGTCCCCGACGGAGATCTCCGGGAACAGTTCACCCTTGACGAGGTTCCCCGCCACCACGGTCTCGGCCACCCGCACCTTGTCCATCACCTGCACCAGCACGTCGTAGGGAATGTCGGGCTCGAACAGCAGCGTAGCGTCCAGCTTGTCCGGGAAACGGGCCTTGATCGCCTGCAGCTTGTCCGCCATCGCCTCAAGGTCGTAGCCGTCCTCGGTGTTGGGGATACGCGATAGCAGGCCCTGGTTGCGGTCACCGATCTCGATCATGTCCGAACGCACGGTGATCTCCAGGGTGAGCGTCTGCTGGGGTTCGGCGGCGGGCTCGGAAGAGGAGCCTGGCAGATTCAACTCCAGAATCGCCAGTCGCGAGAACACCGCCGTAATCAGCAGGAACGGCACCAGGATCACCATGAGGTTCATGAACGCGGTGATATTGAGCTCCGCCGCCTCGATGTGGCGCCGGGGCCTGCGGTTGCGGATCATGCTGCCTCCGCGCCCTTGCCTTCACGCTCGGTGATGGCGTTCAGGAACTTCACCGAGGCCATCTCCAGGCTGTCCACGATCTGGTTCGTCTTGGTCTGCAGCACCGTGTGGATCAGCAGCAGCGGGATGGCCACCATCAGGCCGAAGGCCGTGGTGTTCATGGCCACCGAGATGCTGGCCGACAGCATGTCCGCCTTCTCCGCCGGGTTGGCGTTCGCTACCGCGGTGAAGGCGCGGATCAGGCCGATGATGGTGCCGAGCAGGCCGAGCAGCGTGGCGATGTTGGCCAGCGTGGCGAGATAATGGGTGCGCTTCTCCAGCTTCGGCAGCACCTCCATCATGCTCTCCTCCATGGCCTTCTCGATGTCGTCCCGGCGCCGGGCCGAGCGGATGCGGTACAGACCGTAGGTGAGGATGGTGCCGATGGCCGCCTTCGATTTGCTGGTCAGCTCCACCGCCTTCTGGAAGTTGCCCGCCTTCAGATAGGGCACGATCTTGTTCCAGAGCTGGCGGTTGGTGGCCCCCGAGTAAGTCAGGAACAGGTACCGCTCGATGGCGATCGCCATGCCGAGCCCGAATACCAGCAGGATGGGGTACATGAATTCGCCCCCGTCCTGGAAGAAACGCACGATGGCGCCGAACATATCCATTTGATTGCTCCTCTAAAAATCAAACGTCATTGCGTATCGCCGGCATCGCTGCCGGACTCCCCGCCGGCCTCCGGGCCGGCATACAGGTTCTGGTAGTAATCGACCTGGCGGACGAAGACCTCCCGGTCCACGGGTGCGAGCACCTCGTCCAGCAGGCTGTTCACGGGGCGCCCGACCAGGTCGCCCAGATCGGAGGCCTTCCAGGGTACGATGTAGAGCACCTTTGGCAGCTCCCGGTTACCGGTGATCTCGGTACGCTCCAGGTCCAGCTCGTCCATCACCCGGGCCTCGCCGCGCACCGGCGGCGCGGACGCCTCGGCAGACAGCGCCTCGCCCGAGACCGCCGGCTCCAGCGCATCCCGCTCTTCGGCCTCCTGCGCGGCGGCCGGGGGAGCGAACGCCGGCACGGCCAGCAGGACGAGCACGGGCAGCAGGCGCATAGCGGCAGGGCGGCGCATCAGTCCGCCCTCGCCGACTGGGTCTCGATGCCGAGACGCCGTCTTATATCCACAATCCACATCGCCACCGTCTCGTCGCCTCCTCTTGTGAGCGCCTGGTACCGCTCGTAGTGGGTCAGCGCCGTCTCCGGGCTGCCCAGGTAGAGGTCGTTCAGCACGCCGAGGTTGAAGTGTGCCAACGGGTACTCGGGGTCCGCTGTGACGGCCTTCAAATAAGCGGCCTCCGCCTCATTGAAGCGACCGGCCTCCCGGTGCATCACACCGAGCTGGTTCAGCGCGGGGGCGTAGCCCTCGTCCAGTGCCAGCGCCCGGTCCAGGGCCTCGCGCGCATCGGCGCTCCGGTCCGCCTGCCGGTAGACGGTGGCCAGGTTGGTCCAGGCCCCCGGGTAGCCCGGATTGGCCACGACGAAGCGCTGCAGCAGCGCCTCGGCTCCCTCCAGGTCCCCGGCTTCCAGCAGCGCCACCGCCTTGTCGTAATCGGCCCTTACCGCGGGTGCGACCCGGGCCTCCGGGTCCACCGGCGCGGCATCTTCCGGCCCCGGCCCGCCGGTGCTCGCGCAGCCCGCCGCGAGCGCCATGGCCCCGGCCAGCGCGGCGAGACGCAGCCTGCGGCTGCGGGCAGGGGCGCGCGTATCAGTACAGTTTCGGTAACGCATCTTCCGTCTTCTCCGCCTTCGCATAGCGCGCCGGCATCAGCGCCGCGAGTTCCTCGAAGCTGCGGCGCACCCATTCGTCGTACACGCCGTCGTTGGCACGGGCTGCATTCACCTCGTGCAGCTCGATGGACTTCTCCTCGAACGGGAACGCCTGTTCCTCCAGCAGGATCTCGTACTGCTCGAGTTCCAGCGCGTCGAGACCGTCGGGCCGCTCGGAATCCATGAGGTCCTTGCTGAAGCGGTGGTAGACCTCCGCGATGCGGAAGGTCGCCGCCGTCGTCACCTCGGCCACGCCGTAGTCCGCCGCCCTGCCGTAGGCATCGAGCAGCTCCTCCATCATGGCCTTCTTGGCGGCCAGGCTTTCCTTCAGCGGATGGGTCAGTGGCACGGCGGCGAAGGAGCGCCGCTTCGGCTCGGCCAGTTCCAGCGAAGCCCTCGCCGCCAGGAACTTCGTGCGCTCGGTGCGTGCCTCGCCGGCGTCGGCGTCGGCGCTGACGATGGCCTCCAGCCAGCGCTGCCGAGCGGCGGCATCGCCGGCTTCCCCGGCGAGATCGGCCAGACGCTGCCGTGCCTCGGCAGCCTCGGTCACCGGCGCCGGGAAGCGCTCGACGATGTCGCCGAGTACCGCGCGCTCATCGGCGGCGCCGCCCGTCTCGCGGTACAGATCCGCCGCCTGCCACAGCGCCTCGCGCTGCAGGTCCGGCGTGGTGGAACCGGCGACGGCGATGCGGCGGAACTCGCTCGCCGCGCGCCCCTTGCGGCCCGACTCCATGTAGACGACCGCGAGCCGCCGCGTTACCTCGTCGCTGCGCCCGCTGTCCGGGTAATCCCGGCGGAAGTTCTCGAGGACCCCCGCTGCCCGTTCCCAGGCCTGCATCGCGATCAGCACGGCCGCGGCGTCGTATTCCGCCGTCTCGCGGATTTCCGCTGCGGGTACCACGGCGGCGACCCGCAGGAAGTGCCCCACCGCCGCCTCGGACTCTCCCGCGTCCCGGGCGATCTCGCCCTGCTTGTAGATGGACGAGGCGATACGCCGGCGGATCTCCGCCAGCGTATCGGTGTCCTCCGGATCGGTGCGCGCCCGCAGCTCCAGGTAGGCCGACTCCGCCTCTGCGTAGCGGCCCAGATCGAAGCGGGCGTGGGCGATGACGCGCCAGGCCGTCTCCTCCAGCGCAGGATCCACCGGCGGCATCTTCGCCACCACGTCGCCGGCCACGGCGATCGCCTCCTCGTAGCGGCCCTGGCCGAACAGGTCCTCGGCCACCGTGGTCAGCACGGCGCCCGTCTCCGGATGGGCGGGGAAGGTGGCCGCGAAGCGCAGTGCGCTGTCGAGAGAGCGCTCGTGCCAGGCGGCGCGTGCCTCTGCTTGCAGGGACTCTTCGTGGCGGCGATAGGCGAGCAGCGCGGCGTAGCCCGCCTCGGCGGCCTGGTCGTGGAAGGCATAGCCGTAGGCGGTGGCCTCGTAAGCCTCGGCGGCGGCCCGGTAGTCGCCGCTCTCGAACAGGATCTCAGCCAGCAGGAAGTGGGTGCGGGCCGAGTCCTCCTCGCCGGGGAAGAAGTCCAGGTACTTGCGGTACCAGCGGGCGGCCCGCTGGTAGTCGGCGGTCTCGCCCTCTTCCTGGGCGCGGGCGTGGTAGTACTG
>CAYRZI010000017.1:0-16133 GCA_964428605.1 uncultured Woeseiaceae bacterium
GTGGACCGCGGCCCGGCGGGAGGCGCAGGCCGCCTTCGGCGACGACGAGATCATCCTGGAGAAGTTCATCGATCGGCCGCGGCATATCGAGGTGCAGATCTTCGGCGACAGCCACGGCAACCTGGTGCACCTGTACGAACGCGAGTGCTCCATGCAGCGGCGCCAGCAGAAAATTCTGGAGGAGTCGCCGGCGCCCGGGCTCACGCGCAACCAGCGCGACGCGCTGCACGGCGCGGCGCTGGCCGCCGGCCGCGCCGTGGCCTACGTCAACGCGGGCACCGTGGAGTTCATGCTGGACGACCGCGGGCAGTTCCATTTCCTGGAGATGAATACCCGGCTGCAGGTGGAGCACCCGGTGACGGAGCTGACCACCGGGCTGGACCTCGTGGAGTGGCAGCTCCGGGTGGCCAGCGGCGAGCCGCTGCCCGCCGCCCAGGGCGAGATCGCCAGCCGGGGCCACGCCATCGAGGCGCGCATCTACGCCGAGGACCCGGCACGGGATTTCCTGCCGTCCACCGGTGCCATCGAGGTGTTCGACTGGCCCCGCAGCGACCCCCTGGTGCGCATGGACACCGGCTACGAGGCCGGCGACGCCGTGGAGCGCTACTACGATCCGCTGGTCGCAAAGCTCATTGCGAGCGGTCCCGACCGGGACTCCGCGCTCCGGCATCTGCACTCCGCGCTGGCCGGCTGTGTGCTGTTCGGCCCGCGCAACAACCTGGCTTTCCTGCGGCGGCTGGCCCGTACCCCGGCGTTCGAGAAGGGACGCAGCGACACCGGCTACGTGGACCGGGAGCTGAGCGACCTCACGCGGGCGACACCGGTGCCGGACGGAGTCCTGCTCATGGCCGCGGCGGCGGTCATGCGCCGGCTGCAGCGCCGGGCCGGCGAGGACGCATCACCCTGGGGCGCGGCGGACGCCTGGCGCGGGCGCCCCGCCGCCGGCACCACCCTCGCCTTCGACACCGCGGCCGGCGAGCGGCGCATAACGGCCCGCGGCGGGCCCCAGACGTTCACCATGGCCATAGTCGATGCGGGGGGCGACGGGCAGGAAGACGCCGGGGAGTGGCACCGGGTGCGGCTGATCGACACCGGCTGCCGCGGGCTGGTGGCCGAGATCGACGGCGAATCCCGCGCGGTGGAGATCGCCTGCACGGCACGCCGGGTTCAGGTCACGGTGGACCGGGAGACCCGGGAGTTCGACATCGCCGACCCCTGGGCCACCGAAGCCGCCCTGCCGGAGACCGACGCCCACCCGGCTGCCCCCATGCCGGGACGCGTGGTGGAAGTGGCGGTCGGTGAGGGCAGCCGGGTAGAGGAAGGCGACAGGCTGCTCGTGCTCGAGGGCATGAAGATGGAATTCACGCTGCGCGCCGGCACCGGCGGCCGGGTCGAGCGCGTCCGCGTCGCCGAAGGCGATTTCGTGGAGGCCGAGGCCGTGCTGGTCGACATCGAACCGGACGGCGAAGCGGGCCCGGAAGACGACCAGGCAGACGCCTGAGAACGCCCGGCCGCCGGGGCGTCACATGCCGCTGTAGTTCGGGCCGCCGCCGCCCTCCGGCGTCACCCAGTGGATGTTCTGCTTCGGGTCCTTGATGTCGCAGGTCTTGCAGTGCACGCAGTTCTGCGCATTGATGCGGAAGATCTTGCTGCCCTCCTCTTCCACCACCTCGTAGACACCCGCCGGGCAGTAGCGCTGGGACGGGCAGTCGTAAGTGGGCAGGTTGTGGTCGATGGGCAGCGAGGGGTCTTTCAGCTGCAGGTGCACCGGCTGGTCTTCCTCGTGGTTGGTGTTGGAGAGGAACACGGAAGACAGCCGGTCGAAGGTGAGGACACCGTCCGGCTTCGGGTAGTCGATCTTCTCGCACTCGGCGGCCGGCTTCAGCTCCTCGTGGTCCGGCACCCGGTTGTGCAGGGTGAACGGCATGCGCCCGCGCATGATGTTCTGGTCCAGGAACGTGAAGGCCGAGCCGAAGAAGGTGCCGAACTTGTGCTGGGACGGCTCGAAGTTGCGCGCCCGGTACAGCTCTTCGTAGACCCAGGAGTTCTTCACCCGCTCCTCGTGGGCGACGAGCTCGCTGCCGCCCTCGTCGCCGGCCTCGAAGGCCTCGAACACCGATTCCGCCGCCAGCATCCCCGTCTTCATCGCCGTGTGGGTGCCCTTGATCTTCACCCCGTTCAGGTAGCCGGCATCGCAGCCCACCAGCAGCCCGCCCGGGAAACAGGTCTTCGGCAGACACTGCAGGCCGCCCTTGTTGACCGCCCGGGCACCGTAGGAGATACGCTCGGCGCCCTCCAGGTACCGGCGGATCTTCGGATGGGTCTTCCAGCGCTGGAACTCGCCGAAGGGGTCGAGGTGAGGGTTGGAGTAGTTCAGCGCGATGATCAGGCCGAGATACACCTGGTTGTTCCCGGCGTGGTAGAGGAACCCGCCGCCCTCGGTGTCGTTTCTCAGCGGCCAGCCGAGGGAATGCACCACCAGGCCTTCCTCGTGCTTCGCCGGGTCGATCTCCCACACCTCCTTCAGGCCGATGCCGTAGTGCTGGGGGTCGGCGTCCGCACGCAGGTCGTATTTCTCCATCAGCTCCTTGCCGAGATTGCCGCGCACGCCCTCGGCGAAGATGGTGTAGCGCGCCCGCAGCTCGTAGCCCGGCGTGAACGCGTCCTTCCGGTTGCCCTCCTTGTCCACACCCATGTCGCCGGTGATGACGCCGGCCACCTTGCCGTCCTCGTACAGCACCTCGGCGGCGGCGAAGCCCGGGAAGACGTCCACCTCCAGCGCCTCGGCCTGCTCGGCCAGCCAGACGCAGAGCCTGCCGAGGCTGATGATGTAGTTGCCCTCGTTGTGCATGGGACCCGGCACGAACGGCCCCGGCACCTTCATGGCGCCCTTCTCCGACGTCATGTAGTAGATGTCGTCACGGATCACCCCGGTGTCTACCGGCGCGCCCCGCTCCTTCCAGTCCGGGAACAGCTCGTCCAGCGCCCTTGGCTCGAACACGTTGCCCGAGAGAATGTGAGCGCCGATCTCCGAGCCCTTCTCCACGACGACGACGGAGAGCTCGCGGCCCTTCTCCTGCGCCAGCTGCTTGAGCCGGCAGGCCGCGGCCAGACCGGCCGGCCCGGCGCCGACGATCACGACGTCGAATTCCATGGATTCGCGTTCCACGTATCATCCCCTCTCTTGGTTATCGGATCGGGGCTGAGGCCCCTCCCCTGCACGGATCGGGCCTGAAGGCCCTCCTGTGCGTTAACGGATCGGGCCTGAAGGCCCTCCTACGTTCGACTCATGCGATGGCGAAGTATCCCGGCAATTCTAACATCCCGTCCGCGGGCGGCGCCTGTCGAAGCCTTGTGGAGGACGACGCCCGGACGGTGTAGGCTCCGTGGCGCCATGACCATCCGCCACCGTTACCTGGAATGCGTGCGCCGGGAGGACCTGACCCGCGACCCGGCCCAGGAGGCCGCAGTTGCGGAGCTGCAGCGCCTGCACGACGAGCTGGTCGCCGACACCGGCGCCGGTACGGCGCTGCGCCGCGGCCTCGCCCGCCGTTTCCCCGGGCGCTTCCCGGTGGAGCCGGTGCGCGGACTCTATCTCTGGGGCGGCGTGGGCCGCGGCAAGACCCTGCTCATGGACCTGTTCTTCGAGGAACTGCCCTTCGAGGACAAGCTGCGCATCCACTTCCACCGCATGATGCGGCGGGTGCACGGGGCGCTGAAGCGCCACGGGCGCCTGGAGGACCCGCTGGACCGGGTGGCCGCGGACATGGCGGCGGACACCCGGGTGCTGTGCTTCGATGAGTTCTTCGTCTCCGACATCGCCGACGCCATGATCCTGGGACGTCTGCTGCGCCGGCTGTTCCGCCGCGGCATCACCCTGGTGGCCACCTCCAACCTGCCGCCGTCGGAACTCTACCGGGACGGGCTGCAGCGCCAGCAGTTCCTGCCCGCCATCGACGCCATCGAGCGCCACTGCCGGGTTTTCCACCTGGACGCCGCGACGGACTACCGGCTGCGGGTGCTGGAGGAGGCGGAGATCTACCATGCCCCCCTGGACGAGGCGGCGGACCGCAACCTGGCGCGCTACTTCCACCGCATCGCCCCGGGCCGGGAGGAGAGCGGCCGCGTCCTCACCATCGAGGGCCGGCCGGTGCGCACGGTGCGTCTCGCCGGCGGCGTCGTCTGGTTCGAGTTCGCCGAGCTGTGCGACGGGCCGCGCAGCCAGGACGACTACATCGAGATCGCCCGGCGCTATCACACGGTGATAGTGGCGAACGTCCCGGTGTTCGACCGGGACAGCGAGAACCAGGCACGGCGCTTCATCGCCCTGGTGGACGAATTCTACGAGCGCCGGGTCAACCTCATCCTGTCGGCGGCGGCGCCGCCGCACGAGCTCTACCGCGGGCGCCGCCTCGCCTTCGAGTTCGAGCGCACCGTGAGCCGGCTGATCGAGATGCAGTCCCGGGAATACCTCGCCGCCCCCCATCTCGCCTGACGGTCCGGCCTTGCGGCATCTCCGGGCTGGCCAGTGGCGGTCGCGGCGGCTAACCTCGGCCGGTGTGCGGCGAGATGCCGGCCCGACGGATGGAGACCATGGCCGACCAGCAACGAGAACTCATACTGGAGGACTTCCTCCCCTACCGCCTGTCCATACTCTCCAACACGGTGAGCGCGACCATCGCGGGCGCCTATTCCAGGCGCTTCGGCCTGTCGATCCCCGAGTGGCGCATCATGGCGGTGCTGAGCCGCCACCCGGGCCTGTCCGCCTCCGAGGTGGCCGAGCGCACGCTGATGGACAAGGTGGCGGTCAGCCGCGCCGTGGGCAAGCTGATCAAGAGCGGCCGCATCAACCGGCGTTTCGCCGACCAGGACCGGCGCCGCTCGATACTGCACCTTTCGGCCGACGGCGAGGCCGTCTACGCCGAGGTGGCCCCGCTGGCGCTGAAGTTCGAGCGGGAACTGCTGCACGGGCTCAGCGAGGAGGAGGTGCACACGCTGGACGTGCTGCTCGAGCGCCTGCTGGCGCGGGCGCGGCTGCTGGGCGCGCCCCACTACTGAGTGCGGTCGGCGAGTTCCGTGCGCACCCGGATCAGCTCCGGGAAGAAATCGTAGTCCAGGGCCCGTTTCAGGAAGCTGACTCCGGAGGTACCGCCGCTGCCGCGCTTGTGGCCGATGATGCGTTCCACCGTTTTCAGGTGGTGGTAGCGCCAGAACTGGAAGTTGTTCGACACGTCCATCAGCGCCTCCGCCAGCTCGTAGGCCTGCCAGTGGCGCTCGGGCCGGGTATAGATCTCGCCGAGCACCGCCACCACCCGGTCGTCGGGCTCCCGGGGCTCGGTGAAGTCCCGTTCCACAGCCTCTCGCGGCACGGGCAGACCGATGCGGGCCAGGTGGCGCAGGAACTCGTCGAAGATGGCCGGCGCCTCCAGCGCGGCGTGCAGGCGGCGGTGCCATTCCTCGTGGCGGGCGAACACCTTCGTCTTGGCGGGATCCTTGTTGCCCAGCATGAACTCCACCAGGCGGTACTGGGGCGACTGGAACCCGGAGGCCTGGCCGAAGACGTGGCGGAACTCCGCATACTCGCTCGGCGTGAGGGTGTCCAGCACGTCCCACTGGCTGTAGAGCTGGTGCTGCACCTGCTTCACCCGCGCCAGTATCTTGGCGGCCCGGGCGAGATCGTCGCGCCGGATGGCGGCCATGGCGGCCTCCAGCTCGTGGATGGTGAGCTTGAACCAGAGTTCCGCCACCTGATGCTGGATGACGAACAGCATCTCGTCGTGATGCGGCGGATCGCTCAGCAGGCGCTGGGCGGCGAGCAGCCGGTCCAGACGCAGATAGCCCGCATAGTCCTCGCGTGGGTCGAGGTCGGTGTGGAACGCGCTGTCCCGGTCGTCGGTGGCCATGGCCGGACGGTCTCCTCCTGGCACGCCGGCGGCTCCCGCCGGCGTCCTGACATGACTCGCTGCGCGGCAGCATACCAGCATGCGCCCGGCCGCGGTCGAACGGCGGCGTCGTGTATACTGGCGCCCCGTTGGAAGACGGGCACACCCGCCGGAGTCCCCGCCGGCCGAGTCAGGAACAACGATCAACGTGAGCCCAAAAACGCTGCGCCGGACCTCGGACCAGAAAGACCGGCTCCTGGAGGAGATCGTCGGCGCCGTACGCGGCTCCGGGCCGTTCCGAAACCGCGCCCGCCTGCGCACCTTCATCCGCCACTACTATGCCGACGTCGACGTCGAGGACCTGCGGGTGGCGACGCCGGAGAACCTGGCCGGCGCGGCGCTGGCCCACCTGGAACTCGGTATGACCCGGCGCCGCGGGCGCCACCGGCTGCGCATCTATAACCCGGAGCCCGCCCGCGACGGCTGGGAATCGAGCCATACCATCGTGGAGATGGTGAACGACAACATGCCGTTCCTGGTGGACTCCCTGGGCATGGCGGTCGCCCGCACCGGCGCCAACGTGCATCTCACCGTGCACCCGCTGGTGCGGGTGGAGCGGGACGCGAAGGGACGGCTCACCGGCGTCCGGCCCCGTGGCGCCGATGAGGGCCGGGTGGAGTCCTTCGTGCGCCTGGAGATCGACCGGGAGACCAGCGAACGGCGCATGGCCGCCCTGAAGCGGGCCCTGGAGGAGACGCTGCGCGACGTGCGCCTGGCCGTGCGGGACTGGCGGCGGATGCGGGGCAGGATGCTCGAGGCGGCCGCCGCGCTGGAGGGCCCTGCCGGCCGGGCCGACCAGACGCTCGTGGACGAGAGCCGGCGGCTGCTCGAATGGATGGCGGACGATCATTTCACCTTCCTCGGCTATCAGGAATACGAGGTGGTGCGCGGCAACGGCGAGGCGCAGCTCAGGCCGGTGCCGGATACCGGCCTCGGCATCCTGTCGAAACGCCGCTCCGCCGAACGCCGGGTCACGATGACGCCGGAGATGCGCCGCCAGGCCCGCTCCCGGGAGCTGCTGACCCTGACCAAGGCCAACGCCCGCTCCACCGTGCACCGGCCGAGCCACCTCGACTACATCGGCGTGAAGGTCTTCGACGACCAGGGCGAGCCGGTGCGCGAGAAGCGTTTCCTGGGGCTGTTCACCTCGGTGGCCTACAACGAGAGTCCCCGGGCCATCCCGCTGCTCAGACTGAAGGTGCGCCGGGTCATCGAGCGCGCCGAGCTCGACCCCAGCGGCCATCGTGGCAAGGCGCTGATGCACGTGCTGGACACCTATCCCCGGGACGAGCTGTTCCAGGCCTCGGTGCAGGACCTCTCGCGCACCACCGCGGGCATCCTGAACCTGCAGGAGCGCCAGCGGGTGAAGCTGTTCCTGCGCCGGGACGCCTTCCGCCGCTTCTTCTCGTGCCTCGTCTTCGTGCCGCGGGAGAAATACAACACCCGGGTCCGCCAGCGTATCGAGACCATCCTGATGCAGGCCTTCGACGGGGTCAGCATCGAGTCCTCGGTGGAACTCTCGGAATCCGTGCTCGCACGGCTGCACCTCATCGTGCACATCGAGCAGGGCCGCAAGCCGCGCATCTCCATCCGCCAGATCGAACAGGATATCGGCGAGGCCGTGGTGACCTGGCAGGACCGTCTCGCGGCCGCCCTGGTGGAACACCTGGGCGAGGCCCGCGGCATCGCGCTGGACCGCCGCTACGGCCACGTCTTCCCGCTGGCCTACGAGGAGGACATCCCGCCGGCCGCCGCCTGCGGCGACGTGGAGACTCTGGACCGGCTGGCCGGCGGTGAGGCGGGACCCGGCGAGGACACGGAGCTCTACCGTCCGCCCGGCGTCACGGAGCGGCTGCACTTCAAGATATTCCGTCCCGACGAGCCGCTGCCGCTGTCCGATGCCCTGCCCATCCTCGAGAATCTGGGCGTGCGCGTGGTGAGCGAGCGGCCGTATCAACTGGAGATGGACGACGGCAGCGCCTGGTGGATCCAGGACTTCGAGCTCGAGCATCCGCGCGGCGCCGCCATCGATCCCGCGGAAGCCGAGCGCCGCTTCGAGGACGCCTTTGCCCGGGTACTGGCCGGCGACTGCGAGAACGACGGGCTGAACCGGCTGGTGCTGGAGGCCGGCCTCAGCGCCCGGGAGACCTCGATACTGCGGGCGGTCTCCAAGTACCTCCTCCAGCTGGGCCTGCCGTTCTCCCAGCCCTACATGGAGTCGGTGCTGGCACGCCACGCCGAGATGGCCGCGCTGCTGGTGCGCCGGTTCCGGCTGCAGTTCGACCCGGATCAGGACGCCGGCGAGGCGCGCGCCGGGCTCGAGGAGTGCCGCCGCCGAATCGCCCGCTCAGTGTCGGCGGCGGCGACGCTGGACGAGGACCGGATACTGCGCGCCTACAGCGGTGTGCTGGATGCAGCCCTGCGCACCAACTTCTTCCGGCTGGATGCAGAGGGCCGCGAGCCCCCCGCCATCGCCATCAAGTTCGACCCGCGGGCGCTGGAAGAGGCGCCGCTGCCCCGGCCCCGCTACGAGATCTTCGTCTATTCGCCCCGGGTGGAGGGGACCCACCTGCGCGCGGGCCCGGTGGCCCGCGGCGGCATCCGCTGGTCGGACCGCCGGGAGGACTTCCGCACCGAGGTGCTCGGGCTGATGAAGGCGCAGACGGTCAAGAACACCGTGATCGTGCCCACCGGCGCCAAGGGCGGCTTCCTGCCGAAGCGATTACCCGGGGGTGACAAGGGCGACCGGGACGCGGTGCAGGCGGAGGTGATCGCCTGCTATCGCATCTTCATCGGCTCGCTGCTGGACGTCACCGACAACATCGTCGAGGGTGAGGTGGTCCCGCCGGAACGGGTCGTGCGCCTCGACGGCGACGACCCCTACCTGGTGGTGGCCGCCGACAAGGGCACGGCCGCCTTCTCCGACATCGCCAACGAGATCTCGGCCGACTACGGCTTCTGGCTGGGCGACGCGTTCGCCTCCGGCGGTTCGGCGGGTTACGACCACAAGAAAATGGGCATCACTGCGCGGGGCGCCTGGGAGGCGGTGCGGCGCCACTTCCGCGAGATGGGCATCGAGACCCAGAGCGAGGAATTCACGGCGGTGGGTATCGGCGACATGAGCGGCGACGTATTCGGCAACGGCATGCTGCTGTCCGAACACATCCGCCTGCTGGCCGCCTTCAACCACCAGCACATCTTCCTCGACCCGGACCCGGACGCCGCGGCGGGCCACGCCGAGCGCCGCCGCCTGTTCGCCCTGCCCCGCTCGAGCTGGGAGGACTACGACAAGCGGCTGATCTCCGCCGGCGGCGGCGTCTGGCCGCGCTCGGCCAAGAGCATCCCGCTGAGCCGGGAGGTCCGCGCGATGCTGGGCGTCGCCGAGGAGGCCATGAGCCCGCCCCAGCTGGTCCGCGCCATCCTGCGCATGGACTGCGACCTGCTCTGGAACGGCGGCATCGGCACCTACGTCAAGGCCGCCGCCGAGTCCCACACCGAGGTGGGCGACCGCAGCAACGATGCCGTGCGGGTGAACGCCGGCGAGCTCGGCTGCCGGGTGATCGGCGAGGGCGGCAACCTGGGCCTGACCCAGCGGGCGCGGATCGAGTTCGCGCTGGCCGGCGGGCGCATCAACACCGACTTCATCGACAACTCGGGCGGCGTGGACAGCTCGGACCGGGAGGTGAACATCAAGGTGCTGCTGGGCCAGGTGGCCGAGACCCGGCGTATGAGCACCGGCCGGCGCAACCGCCTGCTGGCGGAGATGACCGAGGACGTGGCCGCGCTGGTCCTGCGCAACAACTACCTGCAGACCCAGGCCATCAGCATGCTGCAGGCCACCGGCGTGGAGCGCCTGAGCGAACACCTCTACCTCATCCAGGCGCTGGAGAAGCAGGGACTGCTCGACCGGGAGCTCGAATACCTGCCCGACGACGAGACGCTGGAGGAACGCCGTCAGCGCGGCACGGGGCTTACGCGGCCCGAACTGGCCGTGCTGCTCAGTTATTCCAAGATCGATCTCTACGCCCGCATGCAGGCGGCCGATATCCCCATCGACGGCTACCTGGCGAAAGAGCTGGAGCAGTACTTCCCGCCGCCGCTGCCCCGGCGCTATGGCGAGGCCATCCGCGGCCACCGGCTGGCGGACGGGATCCTGGCCACGCTGATCACCAACAGCATGATCAACCGCATGGGCCCGGCCTTCGCCTGGCGCGCGGCGGACGAGACCGGCGCCGACGCCGTGGCAGTGGCCCGGGCCTATGCCGTGGCGCGGGAGGTCTGCGGCGCCCGTGACATCTGGGCGGACATCGAGTCACTCGACCACACCATCCCGGCCGAGACCCAGTACCTGGTGATGTTCGAGGTGAGCCGCAAGCTGCGCCACGCCTGCTACTGGCTGCTGCGCCGCGAGGAACCCTACGGCAGCATCGAGGCCGCGGTGCGCGCGCTGAAGCCCGGCGTCAGCCTGGTATTCCAGAAGCTGCCCTCGCTGCTGAACGAGAGTGCCAGGCGGCGCTTCGTGCAGACCGGCAGCGAGTTCGAGGCCATGGGCCTGACCGCGCGCCTCGCGCAGCGCATCGCGGCCCTGAACGCCGTCACGTCGGCACTGGACATCGTCGATATAGCCGGCGACCGGGATCTGCGCCGCGTCGCCCGGCTGTACTTCGAGCTGGGCCGCGGCCTGCGGCTGGACTGGGTGCGGGACAGGATCGACGAGCTGCAGGCCCGCGGCCACTGGCAGGCGCTGGCCCGCAGCCGCCTGCGCGACAACATCCGCGTGGTCCAGCGCACGCTCACCGAACGGCTGCTGGAGGAGACCGGGCCCGAACTCGCCACCGGCGAGGCCGTGCTGGGCTGGCTCGACGGCGCCGGCGAGCGGGTGCGCAGCGCACGCCGCATGCTCGACGAGATGCAGAAGAGCACCCGGACCGATTTTGCTACGCTCTCGGTCGCGACCGACGAGCTCACGAAACTCACCGGGCGCTGACGGACCGACGGGGCACCCTCCGCACGCCACGAGACCGGGGCACGATTCCCAACCACCATGGCTGACAAATAATGGCTGAAAAGTAATGGCAGACGAACAACTCATAGCCGTCTTCATCGACTTCGAGAACCTGGCGCTCGGCGCGAAAGAGACTCCCCAGGGCACCTTCGACATCAAGCTGGTGCTGAAGCGCCTGCTGGAGAAGGGCCGCCTCGTCTACAAGCGGGCCTACTCCGACTGGAGCCGCTATCAGAAATACGTCCGCGACTTCCACGAGCAGGGCATCGAGCTGATCGACATCCCGCAGACGAAATTCAGCGGCAAGAACAGCGCCGACATCCGCATGGTGGTGGACGCCATCGATCTCTGCTACGCCAAGCAGCATATCGACGCCTTCGCGCTGGTCTCCGGCGACAGCGACTTCTCGCCGCTGGTCTCCAAGCTGAAGGAGAACGACAAGCGGGTGATCGGCTGCGGCATCAAGAGCTCCACCTCGGACCTGCTGATCGGCAACTGCGACGAGTTCATCTACTACGACGACCTCGCCCGCGCCGCCGGCCGCAAGCAGACGCGCAGCTCGAAGAAGAAGAAGACGGAGCAGAAGAGCGGCACCAACGGCAAGCGCCAGGAGGCGCTGGAGATGCTGGTGGAGATCGTCGACTCCCTGGAGGCGGACTACGACCCGCTCTGGGGCTCGCTGGTCAAGCAGACCATGCGCCGGGTACACCCGGGCTTCAACGAGAATTATTATGGCTTCAAGAACTTCTCCGAACTGCTGGAATCCGCACAGAAGGAGAAGCTGATCCGCATCGATTTCGACGACGCCCGCGGCAACTACATCGTGCACACGGTCTGACCGGCGCGGCGACGGCAACAGAGAGGTAGCAAGCGAGATGCCAGGAAAACTGATTCTCTGCCGGCACGGCCAGAGCGACTGGAACCTGAAGAACCTGTTCACGGGCTGGACCGACGTGGACCTCACCGAGAAGGGCATCGCGGAGGCGAAGGAGGCCGGGCGCACCCTGGCGGAAGCCGGCTATGCCTTCGACGTGGCCTACACCTCGGTGCTGAAACGCGCCATCCGCACGCTGTGGCTGATCCAGGACGAGATGGACCTCATGTGGATCCCCGTGCACCGGAGCTGGCGGCTGAACGAGCGCCACTACGGCGCGCTGCAGGGCCTGAACAAGGCGGAGACGGCGGAGAAGTACGGCGACGAGCAGGTGCACGTCTGGCGGCGCAGCTACGACACGCCGCCGCCGCCGCTGGAAGAGGACGACGAGCGCCATCCGCGCTTCGACCGGCGCTATGCCGGCATCGCGGATCTGCCGGCCACCGAGTCGCTGAAGAGCACACTGGAGCGGGTGGTGCCCTACTGGGACGACCTGATCGCCCCGGATCTCCTCGCCGGCCGCCACGTGCTTATCGCCGCCCACGGCAACAGCCTGCGCGCCCTGGTGAAGATGCTGGACGGGATGTCCGACGACGAGATCACCGGCTTCAACATCCCCACCGGCATCCCGCTGGCCTACGAGCTGGACGACGACCTGAAGCCCCGCAACCGGGAGTTCCTGGGCGACCCGGAGGCGGTGGAGAAGGCCGCGGCCGCGGTGGCGAATCAGGCGAAGGGCTGAGGAGAACGGCATGATCCACACCCTCGGCGATGCGCAGCCGGACATCCATGAAGACGCCTGGGTGGCCCCGGACGCCCGGGTCATCGGCCGGGTGCGGCTGAAGGCCGGGGCCAGCGTCTGGTTCCAGTCCGTGCTGCGGGGCGACAACGAGTGGATCGAGATCGGCGCGGGCTCCAACGTCCAGGACGGCACGGTGATGCACACCGACATGGGCTATCCCCTCACCGTCGGCGACCGGGTCACCATCGGTCACAAGGTGATGCTGCACGGCTGCACCATCGGTGCCGACAGCCTGATCGGCATCGGCAGCATCATCCTGAACGGTGCGCGCATCGGCTCGAACACCGTGGTGGGTGCCAACAGCCTGGTCACCGAGGGCAAGGAGTTCCCGGACGGCGTGCTCGTCCTGGGCGCGCCGGCCAAGGTGGTGCGGGAGCTCTCCGAGGAGGAGGTCGCCATGATCGGCCATTCCGCCGAGCACTACGTGCAGAATGCCCGGCGCTACCGCAACGAGCTGGACTGACTCAGGCGTTGGCCAGGGTCGAGCGCAGCCAGACGAAACCGAGCGCCCCGCCCGTGGTGAGCGCGAGCGGCAGGAACAGCGCGTATACGCCGAGCCCCTCGCCGATGCCCTGCAGCACCTGGTAGGCAGCCACGCCGAGCAGCGGCGCCACCATCCCCCGGACTCCGGTCAGCGTGACGTGCAGGCCCATGTATTCCGTGGCCCGCGCATCCGAGGCGAAGTCGTTGTGGCCCAGGTTCCAGCCGAGGCGCCCGCCCGCATAGCCCGTGCCCAGCAGTGCCGCGCCGAGCCACAGCACCTCGATACGCGCGGTGAGCACTCCCGTCAGGAAGGCGGCCATGGCCGCCACGAAGGACCAGCTCTGGATGGAGCGGTAACGCACGATGTGCACCCGGTCGAAGTAGCGGGCCCAGAACGGGATTGACAGCGGAATCACCGCGAAGGGTATGGACGAGGTGATCAGCATCTGCTGCAGGCGTGAGAGGCCGAGCTGCTCGTTCAGGATCACCACCAGCTGGGCCACCACCATCAGGTTGCCGCTGCCGAACACGAACATGCAGGCGAGATAGCGCCGGTAGTCGTGATCGGTGCGCAGGATGCCGAACAGGTCCCGGCGCCGGCGCCGCCCGGGCCCCGCCTGCTCCGCCCGCTCTGCGGCCACCAGCCGCCGGTGGCCCCGCACCCGGGTGCGCGCGTACAGGCCCATGCCCGCGAACATGGCCAGCGCCGCCAGCGGATAGACGTAGCGGAAGGCGAGCGGGTCCCGGTCCAGCAGGAAACCCGTGACAATGCCGGTGACGGCCATGCCCACGGCCGCCAGCACGGTGACCCGGGCGGTGAAGTTGCCGCGGACATGGCGCGGGTAGTTGGCCCGCCAGATCGCCGAGCGCACCGTCACGATACCGGACCAGAACAGCCGGGCGCCGATGACGCCGGCGACGAACAGCGCCAGCCCCCAGCCGTTGACGGGCGCCAGCGCGATGGCCCCCAGGCTGAGCCCGGCGGCCAGCTTCAGTGCGGTCAGCACACGGACCTTGTCCCGGCCGCTGGCCATCCCGGCCCACAGGAAGGAGAGGATATTGGCGAACGCGGGCGCGCCGGCCACCACGGCGACGGCCTGATTGAGCGCGACGTCGCCCACCGCGCCGGCGAAGGCATTCTTGGCGATAACCGCCACCACGCCGCCCTCCACCGCACCGAGGCCGAGGGAGAACAGCGTCCAGGCCCTGAGTTCGCGGCCGTACAGGGCGCGGGCCACGAACGGCATGCGCGCCGAGAAATACCAGTCGAGATACTGGCGCAGGTGATGGCGCACGCGCCGCTCAGTCCTGGGCGGCGGCGCTGCGGCGCTTGCGCTCCAGCGGTTCCCGCCAGACGCGCACCAGGCCTTCCTGCGCCGTCGAGGCCACCAGCGTGCCCTCCCGGGTGAAGATCTGGCCGCGGGAGTAGCCGCGCCCGGCCGAGGCGTTCGGGCTGTCGAAGCTGTACAGCATCCACTCGTCCACCCGCGCCTCGCGGTGGAACCACAGCGCGTGGTCCAGGCTGGCCATCTGCACGTTGCCGGTGCCGAAGCGCAGGCCGTGGGGCAGCGTGGCGGTGCCCAGCAGCTCGTAGTCGGAGAAGTAGGCGAGCAGGTTGCGGTGCAGGTCCGGGTCGTCCGGCAGGCGGTCCACCGCCCGTACCCAGACGTGTTTCAGCGGCGGGCGCTTCTCCGGCTTCAGGAAGTCCGGCGGGTCCACCGGGCGGAATTCGAACGGCCGCTTCAGGGTGAAGAAGCGGCGCATCTTCTCCGGCAGGACGTGGACGATCTCGGAGGCGAGTTCGTGGGAGTCGCGCAGCTCCTCCGGCGGCGCCACCTCGGGCATCTCCGCCTGGTGCTCGAGGCCCTCCTCGGGTACCTGGAAGGAGGCGGACAGGTTGAAGATGGGCCGCCCGTGCTGGATGGCCACCACCCGTCGGACGGAGAAACTGCGGCCGTCCCGGGCGCGGTCGACGTCGTAGACGATCGGTGCCTCCACGTCGCCCCGGCGCAGGAAATAGGCGTGCAGCGAATGGGCGATCCGGCCCTCGACGGTGAGATGGGCCGCCGACAGCGCCTGGCCGAGCACCTGGCCGCCGAACACCTGGGCGCTGCCGATGTCCCGGCTGTCGCCGCGGAAGATGTTCTCCTCGATTCGCTCGAGCTTCAGCAACTGCAGGAGATCGGCGAGTACGGCATCCATCCGGTGCTCCGTCGGTGGGGGGACGAGCCGGATATTCTAACAGGCGCGGCCCGCGCGGCGGCGCGGTGCTGCTGCGGTAATCGACGCGCGGCGCCGGCGGCGTTTATAGTGAGGGCTTTGGCCACGGAGGACGGCGATGGCGGACGAACTCGGCGGCGGCTCCGTGTGGCCGCGGCGACTGGGGCGGTTCTCCCTTTATGCGGCGCTGGCCGCGGTACTCGCACTGGTGATCGCGGGACCCGGCCACCGCTTCGGCATCGTCGGCGTCATGCCGGGCATCTGGCTGGCGATGGCGGGCGGCGCACTGGCGCTCGCGGCGCTCCTCGTCGGCGTGCTCGCGGTCATCGGCATCCTGCGGGTGCCCGGACAGCCCGCCCTCGGCAGCGCGGTGGTCGCGGTGGTGATCGGCGCGGCCATCTCCGTGCAGCTCTACGGCTGGTTCGACCGGGCGCGCAGCGTGCCGCCCATCCACGACATCAGCACCGACCTCGAAGAACCGCCGGCCTTCTCGGCCATCGCTCCGCTCAGGGCCGGCGCGCCGAACCCGGCCGCCTGGGCGGGTGAGGAGAACGCCGAGCAGCAGCGCCGGGCCTACCCCGACCTGGACACCCTCGTGGTGGCGGCGCCGCCCGCCGAGGTGGTGCGCCAGGCGGCGGAGATCGCCCGGGCCTTCGGCTGGGAGGTGATCGCGTCGCAACCGGACGCCGGCCGGCTCGAGGCCGTGGACACGACGTTCTGGTTCGGTTTCAGGGACGACGTCGTGCTGCGTGCCAGGTCCGGCCCGCAGGGCACCGAGGTGGACGTGCGCTCGAAGTCCCGGGTGGG
>CAYRZI010000017.1:16233-36649 GCA_964428605.1 uncultured Woeseiaceae bacterium
ACGAAGGCCGCGTCGTCCGAGGCCAGGAACAGCGCCACCTTGGCCACGTCCAGCGGCTCGCCCAGGCGGCCGGCGGCTGACTTGCCGATCCAGAAATCCCGGAACGCGCGGTCGGCCCGGAACGCCTGACGCGTGCTGCTGGTGACGATGGCGCCGGGCTCGAGGAAATTGGCCGTGATACCGTCGCGGCCGAGTTCACCGGCGAGCGACCGGGTGACGCCGGATACCGCATTCCGGCAGGCGGCATAGGCCGCCCGGTCCTCGTCGCCGAAGCTCGACATCACCGAGCTGATATTGATGATTCGGCCGGCGGGACTCTTCTTGAGATGCGGGATCGCCGCACGGCACAGTGCGGTCATGGCCTCCAGGCCGGCGTCCAGCGCCTGCTGCCAGTCCTCGTCACCGGCGGAGCCGCCGGGCGAGTCGCCGCAGACGCCCGTGCCGTTCACCAGGACGTCCAGGCCGCCGAGGCGCTTGGCCACGGTGTCCATGATGAGTTCGGCCGCGCCCTCGTCGGCCAGGTCGCAGGGCAGCGGCAGGATCGCGTCACGCCGGCGGAAGGCCTGCTCGAGTCCGCTCTCCGGCCCGTCCACGGCAAGCACCTCGGCGCCGTGTTTGGCGAACAGCAGCGCCACTGCCTCGCCGATGCCGCCGGCCGCGCCGGTCACGACGGCCTTCATGCCGTGTAGCCGCTGATCTCCCGTCATCTTTCGGTTCCTCCGTATTCGGATGGCGGCGACTATACCGCCCGTGCCTAGCCCCTGCCCGGGCGCGGTTCACGGACCGGAGGATCGGCGGCATCGCGCCGCCGCTCAGGAGGCCTTTTCGGCGGGCAGCGTGTAGTCGCCGAAGTCCTTGCGCAGGTCGGTCTTGCGGACCTTCCCCGTGGCGGTGTGGGGCAGCTCCTCGACGAACACCACATCGTCGGGCAGCCACCATTTCGCCACCTTGCCGTCCAGGTATGCCACGATGTCGTCCCCGGAGACCTCGCTGCCTTCCTTGCGCACGACCACCAGCAGCGGCCGTTCGGTCCACTTCGGGTGGTGCACGCCGATGACCGCGGCCTCGGCCACGTCGGGATGGCCCATGGCGGCATTCTCCAGGTCGATGGAGCTGATCCACTCGCCGCCTGACTTGATCACGTCCTTGGTGCGGTCCGTGATGGTGAGGAAGCCCTCCGGGTCGATGTTGGCCACGTCGCCGGTGTCGAACCACCCGGCCTCGGCGTGGGCGTCGCTTTCACCCTCAAGCTTGTAATAGTCGCTGCAGATCCACGGGCCGCGCACCTTCAGCGCGCCGGAGGACCTGCCGTCCCAGGGCAGCTCGTTGCCCTCTTCGTCGACGATCTTCATCTCGCAGCCGAAGATGCCGCGGCCGGCCTTCGCCAGCAGGCGGTACTGCTCCTCCTTCGGCAGCTTCTTCTGCGCGGGCTTCAGCACGTTCACCACGCCCAGCGGGCTCATCTCCGTCATGCCCCAGCCCTGCTGCACAGTGACGCAGTGCTTCTCGTCGAACTGCCGGATCATCGACTCGGGCACGGCGGCGCCGCCCACCAGCGTGCGCTGGAGCGTGCTGGTGGTGACCCCGGCCTTGTCCATGTACTGCAGCAGCGCCAGCCACACCGTCGGCACGCCCAGCGACAGGGTCACCCCCTCGGACTCCATCAGGTGGTACAGCGCCTCGCCGTCGCCCATCTTCGGCCCGGGGAAGACCAGCTTCGCGCCCACGATCGGTGCCGCGTAGGGGATGCCCCAGGCATTCACGTGGAACAGGGGCACGACGGGCAGCACGGTGTCCGCCGCCGACATGTTCAGGATATCCGGCATCAGCCCGGCGTAGGCGTGCAGCACCGTCGAGCGGTGGCTGTAGAGCACGCCCTTCGGGTTGCCGGTGGTGCCCGAGGTGTAGCACAGGCCCGAGGCGGTGTTCTCGTCGAATTCCGGCCATGCGTACTCGTCGCTGTGGCCGGCGATGAAGCTCTCGTAGGAGACCGCGCCCTTCAGGCTGGTCTCCGGCATGTGTTCGTCGTCGGTGAGGATCACGAAGCGCTCGACCACGTCGATCTGGTCCGCCAGCTTCTCCAGCAGCGGCACGAACATCGGGTCCGTGAGCAGCAGCCGGTCCTCGGCGTGATTGACGATGTAGACGATCTGCTCCGGGAACAGCCGCGGGTTGATCGTGTGGCAGACGGCGCCGATGCCGGAGATGGCGTAGTAGGCCTCCAGATGCCGGTAGTCGTTCCAGGCCAGCGTCGCCACCCGGTCGCCGAGGCGGATACCGGCATCCTCCAGGGCGTTCGCCAGCTGGCGGGCGCGGCGGAAGCAGTCCCGATAGGTGTAGCGGTGCAGGGGGTTGTCGCCGGTCACCGAGACAATCTCGGCATCGCCGTGGAACCGCTCCGCGTGCTGAGCGATAGACGAGATCAGCAGCGGCATCTGCATCATGAGACCTTGCATGGTAGTCCTCCCCCGGGAGTGTGTCGTTCGTTCCTGCCCTGCCGCGGGCACGGCAAAGCGGCTGCAACGATACTACACAATCACGCTCGACGGAGGGAATGCCCGCCGCGGCCCGGCCGGGTTACACTGGCGCCTGGTCCGTACGGGGAGCCTGTGCATGAACTCGATGGCCTGGGTCGCGGTGGCGGCCGTCGCCAACCTGTTGGCCAGCGTCGGCGTGATCGTCGCCGTCGTGCTGCTGGCCCGGCATATCCGGGAGAACAGTGAGGCGGTGCGGATGAGCGTGCGCCAGAGCGCGCTGTCCCTGCACGGCAACTTCACCGATCTCATCATCCAGAACCCGGACCTGCAGGACATCTACCGCCGCGGCCGCAAGAACTACTGGAACCTGAAGGGCCAGGACCTGTACCGGTTCTCCAACCTGGCGCAGAAGGCGTTCTGGTACTTCTCCACGCTCTACCACCAGCGCCACATGGGCACCCTGGAAGAGCACCAGTGGCACGAAGGCAGGGCGCACCTGAACTACTGGCTGCAGTCGGAGGGCGTGCGCCAGTGGTGGCAGGACTTCGGCTCGAAGAGCGCCTCGCCGGAGTTCCGCCGCTTCGTGGACGGGGAACTGGAGCGGCTCGGCCCCATCGCCATCGGGCGGCACCGGCGATGAGCGGCGCGGACGAACGACCGGCGGTTATCCAGCGCTGGCACCGGCTGGTGGCCGAGCGGGACATGGCAGCGCTCGACGACCTGCTGGCCGACGACGTGGTCTTCCACTCCCCGGTGGTGCACACGCCCCAGGCCGGCAAGCCCCTGACCCGCATGTATCTGCAGGCGGCCATGCACGTGCTCGGCAACGGCCATTTCCGCTACGTGGGCGAGTGGTACGCGCGCGGCGGCGCCGTGCTCGAGTTCCGCACCCGCCTGGACGACATCGAGATCGACGGCATCGACATGATCTCGTGGAACGACGAGGGCCGCATCACCGAATTCAAGGTGATGGTGAGGCCGCTGAAAGCCGTCAACCTCCTGCACGATCTGATGCGCCGCATGCTCGAGGCCGGGCAGGCGGGCGGGCCCGCATCGAGCGGCGGCAGCTGAACCTCAACCCTCTTCCGGCAGCTGGAACAGTGTCTCTACGCTGACCCCGAACTCGCGCGCCAGCCTCAGGGCAAGCTCCGTCGACGGCACGAAATGCCCGCGCTCTATGGCATTGATGCTCTTGCGTGTAACGCCGACCCGTTCGGCGAGTTCCGCCTGGGTCCAGTCATGCATCGCCCGATGCACCTTCAGCGTGTTCGAAACCCGGTCGGCAGTCATCGGTTGAGGTAGAGGAAACGGCCGAGTGACGCGATGACGCCCACGCTGATCGTGAGATTCACCACGAAATCCACGGCCATCGCGACGCCCGCGAACTTGCTCAGTACATCACTGCCGACCAGCAGTATCACCTGCAGCAACAGCACGGCAGCGAAGCCGAACTGGAACGACCGCCCGCGCAGGTGCGCCACCCGCTCATCGTCCGCCACGGACGTCATCACCTCTCCGCTGTCCAGGCGGGCGGCAGCAACGAGTGCGGCCCCGAAGGTCAGCCAACCGGCCAGCGTGAGCAGGGAGAGCGCCACGGCCCAGCCGCCGCCGACACCCGTCATCTCCAGCAATTCACCACCGGTGAACCCGATCGTACCGACCGCCATCCCGAGCAGCATGACCTGCATTCGGCGGGTGTGCCGCCGCTCCAGTGTCTCTGTGTCCATCGCTGTTCCTATAACTTCAATGACTCTTTATGTAACTTATACTACTCTTTATGAGTTGCCAACTGGACATGGATACGTCCGTGCGCTTCGCGCTCCCGGCAACCGGCCGCGGCTTCCCCGAAACCGGCGCTCCGGCTACAGTGCCGGCATGGCCGACCTGCGCGACTATCTCCTCACGCACATCCCCCTCACGGCGGCGATGGGCGTGGAAGTGCATGACGAGCGCCCGGAGCGGGTCGCGCTGTCGGCCCCGCTGGCACCGAACGTCAACCACCAGGGCACCGCATTCGGCGGCAGCGTCGCGGCGCTCGCCACGCTGGCGGCCTGGTCGCTCGCACAGCTGCGGGCGTGGCAGACCGGCGAGGACATCACACTGGTCATCCGCGACAGCCGGCTGGAGTACCTGCAGCCCGTCACGGGAGAACTCGTGGCGGTCTGTGAGTTCGACGACGAGCCGGCCTGGCAGCGCGCCCTCGCCCGGCTGCGCGAACGCGGCCGTGCCCGCCTCGAGCTGGCGAGCCGGCTGGAAGACGCCGCCGGCGCGGCGGCCGCCCGCTTCCGCGGCACCTTCGTCCTGCTAGGCCCCGCCGCCGGCTGACGGAGCTCCCGGCGCCGGGCCGCCGCCCGTGGTAAATCCGGACTGGGACCCTCGATCCCGCGCACCTACACTGTTCCCTGATGAGATCCGCACCGAAAATCGTGCCGCCGGTGTATTTCCTGGCGAGTCTGCTCGCCATGCTGGCGCTGCACCGGTATCTGCCGATAGCCCGCATCATCGAGCCGCCGCTCACCTGGGTGGGGCTGGTGCCGCTGTTGCTGGGGCTCGCGAGCGCCATCTCCGGGGCGCGGGCCTTCGGCCGCGCCGGCACCAGCGTGAAGCCCTTCCGCGAGGCGAATGCGCTGGTCACGGACGGCATCTTCCGCGTCTCCCGCAACCCCATGTATCTCGGGATGGTTTCCGCGCTGCTCGGCGTGGCTATACTGCTGGGTACCGTCGGCGCGTTCCTGCCGGTGCCGCTGTTCTTCCTGGTGCTGGAGCACTGGTTCGTCCGGCCCGAGGAACGGATGCTGGAACGGCTGTTCGGCGAACAGTACCGGGATTACCGGCGCCGGGTGCGGCGCTGGATGTAGGATTTCGACTGCCAACACAGGAGGCCACCATGGCGAACGAGGGATATCACGAGCCCGTCAGCGAACTGAGCGACGAGACCCGGGACATGCACCGGGCGATCATCTCGCTCATGGAGGAGCTGGAAGCCGTCGACTGGTACCAGCAGCGCATCGACGTGTGCAAGGACGACGAGCTTAGGAAGATCCTCGAGCACAACCGGGACGAGGAGAAGGAGCACGCGGCGATGGTGCTCGAGTGGATCCGGCGGCGCGACCCGAAGTTCAACGACGAGCTGAAGGACTATCTCTTCACCGAGGAGCCCATAGCCCACGGCTGACGGCCCGCGGCCGCGGGCCGTCCCTCCCGGTGCGAGTGCGTCTCAGGCGGAAACGGCCGCCAGACGCGCCCCGCCGATGTCCTCCAGTCCCGCCGGGGACAACAAGAGCACGCCGCTGCCGTCCGCGGCCTTGGCGCTCTGTTTCACCCGGCTCAGCTCGGCCGCCACGGCATCGGCATCCGCGAAGGCGCGCGCGTCCGAGCCGACCGCCGCCACCGTCATGGTGAGCAGCGGGAAATGCCGCTCGACGCCGTAGCGGTCCGTGGCGGTGATGCCCCGGGCGACGCGGTGTTCCTCGGCGTAGTACGACGGGATCTCCTTGTCGAAGTCCCGCACCAGGCTGCGCACCCGGTCCTGCCAGTCTTCGCTGCGGAACACGGCCACGAAGTCGTCGCCGCCGATGTGGCCGACGAAGTCGGAGACCGGACTCGCATAGCGGGTCAGCAGCTGGGCCATGTGCATCAGCACCTCGTCGCCCCGGGCGTAGCCGTAGAAGTCGTTGAACGGCTTGAAGTTGTCCAGGTCCACGTAGCAGGCGGTGAAGCCGCTGCCGGCCCGCAGCAGCGCGTTGATGTGCTGGTCGATGGGCTCGTTGCCGGGCAGCGAGGTGAGCGGATTCGCCGACCGCGCGCGGCGCACCTGCTGCTCGGTGAGGCGCTTCAGCAGGTCCAGCGTGCGGGCCATGCCCTCGTAGCGCCCCTCCCGGGTCAGGATGAAGTCGTGCTCCAGGCGCAGCTTGGAGTGGGCGGTGAGGAGATGACTCACCTGCTCCAGGCGCAGCCCCACGTCCACACAAAGCGGGTCGGTCTCCATCACGGCGCTCACCGGCTTGCGGCCGTAGACCTCCATGTGCAGGGGCTTCGAGAGGATCAGGAACAGCCGCGCGCGGCGTACGATGCCGACGGGATGGCCCGACTCGACCACCGGAATGGAGGTGCGGTCCTCATTCTCGCTGAAGATGCGCAGCAGCTCCCGGACGGACTCGGAGGCCGCCACCGGCGGCGCCGGCTGCAGGAGCCTGCCGGCCAGCACCCCCTCGGGCGTCTCGAACTCGTGCTGCTCCGGGTCGGCGAGGCAGCACTCGATCCGTGCGGGATCAGGCGCCGGCGGCTGGGCGGCCGGCTCGCTGAAGTAGAAGCCCTGCAGGTACTCCACGCCCAGGTCCGCCAGCTCGCGGCACTCGCCGGCGGTCTCCACGCCTTCGGCGATGACGGCGCTCTGCCCGGCCCGGGCGATGTCGATGATCGAGCGCAGGAACTCGGATTTCAGCGGATCCACGTCGATGTGGCTGACGAAGTCGTGGCTCAGCTTCACGAAGTCCGGCCGCAGCTCCGACCAGGTGCGCACGCTGGAGTAGCCAGCGCCCATGTCGTCCATGGCGATGCGGCAGCCGAGATCGCGGATGCCGATCACGGCGTCGCGCATGGACTCGTAGTCACGCATCACCGACTGTTCCGTGAGCTCCAGGATCACGTCGGCGGGCTTCACGCCCCAGCGGCCCATGGCCTCGCGCAGGTAATCCACCTCGTCACGGAAATGCAGGAACGTGGCCGGCGAGGCATTGAGGAACAGGTGACCGGACAGGCCCCGGGAGACGAACGCCTCCAGCGCCGTCTCTATGCACAGGAGCTCCAGTTCCCGAGCCCGCCCGAATGCGCTGGCGGCGGCGAACAGGTTCAGAGGCAGATGCAGCGGGCTGCCCGAAGGGCCGCGCACCAGGGCCTCGTAGCCGAAGATGCGGCGCTCGCGCCGGTCGACCACCTCGTGGAACAGCGTCTCGATCGCCCGCTCCTCCATGATGCGGGCGAGCTCTTCCATCATGCTCTGCTGCCTGGGGGTCGACATGGGTGGTGCCTGCCGGTCTTCGATCCCGGGCAGGGTAGCCCCTCCCGGCGGCCGCGGGCGTGACTCCGATCACACGATTTCAGGCGCGGCTCAGAGCGGCGGGGAGTGCGCCTTCTCCTGGGCCCACTCGGCCAGCAGCTGCTGGGAGTCGATGGGCTGCTCGCCCGGCTCCAGGTGGACGTAGTCGCCATCGGGGAGCATCTCCCAGGCATTCTCGGTATCGGCCAGCTGCAGATCGAGGACGTGGCGCAGCGTCTCGCGCAGCCGCTGCTCGCGGATGGGTACGATGGTCTCCACCCGGCTGGTGAGGTTGCGGCTCATGCAGTCGGCCGAGCCGATGAAGTACTCCTCGTCGCCGCCGTTGCGGAAATAATAGACCCGGGTGTGCTCCAGGAAGCGGCCGACCAGGCTGCGCACGGTGACGGTCTCCGAGATGCCCGGCAGGCCCGGCCGCAGGCGGCAGGTGTCGCGCACGATGAGCTGTATCGGCACGCCGGCGCGGGAGGCCTCGTACAGCGCGCGGGTCACGTCCGGGTCCTCCAGCGCATTGGTCTTCAGCTGGATCAGCGCCTCGCGGCCGGCGGCCAGGTGTTCGGCTTCGCGCCGTATACGCTCGAGCAGCGCCGGCTTCATGTCGTCCGGCGCGGTTACCAGCTTGCGGTAGTTGCGCCGCCGCGGCGAGCCGGTGGTGAGCGAGTTGAAGAACTCCGAGGCGTCCGCGCCCAGGTCCGGATGCGCGCTGATCACGCCGAGGTCGCAGTACTGGCGGGCGGTGCCGGAGTGGTAGTTGCCCGTACCCACGTGCACGTAGCGCTGCAGGCGCCCGCCCTCGTCGCGCACGATCAGCATCATCTTGGCGTGGGCCTTGTAGCCCACCACGCCGTAGGAGACGTGGATGCCTGCCTCCTCCAGCCGGTTGGCCCAGCGGATGTTGGCCGCCTCGTCGAAACGCGCCTTGAGCTCCACCACCACCGCCACCTGCTTGCCGTTGGTCACGGCGTCGATCAGCAGCGGCACGATCTGGGAATCCTCCGAGGTGCGGTAGAGGGTGGTCTTGATGGCGAGCACGGCAGGATCGGCCACGGCCTCGCGCAGCAGCCGGATCACCGTCTTGGTGAAGGACTCGTAGGGGTGCTGCAGCAGCAGCGGGCCGTTGGCACGGATCTCGTCGAACACCGAGGTGGCGCGTACCAGCCGCTCGTGGGCTGCCGGCGTGTGCGGCGGATACAGGAGGTGCGCCACCGGCAGGGTGGCCAGCTGCATGTAGTCGGCCCGGCCGAGCAGTCCGTCGGTCTCGAAGATGTCGTCGGCGCTGGTGAGCTCGAGCTGACGGGAGAGATACTCGCGCGCCTCCGCACTCATCCCGCGGCTCACCTCGAGGCGCACCACCGGCGCGAAGCGCCGCTCCCGCAGCTCGGACTCGATGAGTTCCAGCAGATCGTTGGCCTGCTCCTCGTCCCGCTCGACCACCGCGTTGCGGGTGACGCGGAAAAAATCGCAGGAGACGATGTCCACGCCGGGCAGCACCAGGTCGAGATGATGCTCGATGATCTGCTCCAGAGGCACGAAGGTGTAGCCCGGGCCGAGCTGTACGAAGCGGGGCGTGCGCTCGCCCAGCGGCACCTTGATGCGCACGATGGACGGCTTGTCGTCGCCCCGCTGGCAGACGTGCACCAGCAGGTTCACGGAGAGATTCGAGATGAAGGGGAACGGATGCGCGGAATCGATCACCAGCGGCGTCAGCAGCGGGAACACATTCTGTTCGAAGAACGCCCGGGACTGCTCGCGCTGGCCGGCATCCAGCTGCTCGAAATCCAGCACACGGATACCCTCGGCGGCCAGCGCCTTCATCAGCTCGGCCAGGATGACCGACTGGTCGGCCAGCAGGTCGCTGATCTCCGCGTAGCACTCGGCGATCTGCTCCGTGGGCGTGCGCCCGTCCACCGTGAGCGTACTCACGCCGGCGCCCTGCTGCTGCTTCAGGCCGCCGATACGCTTCATGAAGAACTCGTCCAGGTTGGACCCGACGATGGCCAGGAACTTCAGCTGTTCGAGCAGGGGATTTCGCTCGCGCTCCGCCTCCGTGAGCACGCGGCGGTTGAACGCGAGCCAGGTCAGCTCCCGGTTCAGGTAGAGGGCAGGGTCTTCCGGGTCGAAACGGACCTCCTGCCGGTCATCGTGTCCCTCGTTGCCGAGTTCGTCCGCGGCCGTGGACATGGGCGTGGCTTCCCTGTGGATCGTGTGGATGTAACAAAATACACGCCCGCCGCGGCGCGAACCAGGGAACAGCTCTCACTTCGCCGCGGGAATCGTGACGAGCGCGTTACGAGGCTCTCAGCGCGCGGCCGACGAAGCGCCGGCGGCGCCGAAATGGTCCAGCAACGCCGCGCCGATCTCCGGCAGGAAGTACGGCTCGAAGGCGTGACCCATCTCTTCCACCACCAGCAGCTCGGCGCCGGGCACAAGCTCGGCGGTATGACGGCCGTGCTCCACCGGCACCAGCGGGTCCTTCTCGCCGTGGATCACCAGCGTCGGTGAGCCGATCTGCGGCAGCAGTTCGGTGCGGTCGCCCGAGCCGAGCACCGCCCAGAGCTGCCGTCCCACGCCGGGCGTGTAGTGGTTGCGGTCGTAGCTGCGGCTGAGGTAGGCGTAACGGTACTCCTCGCTGTAGCCGTGGGTGGGACTGCCGATGGCGCCCACCAGGTCGACGGTGCGCGCGATCGCTGCCTCCCGTCTCTCCGCCTCCGACGAGCGGCTCAGCAGCTTCTCCGTGACCTCCGGGTCGCCGGGCGGCAGTTCGGGGTCGCCGCTGGTCGACATGATGGAAGTCAGCGTGAGCACCCGGTCCGGGTGCCGGGCGGCCACGATCTGCGCGATCATGCCGCCCATCGACGCGCCGACGACGTGGGCGCGCTCGATACCCAGGGTATCCATCAGGCCGACGGTGTCCGCCGCCATGTCGTTCAGGTCGTAGGGCGGGCCCAGGTCCCAGCCGAGCCGGAACTTCACCATGGGCCACCAGCCCAGCCGGTCCGCCTCCCAGAGCTTCTCGGAGAGACCGGCATCCCGGTTGTCGAAGCGGATAACCCGGTAACCCGCGTCGGCCAGCTGCAGCACGAGTTCGTCCGGCCAGTGGATGAGCTGGGCGCCCAGGCCCATCACCAGCAGGACCGCCGGGTCGTGTGGCTCACCGAACTCCTGGTAGGCGATGGAGATGCCGTTCGCGTGGGTGAAGTAGGTCGGGTACTCGGTGAACTCCGCGGCCCGGGCCTGCACGGCCACGGCACCGGTCAGCAGAAGGATGGCGGCGAGTCGTCTGAGCATCGTTCGGTTCCGGCGTGAATACGGCCTGAATACGGCCTGAATACGGCCAATACCCTATGCGAACTCGCCACGCTTGGCCACCCTTGTACCGGCGCCGGCCCGTTGCGGCTGCAGCATGGCAATCGTCATCCGACCTGCTAGACTGAGGGCCGGCAAAATGCGTGCCGCCGGTCGGTCACGCAATGTGACCGGCCGCTTCAAATCTGTAAGGGGGAGGATTATGAAGCGTGTCTCATCACGCCGCCGGCAGCTGCCGGCAGGCGCAACCATCCTGTTCGTCTCGGCCTCGTTCGCGACCGGCCCTGCAGTGCAGGCCCAGGAAGAAGACGCAGACGGTGTCTTCATCGAGGAAGTCGTGGTCACGGCCCAGCGCCGGGTAGAATCGCTGCAGGAGGTGCCCATCGCGGTCTCCGCATTCGACTCGGCGGCGCTCGAGCGGCTGCAGATCGAGCAGTTCACCGACCTGCAGTTCTCCACGCCGAACGTCACCTACTCCAAGGCGAACTTCACCGGCAACAACTTCCAGATCCGCGGCATCGGCAACGCGCTGGTGGCGGCATCTTCCGACAGCGGCGTGGGCATCCACGTCAACGACCTGCCGCTGAACTCGCCGCGGCTGTTCGAGTTGCCGTATTTCGACATCGAGCGCATCGAGATCCTGCGCGGGCCGCAGGGCACGCTGTTCGGACGCAATGCCACCGGCGGTGTCGTCAACATGATCACCCACAAACCCGTGGACGCCTTCGAGGCCTCGACGGAGGTGGAGATCGGCGACTATTCGAGCACCCAGGCCAGGGGCATGCTCAATGTCCCTCTGAGCGACGGGTTCTTCGTCCGTTTCGCCGGCATCCTTACCAAGCGGGACGGCTACACCGAGAACCTCTTCACCGGCAACGACGTGGACGACCGGGACAGCTATGCCGTGCGGGCGGCGCTCAGGTGGCTGCCGAACGATGCGACCACCGTGGACTTCATGGCTTCCTGGTTCGACGAGGATTCCAGCCGCACCCGCTCCCAGAAGCAGATGTGCAACAACGATCCGACCGCCGTGCTCGGCTGTCTGCCGGACCGGCTCGAGTTCGAGCTGCCGAACGCCGGCGCTACCATCGCCGCCGGGCTGTCCAGCGACCTGATCCTGGGTCCCGCGGGGCTGGCGCCGTTCGGCCTCGACCTGTACGCGAACTCACCGAACCCGGCCGATTTCCGACAGGTGTACATGGATATCGAGCCGGTCTACAAGTCCGACGAGCTGTTCCTGGATCTGCACATCCAGCACCGGTTCGAGCGCCACACGCTGAACGTGCTGGCCGGCTACCAGGACACCAGCGTGTTCTCCGAGGCCGACTACAACAACGCGGTCGGCGGCGCCTACCCCGCGCTGTCGGATCCCGCCTGGGCGGCCACCATGCAGGCGGCGTTCCCGATCGTCTACAACGCCTATTTCGCCGGGGGCGCGGTCCCGCTGTCCGAGATAACGGACGCCGACGTGGGCGTCATCGGCGGCGAGATCCGCAGCTTCTCCACGCTGGCCGACGCCTATGATCGCTCCTCGGGGGAGAGTGACCAGACGATGTTCGAGCTCAGACTGTCCTCCGACTACGACGGCGCCTGGAACTATCTGCTCGGCGCGAACTGGTTCGACTTCGAGAACTGGACCGACTACCACGTCGTCGCCAACGGCCTCGACTATTTCTCCCTGCTCGGTTCGGGCGTGGACGGCATCGCGATCCCGACGCCCTACTTCCTGAGCGACACGGATCTCTACGGCCTCACCTCGACGGCGGCGTTCGGCGAGCTCTACTACGCGCCGGCCGACACCGTGAAGGTCACGCTCGGACTGCGTTTCACCCGGGACGAGAAGGAAATCCGCGACCGGGCGCCGCTGTTCGCCGGGCAGCCGGCGCCGATCGGCTCGGACAGCGTCGTGCTGCCTCCCTACCGGGAGGACACTGTGGAGTTCACGGAGACCACCGGCCGCCTGGTGGTCGACTGGACGCCGGACGTCGGCTTCACCGACAACACGCTGGTCTACGGCTCCTACTCGCGAGGCTACAAGGGCGGCGGCTTCAACCCGCCCTTCGACGCCGCCGTCTTCCCGAACACGAGCCCGAACTTCGAGCCCGAATTCATCAACGCCTACGAGATCGGCACCAAGAACACCCTGGTCAACGGCCGACTGCAGGCGAATCTGACCGGTTTCTACTACGACTACGAGGGGCTGCAGGTCTCGCGCATCCAGAACCGGACCTCGTTCAACGATAACGTGGACTCGAAGATCTGGGGCGCCGAACTCGAGCTGACCCTGATACCGACGGACCGCTGGCTGCTGAACGCCAACCTGTCCTATCTCAGGACGGAGATCGGCGACGTCTCCCTGGTGGACACGCGGGATCCCACCGGCGGCGACCCGGGCGCGACACTGATCAAGGACTACTTCAACTACTCGAACTGCGTCATCAATGCCAACGGCGGTCCGCCGGTGATCCCGACGCTGCAGTCGCTGATAGGCGCAGTGCCGGAGCTGGCCCCCGTGTTCGGACCGCTGCCTTTCTCGGTCTGCGAGACGCTGGCCGGTCTGGACTTCTCGGCCTTTGGCCTGCCCTACACGTGGACGGACGGCAACCAGGTCCCGCTGGAGGGCAATGAACTGCAGAACTCCCCTGAGCTCTCGTTCAGCTTCGGCGCCCAGTACACCTTCCCGCTGGCCGCCGGCTACGAGCTGAGTATCCGCGGCGACTACTACTGGCAGGACGACAGCTGGGGCCGCATCTTCAATCGCGACCCCATCGACCGCATCGACAGCTGGGACATCATCAATGCACAGGCCACGCTGACCCCGGACGACGGCGGCTGGTATCTGCGCGCCTTCGTGCAGAACCTCGCCGACGACGACAACGTCACAGGCCTGTACGTGACCGACCCTTCCTCGGGGCTTTTCACGAACGTGTTCACGCTGGAGCCGCGCCGCTACGGACTGGCCTTCGGCATCAACTTCGACTGACGGGCTATCGGCAGGGCGGCGGGCTGCGGCCCGCCGCCCTTCTCTCTGCCGGCGCGTGCCGGTTTCAACCGGGCCCTCGATGTTACATAATCGGTGCGCGCAACCCGTTCGCGGGACAGCCGGCAGCCCAAGCGAGGCCCCTGTATGCTGAAGCACCGATTCGACGTCCGCCGCCGACTCCTGTTCGTTGAACCGGAAGCCGAACTCGCCGAAGAGGACTTCCGCAAGCTCGCCAAGGCGGTGGACGGCTTCATCCGCATGCACGGCGACCTGAACGGCGTCGTGATACACGCCGACGACTTCCCCGGCTGGGAGGACTTCGGCGCCTTCACCGAACACCTCACGTTCATCCGCCAGCATCATCGCCAGGTGGCCAAGGTGGCGCTCGCCGGCGACGACGCCATCGCGAAGCTGATCCCCTCCGTCGTCGGTCATTTCGTCGCCGCAGAGACCCGCCACTTCGCCGCAGGCGAGGTCGAGGCCGCGGCGGACTGGGCGGCGGCGCCCTGAGCCGCGCCGCGGTCGCCCGCGCGCCCGGCTTGGTCCGGGCCCGGCCCGCCGGTAAGCTGTGCCCCATGCGTCGATCGGCCGCCGGGTAGCGAATGGAAGGGCCATACACCATCTACGGGGCGCTGGGCTCGCCCTACTCCATGAAGATGCGCGCCGTGCTCCGTTACCGGCGGCTGCCGCACATCTTCGTGAGCGCCATGCCCGGCGACGAGCCCATCGCTCACGTACGCCCGCCGGTGATACCCGTCCTGCTGTTCCCCGACGGCAGCTGGCACGTCGACTCCACGCCCACCATCGAGACGCTGGAGCGGGAGCTGCCGCCGATGCGCTCCCTCGTGCCCGAGGACGGGGCCCTCGCCTTCCTCGCCTGGCTGGTGGAGGACTTCGCCGACGAATGGGGCACGAAGATGATGTTCCACTACCGCTGGTACCGGGAGGCGGACCAGCAGGCCTTCAGCCACTGGGGCGCCTTCGACCGGCTGGCGGGTCGCGGCCGGGCCGCGATCGAGCGCACGGCCGGGGCCTTTGCCGCCAGGCAGATCGCCCGCATGCCGCTGGTGGGCTGCACCGAGGACAACCGGCCCCTCATCGAGGAGACCTTCCGTGAACTCGTCGGGCTGCTCGAGGCCCACGTCACCGAGCGTCACTTCCTGTTCGGCAGCCGCCCCTCGGTGGCGGACGTTGGCCTGTACGGTCAGCTCTCCCAGCTCGCCAGCGATCCCACGCCGGCGGCGCTGATGCGCGCCGAGACGCCCTATGCCTTCCGCTGGGTCGCGCACCTGGACGACGCCAGCGGCATCGAGGGCGAGTGGCTCGCCCCGGCGGACGCCGGCAGCGAGCTGCTGGACGGACTGATGGCGCTGTGCCGGGAGGTCTACCTGCCCTTCCTGGCGGCGAACGATGCCGCCGTGCGCGCCGGCCAGGACGAGTTCGCGGTCGAGCTCCGCGGCCGCGGCTGGCGCCAGGGCACGTTCCGCTACCAGGCCAAGTGTCTCGCCCGGTTGCGGGAGCGCTACGCGGCCCTCGACGACGATGCCCGGAGACGGGCGGCAGCCGCACTCGGCGAGCCGGCCGCGGGCATCCTGACGGAAGGCGGAGCATGAGCGGCGCACACGACCCGCGGCTGGACGGCGAGCTGCCGGCCATCGACCGGCGGCGCCTGCTCGCCGCGCTGCGCGAGGTGCTGCCCGACGAGGCGGTACTCGACGGCGACGAGGCGATGGCGCCGTTCGAATGCGACGGGCTCTCGGCCTACCGGCAGCAGCCGGCCGCCGTGGTGCTGCCGGAGAGCACGGAACAGGTACGGGCCCTCCTGCGGCGGATGCAGGAGATGAGCGTGCCGGTGGTGACCCGGGGCGCGGGCACGGGACTCTCCGGCGGTGCCCTGCCGCTGGCCGAGGCCGTGCTGCTGGTCATGACGCGCTTCAACCGCATCCTGGAAGTGGATCGCGACAACCGCTGCGCCCGGGTGCAGCCCGGCGTCACCAATGCCGCCATCTCCGAGGCGGTGCGGGACCTCGGCCTCTACTACGCGCCCGATCCCTCCTCCCAGATCGCCTGCTCCATCGGCGGTAATGTCGCCGAGAACGCCGGCGGCGTGCATTGCCTGAAATACGGCCTGACCGTGAACAACGTGCGCTCGCTGGAACTCGTCACCGTCGACGGCGAGCTGCTGCGGCTCGGCTCGGCCGCGCTGGACGGCCCCGGCTTCGACCTGACCGCGCTCGTCACCGGCTCGGAGGGCATGCTCGGCGTCATCACCGAGGTGACGGTGGACCTGCTGCCCGTGCCCGCGTGCCGGCGGGTGCTGCTGGCCGGTTTCGACGCGGTGGGCGCGGCCGGCGACGCCGTGGCCGCCATCATCGCCGCGGGCATCGTGCCCGCCGGCCTGGAGATGATGGACGAGCCCGCCATCCGCGCCGCCGAGGCCTTCTGCGCCGCGGGCTACCCCGCGGATGCGGCGGCCGTGCTGATCTGCGAGCTGGACGGCGTGGAGGAAGACGTGGCGGACGAGGCCGCCCGGGTGCGCGCCATCCTGGAGGCAGCCGGCGCCCGGGGCGTCCGCGAGGCCACCGACGAGGCCGAACAGGCCCGACTCTGGCAGGGACGCAAGAGCGCGTTCCCGGCCGTCGGCCGCATCTCGCCGGACTACTACTGCATGGACGGCACCATCCCGCGGCGGGAGATCGCGCGGGTGCTGGAGGGCATCGCCGAACTGGCCGGGCGCCACGGGCTGGGCGTGGCGAACGTGTTCCACGCCGGCGACGGCAACCTGCACCCGCTGATCCTCTACGACGTGATGAAGCCCGGCGAACTGGAGCAGGCCGAGCGTCTCGGCGGCGAGATCCTGGAGCTCTGCGTGAGCGTCGGCGGCACCATCACGGGCGAGCACGGGGTGGGCAGGGAGAAGATCAACCAGATGTGCATACAGTTCTCGGAGGCCGAACTCGCCGCCTTCCACGGTATCAAGGCCGCCTTCGACCCCGGCGGCCTGCTGAACCCGGGCAAGGCGGTGCCGACGCTGGCCCGCTGCGCCGAGATCGGCGGCATGCACGTGCATCGGGGCGAACTGCCGCACCCGGAGCTGGAACGGTTCTGAGCGTGGCCGCGGCAGACCCCGGCACCGACGAAGTCCTGGCCGGCCTGGCGGCGCGCATCCGCGAGGCCGCGGCCGCGGGCGAGCCGCTGGCCGTCCGGGGGGGCGGCAGCAAGGACTTTCTGGGCCATGCTGTCGAAGGCACAGACCTCTGCACGGCGGCCTGCCGGGGTATCGTCGCCTACGAGCCGAGCGAACTCGTCATCACCGCACGCGCGGGTACGCCCCTGGCGGAAGTGGAGGCGGCACTGGCCGCCGAGGGCCAGATGCTGCCGTTCGAACCGCCCCGGCTGGCGGCGGACGGCACCATCGACGGAGCCATCGACGGCACCATCGGCGGTACCATCGGCGGCACCGTCGCGGTCGGGCTGTCCGGCCCGGCCCGGCCCTTCCGCGGAGCCCTGCGTGACTACGTACTGGGTTGCCGGGTGCTGGACGGCCGGGGTCGCACCCTCACCTTCGGCGGGCAGGTCATGAAGAACGTGGCCGGCTACGACGTCTCCCGCCTGCTGGCCGGCAGCATGGGCTGCCTGGCCGTACTTTCGGAGGTCTCCCTGAAGGTGCTGCCGGCGCCGCCGGCGACGGCGACCCTGGCGCGGGAATGCGGCGAGGCGGAGGCCATCCGGACCCTGTGCCGGCTTGCCGGCGAGCCGCTGCCGCTCAGTGCCGCGAGCCACAGCGACGGTGTCCTGCGGCTGCGCCTGTCCGGCGCCGCCGGCGCGGTGGCGGCGGCGGAACGGGACCTCCGGCAATCGCTCGGCGGCGAGGAATCGGCCGACGATCACTGGGAGGCCCTGCGGGATCAGAAAACCGCCGTCTTCTCGGCTCCCCTGCCGCTGTGGCGCCTGTCGGTGCCGCCGGCCACGCCGCCGCTGGACCTGCCCGGCCATCAGCTCCTGGACTGGGCCGGCGCCCAGCGCTGGCTCGCCACCGACACGGACGCCGACCGCGTGCGTGCGGCCGCGGCGGCGGCGGGCGGCCACGCCACCCGCTACCGGGGCGGCGACGATGCCGTCCCCGCCTTCCACCCGCTGCCGGAGCCGCTGCTGGCACTGCACCGGCGGCTGAAGGCCGCGCTGGACCCGGCGGGCATCCTCAACCCGGGCCGGATGTACGGGGGGCTCTGAGGTGGAGACCCGCCTGCAAGCCGGCCTGCGCGACCGGCCCGAGGGGCGGCGCGCTGCCGAAATCATCCGCAGCTGCGTCCACTGCGGCTTCTGCAACGCCACCTGCCCCACCTTCCAGGTACTCGGCAACGAACTGGACGGCCCCCGGGGGCGCATCTATCTCATCAAACGGGCGCTGGAGGGCGGCGAGGTCACGCGGGAGACCCAGCTGCACCTGGACCGCTGCCTCACCTGTCAGGCCTGCGAGACCACCTGTCCCTCCGGCGTGCGCTATCACGAACTGCTGGACATCGGCCGTGCCCACGTGGACGCCCGGGTGCGCCGGCCGCTGGCCGAAAGGCTGCAGCGCGCCGGCCTGCGCCGGCTGTTCGGTTCCCGGCGGCTCCTGCAGGCACTGCTTCACCTGGGCAACGCGTTCCGGTTCCTGCTGCCGCCCGGTCTCAGACGGCAGCTGCTGCGGCCGGGCCGCGCCGGGCCCTGGCCCGCCCCCCGGCACGAGCGGCGGATGATCGCCCTCGACGGCTGCGTGCAGCCGGTGGTCTCGCCCGGCATCGACCGGGCGGCGGCACGCCTGCTGGACGCCGCCGGCGTCTCGCTCACGCCGGCACCGACGGGCTGCTGCGGCGCCATGGACTATCACCTCGGCGACCAGGCCGGCGGCCTCGCGCTGGCCCGGCAGCGCATCCGGGACTGGAGCCGGGCGCTCGATGCCGGCGCCGAGGCCGTTGTGATCACCGCCACCGGCTGCGGCGCCTTCGTGCGGGACTATGGCCGGCTGTTCGCCGACGAACCCGAACTGGCGGCACCGGCCCGCCGGGTGGCGGCGGCGGCGAAAGACATCGGCAGCGTCCTCGCCGCGGAGCGGCTGCCGGCGCTGCAGCCGCCCGCCGACGCCGGCCCCGTGGCGCTGCATTGCCCCTGCACGCTGAAGCACGCGCTGGGCGAGGCCGGCACCGTGCGTACGCTGCTGGAAAGCCACGGCGTGGATCTGGCCCCGGTGGCCGAGTCCATTGCCTGCTGCGGTTCGGCGGGCGCCTACTCGCTGCTGCGCCCGGCACTGTCCGAACGCATCCGCGAGCGCAAGCTGGCGGACCTGGAGGCCGGCGACCCCGCGGAGATCGTCACGGCCAACATCGGCTGCCTGCACCACCTCGCCGCCGGCACCGAGCGGCCGGTGCGCCACTGGGTGGAGTTGCTGGCCGAGCGCCTGCCGGCGCACCGCTGACGAAGAGGCGTCAGTCGAGGAAGTACATGCCGATGGTCTCGGCGATGCAGGCCGGCTTCCTCTGGCCCTCCACCTCGATGCGGATCTCGCTCACCAGATGCAATGCGCCCGCGCGCTGACGGGCCTGCTTCACCGTCGCCCGCGCCCGTACCCGGCTGCCGGAGGGAACCATGTTCTGGAACCGCACCTTGTTGCAGCCGAAGTTGATGGTCCGCGTGAGCGTCGGCATCTCCACGAAGTCCGCGGTCAGCGCCGGGATCAGGGCCAGGGTGAGATAGCCGTGGGCGATGGTGCTGCCGCCCGGCAGCTCCGCCGCCGCCCGTTCCGGGTCTACGTGGATCCACTGGTGATCGCCGGTGGCCTCCGCGAAGAGGTCGATGCTGCGCTGGTCCACCGTCACCCAGTCGGAGACGCCGACCTCGCGGCCCTCCAGCGCCTTCGCGTCCTCAACGTTGCGCACGACCGGCATCAGACCCGCCCTCCGTCGCAGACGATGCACTGGCCGTTGATGTAGTCGGCCTCCGGCGTGCAGAGCAGGTAGACGGCGCCCGCCGCCTCCTCCGGCGTGCCGCCGCGGCCGAGCGGCACGGTCTTCGCCGCCGCGTCCAGCCGCTCCTGGCGCACGCCCACCCGGATGTCGCGCCCGCCCACGTCGATGCTGGCCTGCTCGCCCTGCAGAGGCTGGGTGAGCCGCGTGTGGATGAGGCCGAAGGCCACGGCGTTGACGTTGACGTGATAGCGCCCCCACTCCTTCGCCAGTGTCTTCGTCATGCCGACGATACCCGCCTTCCCCGCGGCATAGTTGATCTGACCCAGGTTGCCGTATACCCCGGAGGTGGAAGAGATGTTGACCACCTTGCGCTGGACGACGCGGCCCACCTCGGCTTCCTCGCTGACCGCCCTGCGGATGCGGGGCAGCGCCGCGCGCAGGATGCGGAACGGTGCCATCAGATGGATGTCGAGCATGGCCTGGAACTGCTCGTCGCTCATCTTCTGGATGACGTTGTCCCAGGTGTAGCCGGCGTTGTTGACAATGATGTCGATGCCGCCGAACTGTTTGGCGGCGGTGTCGACGAAGGTCTGCGCGAATTCCGCGTCGCAGACGTCGCCGGGCACGGCCACCGCGACGCCGCCGG
>CAYRZI010000018.1:0-19044 GCA_964428605.1 uncultured Woeseiaceae bacterium
AGGCGGCCGCAGCCCGGGCGAGCGTGGTACCGGTGCTGATCAGGTCGTCCAGGACGACGGCCACGCGGTCATCGACGTCGCCGATGACGGTCTCCCCGCTCACCACATCCCGGCTGCGCTTCTTGTTGATGAATGCGTCGCCGACCTCCCGGCCCAGCGCCTGCTCCAGCGCCTCCCGGAACGCCCGCGCCCGCTTCACGCCGCCCACGTCCGGCGAGACGACGGCCAGCGGCTCGTCGCCGACCCGCTCGCGGATGTAGTCCACGAACAGCCGCTTGGCCTCCAGGTGCTCGCTGCGGCAGCGGAAGGCGTTCTGGTAGGCGGCGAGGTTGTGTACGTCCAGCGTCACCACCCGGTCGAGGCCGGAGGACTCGAGCATGCCGGCCACGTAGCGGGTGGTGACCGGGTCCCGGCTCTTGGTCCTGCGGTCCTTGCGCGCGTAGGCGAGATAGGGGATGACGGCGGTCAGACGCCCGGCCCCCGCATCCCGCAGCGCACCGAGCAGGAAGATCAGCCGGCAGAGCTTGTCGTTGACGCTCTGGCCGGGCTCGCCGTACAGGGAGTGGATGACGTAGACGTCCTCGCCGCGCACCGGTTCCAGCGGCCGGACCTTGTGCTCGCCGTCGTCGAAGTTGCGCTCGCGCAGGCGCGACGGTGCCCTGCCGATGCGGTCGCAGACCGCCTCGGTGAAGGCACTCGAGGTGGCGGGCGCGAATATCTTCACCCTTGAGATGCTAGTGGAGCGGACGCATTGTTACAGTAGGTACATGAACGGACCGGAGTGGATATGGCAACCCGAGAAGCCTTGCTGAAGCCCCACCAGGGGGACGCACTCATCCTGGTGGACTTGCAGAACGACTTCCTGCCCGGAGGGGCGCTGGGGGTGCCGGAGGGCGACCAGGTCATCCCCGTGCTGAACAAATACTCGGAGCTGTTCGAGCAACTGGGCCTGCCCATCGTGGCCACCCGGGACTGGCATCCGGAGAACCACTGCTCCTTCGAGGCCCAGGGCGGGCCCTGGCCGCCCCACTGCGTCGCCGGCACGGAGGGGGCCGCGTTCGCCACCGGCCTCGACCTGCACGGCGACACCAAGGTGGTCTCCAAGGCCGAGACGCCCGAGGAGGAGGCCTACAGCGGTTTCCAGGGCACCGAACTCGACCGCTGGCTGAAGGAACGCGGCGTGCAGCGGGTATTCGTCGGCGGCCTGGCCACCGACTACTGCGTGCGCGACACGGTCCGTGACGGGCTGGTGAACGGCTACGAGGTGGTGCTGCTCGGAGACGCAATCCGGGCCGTCAACGTCAACCCGGACGACGGCCGGAAGGCCGTGGCCGAGATGGAGAAGGAAGGCGCGGTGAAGACCGACTTCGACCATCTCGAAGCAGCCTGAGCCACGAGGAATAACACGACATGAGCGACTCCCGCTGGCTCGAACGCCTGGGCAGCCCGAACCTGACCGACCTGTATCAGCTCACCATGCTGCAGGCCTACCGGCACATCGGCATGGACGATACGGCGGTGTTCGAGTTCTTCGTGCGCAAGCTCCCCGACCACCGGAACTTCATGGTGGCGGCCGGACTCGAGCAACTGCTGGACTATCTCACCGACTTCCGCTTCGAGGACCGGGACCTGGAAGCGCTGCGGCACACGGAGAAGCTCGACGGCGCGTTCATCGACTCGCTGGCGGAGCTGCGATTCACCGGCGACGTGGACGCCATGCCGGAAGGCACGCTGTTCTTCGGCAACGAGCCCGTGGTGCGGGTGGTGGCGCCGCTGGCCCAGGCGCAGCTGGTGGAGACCCGGGTGGTGAATCTGCTGCAGATGCAGACGCTCGTGGCCAGCAAGGCCGCGCGGATGCGTCTCGCAGCCCACGACGACCAGCGCCTGGTGGACTTCGGGCTGCGGCGGGCCCACGGCGCGGAGGCGGGCCTGTTCGCCGCCCGCGCCGCCTGGATCGGCGGTTTCGACGGCACGGCCACGGTGCTGGCCCACGAGCTCTACGGCATCCCGATCTTCGGCACCATGGCCCATTCCTTCATCCAGGCGCACGACTCCGAAATGCAGGCCTTCGAGGACTTCTGCCGCAGCCAGCCGGAGAACACCGTGCTGCTCATCGACACCTACGACACCGAGGAAGGCGCGCGGAAAGTGGTGGAACTGGCCCGCAGGCTCGAACCGGAAGGGTTCACCATCCGTGGTGTGCGCATCGACAGCGGTGACCTCTACGCCAGTGCGAAGGCGGTGCGCCGCATCCTCGACGAAGGAGACTGCGAGGACATCGAGATCATGGTCAGCGGGGGCCTGAACGAGGACCGCATCGCCGGCCTGGCGGCTGCCGGCATACCGGCCACCGGCTACGGCGTCGGCACCGACCTGGACGTCTCGGCCGATGCGCCCTACCTCGACTGCGTCTACAAGATCCAGGAGTACGCCGGCATCCCCCGGCGCAAGAAGTCATCGGGCAAGGCCACCTGGCCGGGCCGCAAACAGGTATTCCGCCACTACCGGGACGACGGCACCTTCGACCACGACGTGATCGGCCTGGTGGACGAGGCACTGGACGGCGAGCCGCTGCTGCGCCCGGTCATGCGCAACGGAGAACGCCTGGGCGAAGCCGAGCCGCTGGCGGACGTGCGCGAGCGCGCCGCCGCGCAGATGGCAGCGCTGCCACGGGCGCTGTCCCTGCTGCCGGTCGCCGCCGATCCCTACCGGGTGGAGATCTCGGACGGACTGCGCGCCATGGCCGAACGGGTGGACGAGCGGGTCGAGGCAAGGGAATAACCCCCGGTTTGCAGGAAATTCACGGCGCCCGAGCAAGTTCTTCAAAGGCCCCCGAGCGGGCGCGCCGGCGAGGCGGCAATCGCGCTGCCTGCACCCCCCGATTCAATGACCTGAGCACACCCGCCTCCTTTCGGCACGGCACTTGCAGCCGTCAGCGTGAGGGACCACGCATGACTGAAAGGAGGCACAGATGCAACGTCACACGACATTGTTCGCCGTCGCCGCCCTGCTGACGGCCCCGGCCTTCGCCCAGGACGTCGACCCCTACGCCAAACCCGACGACAGCTGGATCAGCATCAGCGGGACCGTCGTCGCGCCGGACGAGGACTCGTTCTCGCTGGATTACGGCGACGGGGTGATCCTGGTGGAGATGGACGACTGGGATACCTACGGTGATGCCTACGGGCTCATGGACGGCGATCGCGTGACCGTCTACGGCGAGATCGACGACGACCTGTTCGAGGCCACCTCCATCGAGGCGGGCAGCGTCTACGTGGAGAACCTGAACACCTACTTCTACGCCAGCAGCGCGGACGAGGAGAACGGCGACTACACGCCCTACTTCTGGACCGTCACGACACCGCTGGAGCTCAGCCGCGCCACGATTCGCGGCACCATCACCGGCATCGACCGGCCGGAGCGGGAATTCACCATCGATACCGGCGACCAGAAGATGACCGTCGAGACGGAATTCCTGGGCTATAACCCGCTGGACGAACTCGGCTACCAGAAACTCGAGGAAGGCGACCGGGTCAGCGTCTCCGGCGCGTTCGACAACGACTTCCTGGAAGGCCGGGTGTTCGAGGCAGACAGCGTGATCACCCTGTCCGACGCCAGCCGCGGGGAGGGCTGATGATCGTCACCGAAATGCTGCTCGCGCTGGTCTTCGCCGCGCTGGTGGCGGCCGTGCTGGCCGCGACCCGGCGCAGCGAGGACGCGGGCATGGCGGCCTTCTTCATATTCTTTTTCCTGCTCCTGTTCCCGCTCATCTGGGCGGCAGGAGTCTGGCTGACGCCGATCGGGCCGCCGCTCGGGGGCGTCCCCTGGCTCGGTTTCCTGCTGGTGAGCCTGTTCCTGCTGGTACTGCTGCTGGCAGCGGCGGTGCCCTCGGGACCGCCCCGCCGGGCCGGCGACGTGATCCCGCAGAATGCCGGCGAGGAGGCCCTGAAAGGCACGGTCGTCTTCTTCGGCCTGTTCTTCTGGGTGCTGGTCATCGGCGCGGCGGCAGCCGTCATCACCCGCTACGCGACGCTGTAGCGGCGCGGCCGGGCCGACTGTCACCGGTGCCCGCCGGAGTCTTCCGCCGGCGGGCCCTTCAGCTCCACCGTGTTGCCTTCCGGATCGGTGACGTAGATCGAGGGCCCGTAGCCCAGCGCGCCGTAGCGCCGCACGACCTCGCCGGCCTCGACGCCGTGGGCGCGCAGATGGGCCAGGATGGCGTCGGCGTCCCAGGGCTCCACCTGCACGCAGAAATGATCCATGTTCGGCGCATCGTCCGCCGGCGGGCGCGGGAAGTTGCGGCCGAGTTCGCCGTCGACCGCGACGATGTCGATCAGCGAGGCGCCCGCCCGCAGCTGGTACAGACCGATACCGGCCTGCTCCTTCTCCAGCGCGCAGCCGAGCACCTCGCCGTAGAAGGTCATCAGGGCCTCGGGGTCCCGGGCGCGGATGACCACGTGGTCGATGACACGGATGTTCAGGGGGTGGTCGCTCATGGGGATCGAACTCGTGCAATCCGGACGCACTCACTCTAGCAGGCCGACCCGTGTTTCCGGATTTCGCGTTGCTCTGACGCCCTTATATGGTCTATTTTTATCATAGCCGGCCGAGCAAGGATGGGTAATGGCAACGAAAAGACCGGGCAGAAGGGAGCTGGGCCTGCTGGCTGCAACGCTCGTGCTGTCGTTTTCCGGCGGGTTCCGGGAGACGCCGCTGGCAGGCGAACCGGACGCAGCCGGCCCGAGCCACGGGACCATGGCGAAGCCGGTCAGGCGCTACGCACCCGATTATCCCCGCTACGAACTGCATCGCGGCCGGGCGGGGTGGGTGAAACTCAGCTTCGTCGTGACCGAGGAAGGTCGCGTGGTAGACCCGATCGTGGAGGATTCCAGCGGCAGTCCGCGTTTCGAGGAGGCGGCGCTGAAGGTCGTGCGCAAGTGGCGCTACGAACCGGCGACACTGGAGGGGCAGCCGGTACAGCAGTGCCAGACGGAAACCCTGATCCGTTTCGAGCTGGAACCGAAGGCGATCGGCGCCGGCAGAAAGTACCGCAGGGCACACCTCAGAATCTCCAGCCTGCTGGAGAAGGGCGAGATCGACGAGGCCGAGGCACTGATCGCCGAGACCGGGCAGCAGGACGGGCTGAACGCCTACGAGATCGCCCGTCTCTGGATGCTGAAGGCCATCGTCGCTGGCGAACGGGGCGACGAGCGAGCCCAACTCGCTGCGCTGAAGCGCACCATCGCGAGCAAGGGAGCATGGATCGAGGACGAGCTGTACCCCTCACTGCTGCGCTCCGTGCTCGCGCTGAAGATACGGCTGGGGCGCTACGGCTCCGCGCTGGGCACCTACGAGGATTACGTCGAGGCCACCGGCAGCGACGAAGGGCTCGGTGCGCTCCGGGACGTCGTCGAAGAGATCCGCGAGGCCGCGGCAGGCCCGGCACCGTTACTGGTGGAGGCGAACATCGGGGACGGCGCCGCCTGTGAAGAATGTCGATCCAGCTGGCATTATCGTCCCCTGCGCAAGGTCTTCACCATCGCGGATATCGAAGGTGCGGCCGATGAGCTGGAGATCCGCTGTGACTGGCAACGGGTGACCGATGCCGTGCGCGAAGGAGTGCAATGGAACATCCCGGCGAGCTGGGGCGACTGCCGTGTTATCGTCACCGGTGAAAAGGGCACCCGATTCAGTTTCTACGAGATGCCCGAAGCCTGACATTCACCGACCACGGCAAACGATGAAGCACCCCATCCGCGCCTTGTCGGCGATCGCCGCGGCGGCGGTCGCCGTCATGCTCGCGCCATCCTCCCTCCCCGCCGCCGCAGCCCCCGTCGCCATCGCCATCCACGCCGGCGCCGGCACCATGAGCCGGGACGAGATCACGCCGGAGCAGGAGGCCGCCATCCGGGCCGAGCTGGAGAAGGCCGTGCAGGTCGGCCACCGGGTGCTGACGGAGGGCGGCACCAGCCTGGAGGCGGTGCAGGCGGCCGTCAATATCCTCGAGGACTCGCCGCGCTTCAACGCGGGCAGGGGGGCGGTTTTCAACGCGGAGGGCGAGAACGAGCTGGATGCCTCCGTGATGGACGGCGCCACGCTGAACGCCGGTGCCGTGGCGGCGGTGCGCCGCATCGCCAACCCCATCGACCTGGCCCTGCGGGTGATGACCGAATCCCGCCACGTGATGCTGATCGGCGAGGGCGCCGAGACCTTCGCCGTCGAGCAGGGCTTCGAACTGGTGGACCCCGCCTATTTCCACACGGAACGCCGCTGGCGTCAGCTGCAGGAGGCGAAGGAGGGCGAGGCGGCGGCGCGTGCCGGTGCAGCGGCCGGCGCAGAGGCCGGCCGCCGGTACTCGACCGTGGGGGCGGTGGCCCTCGACCGTGAAGGCAACCTCGCGGCGGGCACCTCCACGGGCGGACTCACCAACAAGCGCTGGGGCCGGGTGGGCGATACGCCGATCATCGGCGCCGGCACCTATGCGAACAACGAGACCTGCGCCGTCAGCGCCACCGGCACCGGCGAGTACTTCATCCGATTCGTCGTGGCCCACAGCATCTGCGAGCAGGTACGCCGCGGCCTGAGCATCGGCGAGGCCGCCGGCAGGCTGATCCACGAGGTGCTGCCGGCCGCGGGTGGTGACGGCGGTGTCATCGCCATGGATGCCGCCGGCAACATCGCCATGCCCCACAACACGCCGGGCATGTACCGCGCCAGTGTGGACACGGCCGGCCGTGTGACGGTGGCAATCTTCGGCGAGCGCTGACGGGCCTCACGCGGCGCGGGTACCGGCCACCGTCTCCAGTTCGCCGAGCGCCTCCTCCAGGAAACCGAGCATCCGTTGTACCCGGGGCACCGAGCGCCGGCAGGCGACGATGCCGAAGTCCAGGTTGCCGGCGTAGCTCACCAGCGTGATGCTCATGGCCTGCCCGTGGACCACGATGTTCATGGGATAGATACCGTCCAGCGCGGCCCCGTTCCAGTACATCGGCTGCCGCGGGCCCGGCACGTTCGAGATCACCAGGTTGTAGGCCGGGAACCAGTTCGATGTGCCCAGGAAGTTGGTGAGCAGCATGGGCGAGAACGCGACGGCCGTGAACAGGGTGGCGGCCTCCGGCGACAGGCTGGCATAGAGGTCCTTGCCCGCCTGCATGGAGGCCTGGATGGCCCGCAGACGGCGCTCCGGGTCCGGAACGTCCGTGGCCAGGCTCGTGATGATGAAACCGATGGCGTTGGCGGAGTCGATATCGCCGCCGGTGCGCACCGAGATGGGCGCCAGTGCCTTCAGCGGCCGGTCCAGCGATTCGCCCTGGGCCGCGTAATAACGGATGAGGGCGCCGGCGCACATGGCCAGCACGACGTCGTTCAGTGTCGCGTCCAGGGCCTTGCTCACGGCGTGCACCCGGTCGAAGGGCCAGGAGTCGGCCACCAGCCGCCGGGAACCGGAGATCTTCTGCGTGAGCAGCCCGTGGGGCACACGGTGCCAGGGGGCGGCCAGCCCGCCGCCCATGCCCAGCCACACCTGGCCGTAGCGCCGCAGCCCGCCGAGCACGTCCGCGGTGACGCCGAGCTGTTCGCGCAGGGCCTCGGCCACCGCCTTGAGGTCCGTCGGCGACGGGGTCTCGGCCTCCGACTCGTTGCCGATCTTGTGCTTGTACGTCTCCCAGGCCTGCAGCGATAGCGGCGAATAGTCGACGTGGCCCTCGGGCGAGTCCGACAGCATGCTCTGCATGAGGTGCACGCCCCGGGTGCCGTCGATGGCGCAGTGATGCACCTTGAAATAAGTGGCGAACTGGCGCTTCTTCAGACCCTCGATCACGTACATGACCCAAAGCGGGCGGTTGCGGTCCAGCAGGGCGCTGTGCAGGCGGGAGGCCAGTGCGAACAGCTCCCGGTAGCGGCCGGGGGCGGGCAGCGCCGCGTGGCGCACGTGGTACTCCATGTCCATGTGCTCGTCCGGGATCCAGTGCTGTACCAGGCCCGTCTTCGCCAGCAGTCCGGGGGCCAGACGCTCGCCGAACGGCGGCAGCAGGGGGTCGTCGCGGCGCAAAATCGACAGCAGCTCCTTCAGGTAGCGGCGCTGCGAGACGCCCTTCGGCAGGGTATAGACGTTCAGTGCGCCCACGTGCATGGGCGTCTCCCGGTTCTCCGCCAGCAGGAAATTGCTGTCGGCGATGCTCAGCCTTCTCATGACGCCCCCGTTCGCTCTCCTCGTCCCGGCGCGCGCTTGCAACGCCGTTTTCCATACTGTATTCCTCACGGCAGCAACAAGAAAGCGTGATGCCTTCCGTTGCGCAGGCGGCGGTTGGAGCCGCACACTGCAAGTCCGATTCTGCCGCCGCCGGCGGCCCCGGGAGACCCTGAATGCCGACAGCGCACCGGCGCCATATCCGGGCCCTGTTCGCCCTGACCCTCTGCTTCGCCGCCACCGCGGGCGCCAGCGAGCTGTTTCCGCGTCCGGCCGGCCTGGAGCGGGACATCGCCTTCTGGACCTACATCTATACCGGCGTCTCCAGCGACGGCGGCGTGCTGCACGACTCACGCAACCTGGCCGTGCGCTACGAGACGCTGGACTTCGACGGCGCCGGCCGCAGCACCCGCTACCGCCAGATCCGCGAACGCCGCGACCACTACCGCCGCATCCTCGAGCGGCTGGCAAGCGGCAAGCGCGACGGGCTGTCGCCGGAGGAGCGGCGGGTGCTCGCGCTGTGGCCGGAGGACGTCGGCAACGACCGGCTCGCCCGGGCCGCGCGCCAGGTGCGCTTCCAGCTCGGCCAGTCGGACCGGTTCCTGGCCGGTCTGCGGCGCTCGGGGCGCTACCGGCCCTACATCGAACGGGTGCTCGCCGAGCGTGGCCTGCCGCAGGAGCTGGTGGCCCTGCCCCATGTCGAGTCCTCGTTCAACCCGGAGGCCTACTCGAAGGTGGGTGCCGCCGGCATGTGGCAGTTCACCCGCTCCACCGGCCGGCGCTTCATGCGCATCGACCACGTGGTGGACGAGCGCCGCGACCCGTTCATCTCCACCGTGGCCGCGGCCCGCCTGCTGGAGAACAACTACGCCGTCACCGGCAGCTGGCCGCTGGCGCTCACCGGCTACAACCACGGCATCGCCGGCATGCGCCGGGCGGCGCGCCAGCTCGGCACCACCGACATCGAGACCATCGCCCGCAATTATCGCGGGCGCACCTTCGGCTTCGCCTCGCGAAATTTCTACGTGGCCTTCCTGGCGGCCCTGCAGGTGGACCGGGAGCCGGAGAAGTACTTCGGCGAGGTCGCGCTCGAAGTCCCGGCGGACCACGAGCTGCTCACGGTCGAGCAATACACCAGCGCCCGCGGACTGGCGGCCGCACTCGGCATCGGCCTCCGCGATCTGCAACGCCACAACCCTGCGCTGCAGCACACCGTCTGGAGCGGCAACAAGCACATCCCGCGGGGCTTCACTCTGCGTCTGCCGGCCGGCTCGCTGGACGGAGACGGCGGGACGCTGCTGGCCGCACTGGGACCCGATGCCGCATTCGCCCGGCAGCTCCCGGACGTGACGCACACGGTCGCCCGCGGCGACACCCTGTCGGGTATCGCCGGCTACTACGAGGTCAGCATATCGGACCTCGTCGCACTGAACGGCCTGCGCAGCCGCCACCGCATCCGTGCCGGCCAGGTCCTGCGGCTGCCCACGGACGAGGACACGGTCCGCCTGGCAGCCGCTGCCCGCAGCTCGCCGCCGCCGGAACCGGCACCCCAGCCCCGCGCGCCGGCCTACGACACGGCACTGGTGGCGGCGGCCCTGCTGGGGCCCGAATCCGTCGGCGCACCCGAGGACGAGGCCGGCAGCGGCCTTGCCACGTCCCAGGCCGTGCTGGCGGCAGACCCCGCAGACTACTCGGTGGCCGCGGACGGCACCATCGAGATCCAGGCCATGGAGACCCTCGGCCACTATGCCGACTGGCTGGGTATCCGCACCCAGCGGCTGCGCGACGCCAACGGCTACAGCTTCCGCCGCCCGGTACGCATCGGCGACCGCCTTGAGCTCGTCTTCGACGGCATCGACCGCCAGGCCTTCGAGACCCGGCGCCTGGCCTATCACCAGGACCTCCAGGAACGCTTCTTCCGCCAGTACCGCATCCGGGACTCGGTGGCACACCGGGTGCGCCGCGGCGAGTCCGTCTGGCTGCTCGCGCGGCGTGACTACGACGTGCCGGTGTGGCTGCTTCGCCAGTACAACCCGGACCTGCAGCTCGACCGGGTACGCCCGGGCATGAGCATCCAGTTCCCGGTGCTGGAGCGGCTTGAGACCACCGGCGACTCGCTGCGCGTCGCGGGAGCCGAACGGTAACGACGCCCACCCGACTCGTCTCGTCGCGTATCCGGCACGTCTCGTCGCGGGATGGCAAACCCCCGACGGGCAAGACGCATCTCACTTCCTGACGGTCACAACCATCAGGAGGACTGCGTCATGTACACCAGGATCACTCTTCATACCGGAGAGCCGAACACCCGCCTCGCCGTCGTCGTAACGCTGGCAGGGCTGCTGGCTGCGTCTGCAATCACGGGGACCGCCCGCGCCGGGGACGACGGCGTGGTGGTTCGCTACCACGCCAGCGAGCTGCAGGAGGGGGCGCTCGCCGGGAAACTGTACGCACGGCTGGAAGCTGCCGCCGAGAAGAGCTGCGCTGTCGCCCCGCGACGGCTGCCGCTGGCCGCGATGATCAGCGAACGCACATGCGTCGAAGAGGCAATGGAGCGGGCGGTCCGGCGCCTGGACAGCCCGATACTCTCGAGTATCCACCGGACGCGGGACGAAAGGACGAGGCTCGCGCGGGGTTGAGGTCCCGGCCGGGCAGGCTGTTGTCGCCCGTTGCCCCTGGCGGCGCAGCCTGCTTCGGCCGGATTCCGGGCGTCAGGACAGCGGCTGCAGGCGTTCTGCGTTGGCCCGGTAGCCGCGGCTGAGCTTCAGCTCCTCGCCGCAGGTCAGCCCCACGAAATACTCCCCGTTGCGGTGGGAGCGCAGCGCGGCCACCCGATGCCGGTTGACGATGACCGAGCGATGGATGCGCACGAAATCGGCGGGATCGAGCTGGCTCTCCAGGCGCTTCATGGTGCCCCGCATCACCCAGGTCCTGCCCTCGGCATGCACGCACATGTAATCGCCCGCGGCATCCACCCAGTCGATGGTCTCGACCGGCACGAACCAGGTGTCCCGCCCGTCGCGGATCACGAGGCGGCGCGGATACTGCCGGCCTTCGGGGCCGGCCGCAGCCAGCGCATCCGCCAGCGTGAGCTCCCGCCCGGAGAGCTCGCAGACCAGCCGCAGCAGCCGGTCCCGGTGCTCTTTCGCGCGACGCTGTGCCACCCGCCGTTGGGCGCGGCCGAGGGCTTCCCCGAGACGGGCGTCGTCGATGGGCTTCAGCAGGTAGTCGAGCGCGCTGGCCTCGAAGGCCCGGATGGCGAAGCGGTCGTAGGCGGTGACAAAGATGACCGCTGGCATGCCGGAGCCCGCGAGCCGCTCCAGTACGTCGAAGCCGCTCATGCCCGGCATCTGGATATCCAGCATGATCACGTCCGGGCGCAGGCTGCGCACCGCCTGCAGGGCTTCGCGGCCGTTACGGCAACTGCCGCACACCTCCACGTCCGGACGCTGCGCCAGGCGAATCTCCAGGCCCCGGCGCGCCAGTTCCTCGTCGTCGACGATCAGTGCGCGCAGCCTAGTCATCGGTCCGGTACGGGATCACCAAGCGCACGGTCAGCCCGCGAGGCTCGTTTGCCTGCAGTGTGAACGACTGTCGGTCGCCGTAGAGGTGCTGGAGCCGCTCCCTGACGTTTCTCAGTCCTACCCCGCAGGACGACTTCCTGTCGCTGCGCCCGGGCTGCAGGCCCGGGCCGGTATCCGTCACCTCGAGTTCGAGGCTGTCCTCGCGCCTCCGGGCCGAGATCCGGATGGTACCGCCGTCCTCCATCGGGCTCACCGCGTACTTGATGGCGTTCTCGATCAGCGGCTGCAGGATCAGGCTGGGCACCAGGGCCGGCAGTGCCTCGTCATCGATGTGGCGATCCACGGTGAGCCGATCTCCGAATCGCACCTTCTCGATGTCCAGATAGAGTTCCAGCGCGCGCAGCTCCTGCTCGAGCGGCACCAGGCGCATGGGGTCGGAGTCGTCCAGGCTGTGGCGCAGGAAGTCGCTGAGACGCGATACGGTGCGGTTCGCCCGCTCGTTGTCCCGGTCCAGGATCAGCGTGGAGATCGCATTCAGCGTGTTGAACAGGAAGTGGGGGTTCAGCTGGTAACGCAGCATGCTGAGCTGAGCCTGGTGGGCGGCGGCGTTCGCCCGCAGCGCCTTCTCCGTCTGCTCCTGCAGCATGCGGTAATACTTGATGCCGAAGTACAGACCGCTCCAGCAGAGCAGGATGTAGAAGGAGCCCATGATGCCGCTGATGTAGTCGGTGAGCGCGGTCGGCTGCCAGCCGTCCTTGACCAGCGTCCAGTAGCTCTGGTTCACCGCCAGGCGCCAGACCAGCGCCAGCGCATAGCAGGCGGCGACCACGCCGGCGGCGATGACGAGGGGCGGCCGTGACCAGAGGCGGCGGTAGAACAGGCGCAGCGGCAACGTCAACAGGAAGCCCGTGACGGCAGCCCCTGCGATGACGAGGACGTAGGCGTCCGGCTTCTCGTAGACCAGTGCGCCCAGATAGGCGGCGAGACCATAGCCGATCCATCCGCCGATGTTCAGGATCCAGAACAGGCGCGCGCGGTCGTCCAGCAATTCATGGGGTTTCATCGGCTCTCACGGGCCACTGCGGCCGGCACGCTCGTGAACCGCAGTATGGCATTGCCGCAAGGCGCACCCCGCACGCTTCGTCCTGCAGGGTGCACGCTTCGTCGCATCTCGCCGCCGGTCAGGCCGAGTGGCGCTCCGGCTCCCGGCCGAGCAGGAAATCCCGGGCGCCGCGCATGCTGCGGCCGAAGTCCCCCTGCAGCATGTACAGGCAGGGCACCAGGAACAGCGTGATCACCGTCGCGAAGATGATACCGAAGCTGAGCGAGATGGCCATGGGGATCACGTACTGGGCCTGCGTGCTGGTCTCCGCCATGATGGGAGCGAGCCCGGCCGCCGTGGTCAGGGAGGTCAGGATGATGGGCCGGAAGCGCTGCCTCGCCGCGTCCAGCACCGCCCGCATCCGCTCGGCACCTTCCCGGCGGGCGCGATTCACGAAGTCGATGAGGATCAGGCTGTCGTTCACCACCACGCCGGACAGCGCGATGATGCCGAACAGCGAGAACATGCTGATGGCCTCGCCCATGACGATGTGCCCGATTACCGCGCCGATGAGGCCGAAGGGGATCACCGACATGATGATCAGCGGCTGAGAGTACGACTTCAGCGGGATGGCGATGAGGGCGTAGATCAGGAACAGGGCCGCCAGCGACGCGAGCGAGATGTTGCGGAGGAAGTCGCGCTCCTCCTGGCTCGCACCCTCGAGCCCGTAGGACACACCGGGGTAGCGCGCGAGCAGCTGCGGAATGTACTCCCGGCTGATGTTCTCGATGATCGGACCCGGCTCCACGCGCTCGGCATCGATGTCGGCCGAGACGGTAATGGTGCGCTTCCTGTTCAGCCGCGTGATGCTGGAATAGGCCTCGTCGAACTCGATGTCTGCCACGGAGTGGAACGGCACCTCGGCCCCGTCCGGCGTGCGGATGCGCATGTTCTCGAGGTCGGCCACGGAGCGCCGCTCTCCCTCCGGATAACGCACCATGACCTTCAGCTCGTCCGTGCCCCGCTGGATGCGCTGGGCCTCCTCGCCATAGAAGGCCTGGCGCACCTGGCGGCCCAGCGAGGCCATGGTGAGTCCGAGCGCCTCGGCCTCCGGCTTGATGGACAGCCGGATCTCCTCGCCGCCGGAACTCGACGAGTTGCGGATATCGAACACGCCCTCGTACTCGGCGAGCTTCGCCTGCAGTTCCCCGGCGGCCGCCTCCAGCGCCTCGAAGTCGTTACCGGACAGGCCGAAGCTCAGCGGCGCGCCGCCGCCCATGTGGTCGCCGGCCACGAAATCGAGTTCCTTGATGCCGGGGATCTCGCCGACCTTCTCCCGCCACAGCTGCGCGAACTCCTCGCCCTCTATCGGCCGATCATCGCCGCGGTGCAGCTCCACGATGGCCTGTCCTCCGACATCGCCGCTGGTGAACATGCCGACCCGCTCCACGGGCGCCGGGGCCTGCGGGTTCGCCGCCGTGTACTCTTCGTTGATCTCGAAAACGGCGTTCTCCAGCCGGTACAGCGCGGCGTTGCGCACGTCCGGAGAGGTACCCTGCTGCATGTCCAGCCGTGCCTGCACGAAATCGCCCGGCACCTCGGGAAACAGCACCGTGCGCACGATGCCGCTCTGCACCACGCCGAAGGTCAGGATCAGGATCGCGACGAACAGCGTCGTGCTGATGCCCCGGTTACGCAACGCGCGCTCGAGGAACGGCAGGTACTTCGTATTGATCAGCCAGTGCAGTCCGTGCTGGGTGTGGCGCTGCAGTTTCTGGAAGAAGCGCGGCACCCGCTCCCGCCAGCGGATGTGGCGCTGCGGCCGGAACAGGTCGTCCTCGTCGATGGGCTTGATGTTCGCGTTCGCCAGATGCGCCGGCAGGATGAGCTTGGACTCCACCAGCGAGAACAGCAGGCAGAGGATCACCACGACGGACATGGCCTCGAAGAACGGGCCGGCGAAGCCGCCCACGAACAGCATCGGCGCGAACGCCGCGATGGTGGTCAGCACGCCGAAGGTCGCGGGTACGGCCACCCGTCGCGCACCGGCGATGACGTTGTCCAGCGTGTGTCCGTCGGCCCGGGTCTTCGTGTAGATGCTCTCGCCGATGATGATGGCGTCGTCCACCACGATGCCGAGCACCAGGATGAAGCCGAACAGGCTGATCACGTTGACCGTGACCGGCCAGGGCATATAGGGCATCAGCCACAGCGCGCCGAAGAAGGTCACCGGGATGCCGACGATGACCCAGCCCGCGACCTTCATGCGCAGGAACAGCGACAGGATCAGGCACACCAGGATGGCGCCCTGGAACATGTTCGTCAGCATGAGGTCGAGGCGGTCCTGCAGGTAGTACGCCCGGTCCACCCACACTTCCATGTCCACGCCGTCCGGCAGCGCGGACTGCTTCTCCCCGACGTAGCGCTTCACCGCCGCGGCCGTCTCCAGTTCGTTGGGGTTGCCGCTGGCCAGCACCCGCAGCACCGCGGTGCGCTCGCCGTTGAAATGGGCGAAGCCGTCGGTCTCCACGAAACCGTCGTCGATGTTGGCGATATCGCCCAGGGTGAGACGGGTGCCGTCCGGATAGGTGCGCAGCACCAGCTGCGCGAACTCCTGGCCCGTGTACACCTGGCCCTCGGTGCGCAGCAGGATGTCGCCGCCGTCCGAACGGATGGCGCCGCCGGGCAGGTCCACGGAGGAATCCCGGATGGCCTGGGAGATTTCGCTCATGGTGAGTCCGTACTTGCGCAGCACGTACTCGGAGACCTCCACACTGATCTCGTAGTCCCGGTCGCCGAGAATCTGGATCTGGTTGATCTCCGGCAGGCGCATCAGCTCGTCGCGGACCTCCTGGGCGATCTCCTTGCGCATGTAGGCGTCCATGTCGCCGAAGATCGAGAGGAACACCACGTGGATGGGAAACTCTTCCTTGTAGATGACCGGCTTCTCCGCCAGCGCCGGGAAGGTGGCGATGGCGTCCACCTGGGTCTTCACCTCGCTCAGCACCTCGTTCAGGTCCTCGCCCTGACCCACCTCCGCCCGCACGGTGCCCATGCCTTCGGTGGCGGTGGAGCGGATCTCGATAATGCCGTCGACGTCCTGGATGGCCTCCTCGATCTTGATCACCACTCCCTCTTCGACCTCCTGGGGGGCGGCGCCGAGATACGGCACCCGCACGACCACGGTGTCCACCTCGAAGTCCGGTGTCGTCTGCTTGCGGATGGTGAAGGCCGAGACGATGCCGAAGGCGATGATCAGGAACATCAGCAGGTTCGCCGCAACGTGGTTGCTGGCGAACCAGGCGATGAGGCCCTTCTGGTTCGTGGTGTGCTTCGGACCGGTCATTGCGTCCCGCTCGTGCCTTCTTCACCGGCCGCGAGCCGCTCCTCGGCGCTGTCCCCGGCCCGATCCTGCCCGGTGCGCACGCGCATGCCGTTGATGGGGGACTCCAGCGCCGTCAGCGTGATGCGCTCGCCCTGCACGGAGTCGCGGTGCAGATAGGCGTACTCGGCGTCGGCCCGGATGACGTCCACTGCGCGGATCCTGAGCCGGTCGTCCTCGTCGACGAACAGCAGCTGATCGTTGGCCCGGAGCGCCCGCCGGGGCACCCGGACGAGGTCCTCCATGGTGACTCCGTCGATCTCAGCGGCCACGAAAGTGCCAACGGGCAGCGGCCTGCGCCCCGCGTTGTCCGGACGCAGCCCGTAGGGATCCTGGACACGGGCCACCGCGTAGGTCACCCGGTTGGTCTCGTCCACCACGCCCTCGGTGCGCACGATGCGGGCCTGCCAGGTGCCGATGCGGCCCTCGCGTTCGGCGGTGAGGCGCACGGCCGGACCCTCGGCCGTCCCGCCCTCGGTCAGCGCACCGGGGTCGGGCAGGTCGACGAAGGCGAGGTCCTGGTCGGTAAGCGGCAGCCGGATCTCCGCGTAATCCGTGGCAAACGTGACGGCCAGCCGGGTGCCCGGAGTCACGTACTGGCCGATGTCGGCCTCCTTGGCCCGCACCATGCCGTCGTAGGGCAGCGTGATGCGGGTGCGCTCCAGGTCGCGCTTCGCCCGGGTCAGCTCCGCGCGGGCGGTGGCCAGCGCGGCCGCCGCCGAGGCGAGGTCCGCCTCCGCCCGGTAGCCCTTCAGCTTCAGCTTCTCGGCGCCCTCGTACTCGATGCGGCGCTGCTTCAGCACGGCCTCGGCCTGCTCCACCGCCACCTGGTAGTTGGTCGGATCGATGCGCAGCAGCTCCTCGCCCGCCTCGAAGACGCCGCCGGCGACGAACTTCGGCGAGATCCATACGATGGGCCCGGACACCTCGGCGCTGAGCACCGTCTCGGTGCGCGGCCGCACGGTGCCCTGGGTGCGCACGCGGAAGTCCACCGCGGTCTCCGCCAGGGGCATCACCTCGACCAGCGGATGTATCTCGGCCACCTCCCGGGTCTGCGGCGGCGGCTTCATCTGCGACATGAACATCGTGCCTCCCACCGCCGAGGCGAGGATGAGGACGATTACGGTAAAGCGGAGTATTTTTCGTTTCATCGGCAACTGTCGGTTCGCGGCTGGCTGTTTCCGGATGCATGGCGGACCCGTCCGCCGGATGCGGTGTTATAGTCAACTATAGCACCCAATCAGTCAACCCCCTGGGGCCCGAATTTCGATCCCCGCCGAGGCGAATCGTTCATTACACCGTAGCTCCGCCTGCCGGCGGTATCCGGGCAGGCCGCAAGACGGCCGCGCCCGGGCACGCCATAATCGGGGCCATCCGGCAGAATTCCAGAGCCGGCAGAATGGTCGGCAGGAGGGGAGCACATGCACCGGTACCAGACGGACGTCATCGTGATCGGCGGCGGCATCGCGGGCATAGCGGCTGCCTGGGAGGCGCTGGAGCGGGGCCGGCGGGTGCTGATCCTGGACCGGGACGCCGAGGAGAACTTCGGCGGACTCGCGAAGGAGAGCTTCGGCGGCATCTGGTTCGCCGACTCGCCCCTGCAGAGAAAGCACCGCATCCGCGACAGTCAGGCCCTCGGCCTCGACGACTGGCTGGCCTTCGGCGAACTGGGGCCCGACGACCGCTGGCCCCGGGCCTGGGCCGAGGCCTACGTGGAACGCTCGGTGCCGGACGTCTACGAGTGGCTGACCGGCCTGGGCGTGGACTTCATGCCCATGCCGCTGTGGGTGGAGCGGGGCCTGTACGTGCCGGGCAACTCGGTGCCCCGCTGGCACATCGTCTGGGGCACGGGCTACGAGCTGGCCGTGGTGCTGACCCGGCGGCTGCGCGAGCACCCGCGCGGGGAGCTGCTCGAGTGCCGTTTCGGTCAGCGGGTGGAGGCACTGACGACGGCGCAGGGCCGCGTCACCGGCTGCCGCGGCCGCGCGGAAGACGGCGGCGGGGAATTCGAGGCCACGGCCGAGTCGGTGGTCATCGCGGCCGGCGGCATCAACGGCAACCTGGAACGGGTGCGGCAGAACTGGCACGAGGACTGGAACGAGCCGCCGGAAGTCATCCTGAACGGCTCCCACAAGTATGCCGACGGCATGCTGCACGACGCAGCCGCCACCCACGGCGCGGCCATCACTCACCTGGACTGGCAGTGGAACTACGCCGCCGGCATCCCCCACTGGAAGGCCCGCAAGCCTCACCACGGCCTGTCGCTGGTGCCGCCCAAGTCCGCCCTGTGGCTGAACTGGCGGGGCGAGCGCATCGGCCCGCAGCCGCTGGTGACAGGCTACGACACCCACGACCTGGTCGCGCAGATCTGCCGCCAGGAGCGCGCCTACTCCTGGCAGCTTCTGAACCGGAAGATCGCGCTGAAGGAGCTCGCCATCTCCGGCGCCGAGTTCAATCCGGCCTTCCGGGACAAGAAGCGCCTCGCCGTGGCGCGGGACCTCGTGCGCGGCAATCGCTGGCTGTTCGAAGAACTCGCGGCCAATTCGCCGGACTTCCTGGTGGCCGACACCCTGCCGGCGCTGGTGGAGCAGATGAACGAGCTGGTCGGCGACGGCTCGGTGGAACCGGACGCGGTCAGCGAGGCCGTCACGCGCTACGACCGCCTGATCGACCTGGGCCCGCGCTTCCACAACGACGACCAGCTGCGCCGCATCGCCTTCGCCCGGCGCTGGACCGGTGACCGGCTGCGCACCTGCAACGCCCAGAAGATCTCCGACCCCAAGGCCGGTCCGTTCGTGGTGATCCGGGAGTTCATCATCAGCCGCAAGAGCATGGGCGGGCTGCAGACGGATCTCGATTCCCGGGTGCTGGACGGAGCGGGACAGCCGATCCCCGGCCTCTACGCCGCCGG
>CAYRZI010000018.1:19144-36189 GCA_964428605.1 uncultured Woeseiaceae bacterium
CTAGCCGATGGTGTGGCGCTTCAGCGCGCGGCCGATGTAGCGCACCTTCTGGCGGAACGGAAAGCGGCCCAGGTTTACCTTGACCACCCCCTCGGTGAACACGCTCTTGCGGGAATAGTCGATGTTCACGTCCACGATCACGGGACGTCCGTCGGCGGCCACGGCGAGTGCCTCGCCGATCACCCGATCCACGTCGCCGTCGTGCTCCATGCGGAAATACGCCGCACCCGTCGCGGTCGCCACGCCCTCCACCTTCAGATCGCCGATCACCGTGCAGGTCTTCTCCTTCAGCGGCAGTGACTGGAACTGGGAGATCTGGGCCAGTTCGCCGTCGTGGAAGACGAAGAACACGGCGCCGAGATCGTTGCTCGCCGCGGTCAGTATCTCCAGCGCCGTCATCATGAAGGCGCCGTCACCCACGATGGCGCACACCTGTTTGTCCGGATGGGCGAGCTTCACGCCGATGGTGCCGGGCACGCAGTAGCCCATGCAGTTGAAATCCGTGGGCGAGACGAGATGCTTCGACTCGTACACGGGGAACTGCTCCGCGGTCAGGAAGGTGTGGTTGCCGTCGTCCACCACCACGTAGCAGTCACGGTCCAGCTGCTCGCGCAGTGAGCGGAAGAAGATGCCCGGGCTCACCTTCTCGTCGCTGGTCTTCTCCCGCCAGCTCGCGAAGAACGCCTCCTTGTCCTCGCGGATGCTCTGGCGGAGTTCGTTGTGCGCCACCGGCGTCTGCCGCCGCTTCTTCAGCTCGTCGCGCAGCGCACGCATGAATTTCGCGCCGTCGGCCTCCACGGCGATGGAGGCCGGGTAGTTCTTGTCGAACACCCGGGGGTCGATGTCGGCGTGGATCAGCTGCTCCGGTATCTCCATGCCGTAGCTGCCGGTGGCGAGTTCGGCGAAGCGCACGCCCACGGCCAGCAGGCAGTCCACCTTCTCGAAGGCATGGCGGGCAGCCGGAACCGCGGAGGGACCGAAACCCATCCCCGTGTGCAGGGCGTGGTCGTGGGGGAACACGCTGATGCCCTGCATGGTCGTCGCGACGGGCGCACCCAGCAGGTCCGCGATCTCCACGCTGTATTCCGTGGCCTCGCGCGCGCCCCAGCCCAGGTAGAGGCCTGGCCGCTCGGCCGCCAGCAGCATCTCCGCCGCCTGCTCCACCAGGGCCGGATCCGGCTCCGGGGGCACGTAAGCGGGCCGGTAGGGCTCCGGCTCGTCGACATCGGCCGTAAACATCTGCACGTTGCTCGCGATCTCCACGAATACCGGCCCCGGCAGCCCGGAGGTGGCGATCTCGGCGGCCTCGTAGATTCTGGGCACCACGTCCTCGTGCCGGTCCACCAGGAAGGCGGCCTTGGTGATGCCGTCCAGCACCTGCTGCTGGTCCAGCTCGTGCAGCTGGTAATGCCGGCCCGAATCGCGCCGGATCCCGCCGGAGATCACCAGCAGCGGCACGCCGTCCAGATACGCCTCGCCGATGCCGCTCATGGCGTGGGTCATGCCGGCCGCCGGCACGATGACCAGGCAGCCGATGGAATCGGACACCCGGCTGAACGCCTCCGCCATGAAGCTGCCCCCCTGCTCGTGGGTCACCAGCACGGGGGTGATCTGCTCGCTGCGGTTCAGCTCGTCATAGATCTCGGTGTTGTGCACCCCGGGCACGCCGAAGGTATAGCGCACACCGACGTTCTCCAGGGCTCTCGCCGCCAGCCAGGCGCCGCTGCGTTTCATGCTCGCTCTCCGTGGTTCACAGGCCGCCGTCCGGCGTGGGGCGCAGATGGTAGTCGAAACCGCGGCCGTTCAGCCGCGCGTTCATCCAGAGTATCAGCATACCCTCGATCTCCCGTGCGTAACGCGCCGGCCCGACGTCCACGGCCTCCAGGCCGAGTGCCCGGACGAGCTCCGCGACCTCCTCCTTGGCACCCGCGTCGTCGCCGGCCAGCGGGATGGTCACCGGTCCGCCGGCGATGGCGGGGTCCGCCATGGTCTGGTACGACAGCGTGTTGAACGCTTTCACCACCCGGGCGCCGGGAGCCGCCGCCTGGATGCGTTGTGTCATGGAATCCCCGATGGTCCGCACCGCCAGCCGGTCGTCGGTGAAGCGGAACGGATTGGTGGGATCGATGACGAGCTTCCCGTCCAGGTCGCCGAGTCCCTGCGTGACCTCGACGGCCACGGACGCCGGCACGGCGAGGATCACGAGGTCCGCCACCGCCGCGGCATCGGATTGGGATGCCGCCGACGCCTGCCCGGGGGTGCGTTGTACGAGCTCGCGCACCCTCTCCGCCTCCGGAGTACGGGAACCGTAGACCACGGTGTGGCCGAGCTCCGCGAGCCGCGGGCCCAGTGTACCGCCCACGTCGCCGGTGCCGATGACCGCAATGGTCGCAGCCTGCAGCGGCGCGCCGGTCAGCAGCAATATCGCCAATGTCGCAATGATCCATTTGAAAAGCTGTGGCATCGTCACCATCCTCCCGTTGTAGGAGGGCCTTCAGGCCCGATCGTTTCTCCGCGCCGGCGCAGGGAATCGGGCCTGAAGGCCCTCCTACATGATAGCCCAGCCCTCGCAGCCGAGACCCTATGTTCCCGCTACGCGACGAGAATCCGCATTTCCTGACGCCCTACGCGACCTGGGGACTCATCGGGCTGAACGTGCTCGCCTGGCTGCTGGTGCAGGGCCTGGGTACCGAGCCGGCCCTCTCGCGCTCGATGTGCAACCTCGCGCTGATCCCCGGCGAGGTGCTGCAGACGGCCGCGCCGGGTACCCGGGTGCCGCTGGGGCCGGGCATCACCTGCGTGCTGGGCGACAGCTCCACCTGGTACACCACGATCACCTCCATGTTCCTGCACGGCGGCTGGTTCCACCTCATCGGCAACGTGTGGTTCCTCTACATCTTCGGCAACAACGTCGAGGACTCCATGGGCCATACGCGCTTCGTGATCTTCTACCTCCTGTGCGGCCTGGCGGCGGCGGCGCTGCAGGTGGTGTTCGACCCGGATTCCACCATCCCGATGGTCGGTGCCTCCGGTGCCATCGGCGGCGTCATGGGCGCCTACATCCTGCTGTATCCGAAGGTGCGGGTACACATGCTGATCGTCTTCGGCTTCTACATCACCACCATCGCCGTGCCGGCCATGTTCATGCTGGGCTACTGGTTCCTGATCCAGCTCATCAGCGGCTTCAGCACCATCGGCAGCCAGGGCGGCGGCGTGGCGTTCTGGGCCCACGTGGGCGGCTTCGTCGCGGGCGGCCTGCTGATTCTTGTGTTCCGTGACCCGCGCCTGGTGAAGCGACACCCGAATCACGGCTGGAATCCCCGCGGCTGACCGACCGCCCGGTCAATCGCCGGCGGCCGCCGGCGCGAGGATGGCCGGGGATTGAAACGCATCGCCGCCGGCACCATCTCTCCGGTCCAGAGGCAATCAACGGCCGGTAACGCAGTGAACGAACGGAACGAACAAACCGAGTCCCGCGCCGGGGAGGAAACCACGGAGTCGCGCATCCCCGAGGACGTGCTGCTGGTCCTGCCCGTGCGCAATCTCATCGTCTTCCCGGGCGCCGTCACCCAGGTGGCGCTGGGCCGGGAGGTCTCCATCGCCGCGGCCCGGGAGGCCGTGAAGAACGACCGCAAGCTCGGCCTGGTGCTGCAGCGCGACTCGTCCGTGGACGAGCCGGGCCCCGACGACCTCTACCAGGTGGGCACGGTCGTCAGCGTGGTGCGCTACATCACCGCACCCAACGGCATGCATCATCTCATCTGCCAGGGCGAGGAGCGCTTCCGCGTGCTCGACTTCGTGCCCGGCCTGCCGTTCCTGGCGGCCCGGTTCGACACCATCCCCGAGCCGAAGGGCACCAGCCCCGAGGCCGAGGCGCTGGCGAATCACGTCAAGCAGAAAGCGGGCGAGCTGATCGAGCTGCTGCCCCAGGTGCCGCCGGAGCTGCCGACGGCGCTCGCGAGCATCGAGTCGCCCGGTCTGCTGGCCGACCTGGTCGCCGGACTCATCGATATCAAGCCGGCCGAGAAGCAGTTCATCCTGGAGACGGTGGACGTGCGCCAGCGTCTCGAACGGCTGACCGAGTTCCTGAGCCATCGCCTGCAGGTGCTCCAGCTGTCGAAGGAGATCGACGAGCAGACCCAGGACAAGATCGACGAGCGCCAGCGCGAGTACCTGCTGCGCGAGCAGCTGAAGACCATCCAGAAGGAGCTCGGCGAGGACGAGGGCGCGCCCGAGGCGGAGGAGATCGGGCAGGCCATCGACGAGGCCGGCATGCCGCCGGAGGCCGACAAGCAGGCGCGCAAGGAACTCCGCCGTCTGAAGGCCATGCCGGAAGCGGCCGCGGAGCATTCCATGATCCGCACCTACCTCGACTGGCTGACCTCGGTGCCCTGGTCGAAGGAAGACGAGGAGAACATCGACATCGCCCGGGCCCGCGAGATCCTGGACGCGGATCACTACGGCCTGGACAAGGTGAAGCGCCGCATCCTCGAGTATCTGGCCGTGCGCAAGCTGAACCCGACCGGCCGCAGCCCCATCCTGTGCTTCGTTGGCCCGCCGGGTGTCGGCAAGACCTCGCTCGGCCAGAGCATCGCCCGCGCACTGGGCCTGGAGTTCGTGCGCGCGAGCCTCGGCGGCGTGCACGACGAGGCCGAGATCCGCGGCCACCGGCGCACCTACATCGGCTCCATGCCCGGTTCCGTCATCCAGAGCATCGTGAAGGCGGGCACCCGCAACCCGGTGTTCATGCTGGACGAGATGGACAAGCTCGGCGTGGGCTTCCACGGCGACCCGTCGTCGGCGCTGCTGGAGGTGCTGGACCCGGAGCAGAACTCCACGTTCAAGGACCATTACCTCGACGTGCCCTTCGATCTCAGCAAGGTGCTGTTCGTCGGCACGGCGAACGTGCCGGACAACATCCCCGGTCCGCTGCGCGACCGCATGGAGGTGATCGAGCTGCCCGGCTACACCCAGGAGGAGAAGCTCGAGATCGCCCGGCGCTACCTGGTGGGCCGCCAGCTCGAGGCGAACGGCCTGAAGGCCGAGCAGGCCTCCGTCGACGACGAGGCCCTCGAGCGGCTGATCGACGGCTACACCCGCGAGGCCGGCGTACGCAATCTCGAGCGCCAGATCGGCGCCGTGCTGCGCCATGCGGCGATGAGAATCAGCGAGGGCACCGCCGAATCCGTGCACGTCACGGCCGACGACCTGCAGTCGATACTCGGTGCGCCGAAATTCGAGAGCGAGGTCGCGCTGCGCACCAGCGTGCCCGGCGTGGCCACCGGCCTCGCCTGGACGCCGGTGGGCGGCGACATCCTCTTCATCGAGGCCACCCGCATCCCGGGCCAGGGCAAGCTGATCCTGACGGGCCAGCTCGGCGACGTGATGAAGGAGAGCGCCCAGGCGGCACTCAGCCTGAACAAGAGCCGGGTGGACCGGCTCGACGCCGCCGTGAAGGAACTGGAGGACAACGACGTGCACATCCACGTGCCCGCGGGTGCCATCCCGAAGGACGGGCCGAGTGCCGGCGTGGCGATGTTCGTCGCCGTCGCCTCGCTCCTGAGCGGGCGCAACGTGCGCAAGGACGTGGCGATGACCGGCGAGATCAGCCTGCGCGGGCTCGTGCTCCCGGTGGGCGGCATCAAGGAGAAGGTGCTCGCGGCCCTGCGGGCCGGCATCCACACCGTGCTGCTGCCCGCGCGCAACCGGAAGGACCTCGAGGACGTGCCGGAATCGGCGCGCGAACAGCTCGAGTTCGTCTGGCTGGAGAACGTGGATGAGGCGCTGGCGGCGGCGCTGGAGCCGGAATCGGAAACCGGAGAGCGGACAGCAGCCTGACGTCCGGAGCGCGCCTGTGACCGCCGCACTGATTCACGGCCGCTGAAATATTCCGGCCTCTCTTCCGGTCTCCTTCCTCGGGACCACCAAAACGAGGGGGAGAATCATGGTCTGTTCCAACGGAGAGCCGCGCCCCGCGCGGTCGTTTTTCTTCGCGACCGGTCTGGTCGCACTTGCGCTGGCGCCTGCCGCCTTTTCCCAGAACGCGGACACGGACGAGGAGCGATCGCCGGAGGTCATCGAGGAGATCATCGTCACCGGTACCGCCGGTGGCGCCGAGATGCGCAAGCTCGACGCGAGTTTCGCCATCACCACCGCCGACGAACAGGCGATCGAGCAGTTTTCGCCGGAGAGCACGGCGGATTTACTGAAGATCGTGCCAGGTGTCTGGGCCGAGAGTTCCGGCGGGGTCGCGGGCGCTAACGTATTCGTCCGCGGCTTCCCCGGCGCCGGCGATGCGCCCTTCCTTACCGTCCAGCTGGAAGGTGCGCCGGTCTTCCCGCCCCCCACGCTGTCTTTCCTCGAGAACACTACGCTGTTTCGCATCGACGAGACCGTTGCGAGAGTGGAAGCGCTGCGCGGCGGACCCAATCCGGTCTTCTCCAACGGCCAGCCAGGCCTCACGACCAACTTCATTCTGAAAGAAGGCACGGAGGAAACCGAAGGCGTCGTCAAGTACACGACCTCGGACTACGACCTCAGACGCTTCGATGCCATGCTGAGTGGACCGCTGAGCGAGGAGCATGAGCTCTATTACATGATCGGCGGCTATATCCGGAGTTCGCCGGGCATCCGCGACGCCGGCTTCAACGCGCTGGAGGGCAACCAGTTCACGGCCCATATCACCAAGGACTGGGACGAGGGTTCGCTCAGCTTCTATCACCGGCAGACGGGCGATCACGGCACCTGGTATCTGCCGGCAGCGCTCAACGTGCCGGGTATCGACGGCGACTACACCCAGATCGGCACACTGAACCGGCAGCGCGAGATCCTGTTCGACAACGATTTCGGCGACCCCGATTTTCCGGATCCGAAGAGGAAAACGCTGGACCTCGGCGAGGGCCGCGGATGGGACGGCGGCATCACCGGCGGCACGATCACCTTCGATTTCGCCGAAGACTGGGTGCTCACCGACCGCTTCAATTTCACCAGTGGCGACGCCGACACGCTCGGACTGGTGCCGGAAGGAGGCGCGGTACAGGTCTCGGCATTGCTCGCGGACCCGTCTGCAGACCCGAACGCGGTGATTATCGGCCCGCTGACCGGACGGGTGACCGGTGAGGCCATCGATCCGTCGCGCTACCTGCAGCGCTTCGGCGCATGGGAAGTCCGCAAGGACATCGAGTCCTTTACCAATGACATCAGCCTCGCCCGGGGCTGGGACCGCGGCAAGCTGACGGTGGGCCTCTACAGTGCAAACGCGTCGACAGACGAGTTCTGGTCGCTGGGCAACAGCAAATACCACGTTGTGGAGAGCGGTGGCGAGATCGTCGACGGTATCGCCTGCAACGAGCCCGACGTGGATGCCTGCGGCTTCAACTACGACATCGACGCCACCGGCGATGCCACCACGAACGCCGTGTACGCCGCGCTCGAATGGGATCTCACAAATCGTCTCACGCTGGACTTCGGCGTGCGCCACGAGAGCCACGAGGTCGAGTACACGGTCGATGAGGGGCTGGACGGCATCGTGACGCTCGCGGTCTCCACCGACGAGGACGAAGTGGCATGGACGGCAGCGGCCAATTACGCCCTGAACGAAAACATGGGCGTCTTCGCCCGGCTCAACAGCGGCCACCGCATGCCCTATTTCGATGACTATCGGGACAACCGGGACGCGTTCTTCGGCGGCAACAATCTCGTGCAGGACGTGGATCAGTTCGAACTGGGCTACAAGTGGGCCACAGACCACTTCAGCCTGTACACGACCGGCTACTACACGGAAGTGGATCCCTCCATCTTCGTCGCTCTGGCCGGCGTGACGCCCGGCGAAATATCCGAGAACGAAGCGCTGGGCGTCGAGATCGACGCAAACTACTTCACCGACGGCGGCTTCACCGTCAACCTCAATGCGACGATCCAGGAGTCGGAGATCGTCTCCGGCCCGAACGACGGCAATGAGACCCAGCGTCAGCCCGGCTGGCAGCTGAGGGTAACTCCCAGCTACCAGTTCCGCATCGGCGACCTTGCCACGGCAAGCCTCTTCGGCACATTCACGGCGGTAGACGACCGCTTCAGCGACAATGCCAATACCGTCGTGCTGGACGGTTACGAGAAGCTGGATCTCGGTGCTATCGTTTACTGGAACGACCGATTGAGCTTTCAGGTCAGCGCAGACAACGTGACGGACGAGGATGGGCTCACAGAGGGCGACCCACGCAATCCCGCTGCACCGAACGGGCGGTTCATCCTGCCGCGCTCGGTCCAGTTCAGCGTCGGGTACGAGTTCTGACGCACGAGCCGTGGCGTCCGGGATAGCGGGTCGGCGGTCAGCCTGCCGGCCCGCGCCCCGGCTCACCCTGCCCTCCGTCCGATGATGGACTTCGCCATCGTCGCAGCGTTCGTGATCTACAGCGTCACGGTCGGCTTCCTGTCTCGCAAACGGGCATCGAAGAATCTCGACGAGTATTTCCTGGCCGGGCGCAACGTGTCCGGAACCCGGGCTGGCTTCAGCATGGCCGCCACCCAGTTCGCCGCGGACACGCCCCTGCTCGTGATGGGCCTCATAGCCGTCGGCGGCGTCTTCTCATTATGGCGGCTGTGGATCTACGGCCTCGCGTTTCTCCTGATGGGCTTCGTGCTCGCGGCCGCCTGGCGACGGGCCGGCATACTCACCGACGCCGAGCTGGTCATGAGCCGCTACAGCTCCCGGGGCGCTCTGGCGCTGCGGGGACTGAAGGCGGTCTACTACGGCACGGTCATCAACTGCGTGATCATCGCCTTCGTGCTCGTCGCCGCAGTGCGTATCTTCGAGATCTTCCTCCCCTGGAATGCCTGGCTGCCAGCGGGTATGTATTCGCCTCTGACGGACGCGGTCGAGGCGAGCGGCCTGGTCATCGCATCGGGCATGACGGGCGTGGACGCCGTCATCGCCACCACGAACAACATCCTCAGCATTATCGCAATGCTCGCTTTCGTGGCCCTCTACTCCACGACCGGCGGGCTGCGCAGCGTCATCGCGACCGACGTTGCGCAGCTGGCTCTCATGCTCGCCGGCACGGCCGTCTACGCATGGATCGCCACCGACGCGGCGGGCGGACTCGGCGACCTGCCGGAGCGTCTGAGGGATCTCTACGGCAGCGAGCAGACGGAGCGCTTTCTCAGCTTCGCACCCCGTGCCGAGGACGCGCTGATGCCCTTCCTCGTGATCGTCTCGCTGCAGTGGTTCTTCCAGATGAACAGCGACGGCACCGGCTATCTGGCACAACGCAGCATGGCCTGCCGTGATCACGTGGAGGCCCGACGGGCCGCCGTCGTCTTCACGATCACCCAGATCGTCATCCGCAGTCTGCTCTGGCTCCTGATCGCAGTGGCCCTGCTCGTCGTCTATCCGTTCGATCCGGCCGCGGAACTCACCGAGGCCGCGATCGGCCGCCGGGAACTCACGTTCGCGCTGGGCATGGACGAACTGCTGCCGGCCGGCGCACGCGGGCTGATGCTGACGGCCATGCTCGCGGCGCTGGCTTCCACGCTGGACACCCATCTCAACTGGGGCGCGAGCTACTGGAGCAATGATCTCTACAAGGGTATCTGGGTGGAGCACGTGCAGAAACGCGAGGCCCGCAACCGGGAACTGGTCCTGGTGGCGCGGCTCTCGAGCTTCGTCATCCTGGCCATCGCACTCGCCATCATGGTGAACCTCGGCTCCATCCAGACCGCCTGGCAGATCTCGCTGCTGTTCGGCGCCGGCACCGGTGCGGTGCTGGTGCTGCGCTGGCTGTGGGAGCGGGTCAACCTGTGGAGCGAGGTGGCCGCCATCGCCGTCTCGCTGGTCGTGGCCCCGATCCTGATCCTCACCACCGACGAGGAGTGGATCCGGCTCGGCACGATGTCCGCCGTTTCCCTGGCGGTGGTGATCCTCACCGCCTGCCTCGCGCCGCAGACGCGGCAGGACAAGCTGGTCGCCTTCTACCGCCGGGTCAGGCCGCCGGGCCTGTGGCGCCGGACCGCGGCGGCGGCGGGCGAGGACCCGGCCGGCGGTGCGGCGGAACTCCGCCGCGACCTGGCCGGCCTCGCAGCCTGTGCCGTCAGCGTGTACGGCTGGCTGACGGGTTTCGGCCGGCTGCTGCTGCAGGGCGAGCCGCTCTGGCTGAGTGCCGCTTTGATCGCGGCGGGCACGCTGGCGGTGCCGTTCTGGCTGCGGGCACTGCGGCCGGGCCGACAGCCGGGCTGAGCCGGCGCGCGGGTCAGGCGGTCAGGTCCGCCGCCGCCTCCTCGATGGCGTCCAGCAATCCTGCGAGCGTGCCGGCATCCGTCAGCGGGTTGATTACGGTCAGGCGGAGATAGCGCCTGCCGTTCAACAGCGTGGAGGTCATGTGGTAGCGACCCTCGCGGAGGAGCCGCTCGCGGATGCGCACCTGCAGCGCATCGTCGTCGCCGTAGCGGAAACACAGGATGTTCGACTCCGGCTCCCAGGGACACTCGAAGCCGGGGCGGGCGCGGATCACCTCGAAGAAGTGCCGCGCCATGGCATAGCGCCCCTCCACGTATCGCCCCAGTCCGCGCTCGCCGCGGAAGGCAAGGTTCAGCAGCACTTTCAGCCCCAGCCCGGCCTTGGTGCATTCCACGGCACGCCAGACGAAGTCGATACCGTCCCGATTGTCGCCGTAGAACAGATAGCTCGCCTCCTGGTGGAAGGTGGCCTGGAAAGCCGCCGCGTCGCGCACCAGCAGCGCCGCGCACAGCGTGGAGGTCTGCAGCATCTTGTGCGCGTCCCAGACCACGGAGTCGGCGAGCTGCAGGCCGTCGAGCAGGTGGCGGTAGCGGGAGGTGAGCAGCGCCGAGGCGCCGTGACAGGCATCCACATGGAACCACACGCCGTGCTCGCGGCAGAACTCGCCCATCGCTCGCAGCGGGTCGTGCAACCCGGTGGCGGTGGCGCAGGCGTTGGCCACCACGGCCATGCAGCGCCGGCCGTCGGCCCGGACGCGCTGCCGGGCGGCCTCGAGCCGGTTGGCCCGCACCACGCCGCGCGCGTCGGTCTCCATCGGGTAGATGGCGCGGCTGCCGAGTCCCATGATGGCAACGGCCCGCGCCACGGAGTAGTGGGAGTTCTCGGGCACCAGCACCGCCAGGTCGCCGGGCACGCCCTCCTGCCAGGCCTCCGGTGCGGCGGCTGCACGGGCCGCCAGCAGGCCGGTGAGGTTGGCAAGCGACCCGCCGTGGGTCAGCACGCCGGCGGCATGCCCGCCCGGCGCCTCCGCCGGCGGCAGCGGCTGGGGAGTCCAGCCGATCCTGGCAATCATCCAGTTCAGCACGGCGAATTCCACGGCGACCGCAGAGGGCCCCATCTCGTAGATCGCCATGGGATTGTTGACGGCCCCGTGGATCAGGTCCGCTACCGCGGCCGGGGGCTCCGGGGCCGGCGTCTGGTGGCCGATGACCGCAGGATGATAGAGCCGGGTGGAATAGGCGAGGTAGCGGTCGAGGAAGGCGGCGAAACTCCGCTCGTCCATGCCGCCCATGTCGCCGGGGCCGGTCCAGCGGTCGAGCTCCAGTGCGGCATACACCTCCGCCAGCGGCGCATGACCGCCCACCGGCTCGCGGCCCGCGCGGGACTCCTCGACGTACCCGGTGAGACGCTCGAGGGCGATGCCCGCCAGCGCCTCGTATTCCGCGGCTACCGGGTCGCCGTGCGGCGGCTGCCCGCTCAGCGGCGTTGTTCCCCTGCGGTTACCCGCCATCGTCGTCGAGGAATTCCTCCTCGAAGAAGTCGTCCATGGGCGGGTTGCCGTCGTAGATCAGGTATTCACGGCGCTGCAGGTAGGAGCTGCGCACGAAGAGATACGGGTCGTTCGAGGCCTCGATCTGGGAATCGGCGGTGAGCAGCCGCGCGCGCATGTCGATGATCTCCAGCACGAACAGCTTGTCCCGGACCGACCGGTCGTCGATGTAGTAGAGGCCGTTGAAGCCGATGTCCGCCGGGCGCGAGACCGCGTCGCGCAGCGTCGCCGGGCCCAGGAACGGGATGACCACGTAGGGTCCGGCGGGCACCCCCCAGACCGCCAGGGTCTGGCCGAGATCCTCCTTGTGCTCCTCCAGCCCGATGTCGGATGCGACATCAATCAGCCCGCCGAGCCCGACCGTGGTGTTCACGAGCAGGCGGCCCGTATCCGATACCGCCGCCCGCGGCTTGCCCTGGAGCAGGTTGTTGAAGATGACGAACGGGTAGCCGAGATTGCCGAAGAAATTGCCGACGCCCTGGCGCACCAGCCCCGGCGTCACCTTCTTGTAGCCTTTCGCCACGGGCTTCAGCAGAATCCGGTCGACGGTGTCGTTGAACTGATACGTCACCCGGTTCACCGGCTCCAGCGGATCAGGGGTCGCGCCCGGGTAGTCGGGCTGGGAGCCACAGCCCGCCAGTAACGGGACCAGGAGGGCGGTCAACAGGAACGGGCGAAGCAGCGTCTGCCTACGGGGCTGCATGCAGGTCTCTCGGGTGGTTTGGATTTCTGGCCGGCGTAGTCACGATGTCGTCGCCGGCCGCGCCGGCGGCAATCAGCCGCACTATAGTGGGCCGAACGCCGCAACGTCCAGCCCGGACCGCCGAATAACGGCTGCAGAGCGGCCAGGTCGGGCGAGCCCTCCGCGTCGCGAAATACCGATCATAGACCCGGCTCATTGCTTCCTCCGGTATCTCCAGGGCATCGGTCAGCCGTGTCAGGAGACTCATCTCGCCTGCGTCTTTCTCGCGATCGACGGCGATGATGTCGAGAACCATCATCATGAGCTCCTGCTTGCCTTGCGACGAGAGTTCTCGCCTGAGCGCCGCGGTGAGGTGCTCGACATCCGCCGGTGTCTGCACTCGCTCCGGTATGTCTCGAACGAGGGCGAGCGCGTCTACGGAGGAGAGTCCGAAGCGGCTCCGAAGCAATTGCACCATGCGCAGATTCTCCTCCGCGGAGACGTCTCCGTCGCTCAACGCAGCCACCACCATGATAGAGGCGACCATCTCCACGCCCTCCCGACTCGCCAGCAGCGGATCACGCGCCCCCGACGAGCCGATCTTCTTCCGCAGTATTGCTGCCAATCCCATACCGCCTCCGCACGGCGGCGCCTCCTGCGGCGCCATTCCGGCACTATTCTGCCTCAAAGCAGGCCGCCCGACCGCTAATGCGGCGGCGGCATGGTGGTTTACCGGCATCGACAGGCTGCAGCCCATTCCCGATAATCCCTGCGCGCGCCGCGGGAGTACTGCATGTTCCACATCGTCGATACCGACATCTTCGACCGTCCGCTCCTGGACGAACTCTGTGACCTGACCACCGCCATCCGCACCGTCGCCAAACCGGCCGACGGCGCCCGCTTCCTGCAGCACCTGCTGCCGACTCGCCGCGCGATGCTGTATTTCACCCAGCCGAGCACCCGCACCTTCCTGTCGATGAACAACGCCTGCCACGTGCTCGGCATCCGCACCAGCGAGATCCGCAACCCGGAGGTTTCCTCCGAGGTGAAGGGAGAGACCTTCGAGGACAGCATCCGCACCTTCAGCTCCTACGTGGACCTGATCATCATGCGCACGCCGGAGGCAGGATACGCGGCCCGTGCCGCGGCGCTGATGGACAGCATCCCGCGCCCGGTACCCATCATCAACGCAGGCAGCGGCAAGGACCAGCACCCCACCCAGGCGCTGCTCGACATCTACACGCTGGAGCGCAGCTTCGAGGACCGCGGCGGCATCGACGGCAAGACCATCGGCATGATGGGCGACCTGAAGCGGGGCAGGACCGTGCGCTCGCTGAGCCGGCTGATGCGTTTCTACGAGGGCGTGAGGCTCGTCTTCATCGCGCCGCCGGCCTACGAGATGGAGCCCGACATCAAGGATTTTCTCACCGAGCACGGCGTCGAATTCCACGAGACCCGCCGCCTGCACGAGATACTGCCCGAGCTGGACGCCATCTACGTCACCCGCATGCAGTTCGAGCACGACGTGGCCGACGAGTCCTCCGGGGTGAACCTGGCGCCGTTCACCATCGGCGAACGCGAGCTCGGCCTGATGAAGCCGGATACGGCCATCATGCATCCCCTGCCCCGCGGCCCCGAGCTGCAGCCCGAGGTCGACCGGGACCCCCGCGCGATGTACTGGCGCCAGGAGAGAAACGGCATGTGGATGCGGGTGGCGCTGATGGCGAAGATCTTCGGCGCAGGCGAACTCATTACCGAGGCGCTGCCGCAGTTCGGCGACGGCTGAGACACCGGCGGCGCCGGATGCGCCCGCCGCCCTGCCGCTGCGGCATATCCCACTTGCGGCGGCACTCCGCCTGCTTCACGCTGGCTGCATGGGCTCGGACAAGGACAGACTCGGCCCGTACCGGAGCAAACGGGACTTCGACAAGACGCCGGAACCGACACCCGGCAGCGGCGACGGGGACGGCGGGCGCCGTTTCGTCATCCAGAAACACGACGCTTCCAGCCTGCACTACGACTTCCGCCTCGAGTTCGACGGCGCCCTGAAGTCCTGGGCCGTGCCGAAGGGGCCCTCGACCGACCCCGGCGAGAAACGCCTCGCCATCCGCACCGAGGACCACCCGCTCGACTACGCCGATTTCGAGGGCGTGATCCCCGAGGACGAATACGGCGGCGGCACCGTGATGGTGTGGGACGCCGGCACCTACCGCAATCTGCGCGCCGGCAAGGGAGAGGACTCGCTGGACATGCCGGGCTCTTTCCGCGGCGGGCTCATCGAGGTGTGGCTGGAGGGCGAGAAGCTGAAGGGCGGTTATGCGCTGAAACGCATCGAGCCCGGCGAGAAGTCCCAGTGGCTGCTGATCAAGATGGACGACGACGAGGCCGATGCCCGCCGCAACCCCGTCAGCACCCAGAACCGCTCGGTGAAGACCGGACGCACCATGCACCAGATCGCGAAGGCCGGCGAGGAGGAGGCGTGAAAGAGCCGTTCGCCTCGCTGTCGGAGGAGGCCCGCGGCACGCTGCAGCGCCAGGGCATGCCGGACTGGACGGCGCCGATGCTGGCCACGCTCACCGACGACCACTTCTCCTCGGAGGACTGGATCTACGAGCGCAAGCTGGACGGCGAGCGCTGCCTGGTGTTCAGGGACGGACGCGGACTGCGCATCCTGTCGCGCAACGAGAAGAAGCTGAACGACACCTACCCGGAACTGGTGGAGGCGCTGGAAGACGCGGGCCCGGACCGTTTCATCGCCGACGGCGAGATCGTGGCCTTCGACGGCAAGGTCACCAGCTTCAGCCGCCTGCAGCAACGCATCGGCATCAGCGACCCGGACGAGGCGCGCGCCACCGGCATCGGCGTCTGGCTGTACCTGTTCGACCTGATCTATCTCGACCACTACCAGCTGGACGAGCTGCCGCTGCGCAGCCGCAAGCGCCTGCTGCGCGACGCCTTCGATTTCGGCGGCCGGCTGCGCTACACCCGCCATCGCAACGCCGAGGGCGAGGCGTACTACGAGGAGGCCTGCCGCAAGGGCTGGGAAGGCGTTATCGCGAAGAAAGCGGATGGCCGCTACGTCCATTCGCGTTCCCGCGACTGGCTGAAGTTCAAGTGCGTCAACGGCCAGGAGCTGGTCATCGGCGGCTACACGGACCCCCAGGGCTCACGCAAGGGCTTCGGTGCGCTGCTGGTGGGCTACTACGAAGAAGGCGAACTGCGCTACGCGGGCAAGGTGGGCACAGGCTTCGACGACGAGACCCTGGAGGATCTGCACGAGCGTATGCGGAAGATCGAGCGGGACGAGCCGGCCTTCGCCGACGAGGTGCACGAGCGAGGTGCCCACTGGGTGAAGCCCGAACTGGTCGCCGAGTTCGGCTTCACGGAATGGACCCGCGACGGCAAGCTCCGCCACCCGCGCTACATCGGCCTGCGCGAGGACAAGCCGGCGAAGAAGGTGCGGCGCGAGCGGCCACAGAGTGTCTGACCGGAGTGCCTGACCAGGGTGTCTGAGAAGAGCCATGTCTGAGGAAAGCCGGCAGCTGAAATTCGGGCGCCTCGTGGTGGAGACCTCCAGCGAGGACAAGGTGCTGTACCCGGACGCCGGCATCACCAAGGGCCGGGTCATCGAGTACTACCGCAACGTGGCGGAATACGCGCTGCCCTGGGGCGCGGAGCGCTTCCTCACCCTGCAGCGCTTCCCGGACGGCCTGGACGAGGACGGCTTCTACCAGCAATCCCGCGCGGACTATTTCCCCGACTATGTCGAGGGCGTCACCGCCGACCGGGTGGGCGGCGGCGAGGTGGAGCACATCGTCATCACGAACGCCGCGGGCCTCGTCTACCTGGCCAACCAGGGCACACTCACCTTCCACGCCTGGCTGAGCCGCCGCGATCGTATCCAGCACCCGGACCGCATGGTGATCGACCTGGACCCCCCGGACGACGACTTCGCGCCGGTGCGCGACGCCGCCCGCATCACCGGCGATTTCCTCCGCGAGCTGGGACTCAGCCCCTACGTCATGACCACCGGCTCCCGGGGCCTCCATGTCGTGGTGCCGCTGGACAGGAGCGCGGACTTCGACGCCGTGCGCGACTTCGCCGGCCGCGCCGCGGACGTCCTCGCCGAGCGCCACCCCGACACCCTCACGGCCGAGCAGCGCAAGAACAAGCGCAAGGGCCGGCTGTACCTGGACGTCATGCGCAACGCCTACGGCCAGACGGGCGTGATGCCCTACAGCCTGCGCGCCAAGCCCGGAGCGCCGGTAGCCACGCCTCTCGCCTGGGACGAACTCGGCGCAGGCGACCTGACCGCGCAGACCTACCACATCGGCAACCTGTTCCGCCGCCTCGGCCAGATCGACGACCCATGGGCCGACATGAAGCGCCACGCGTCCGGCATCGCCGCCGCCGACAAAGCGCTGTCGGCGCTCTGACGCCCCTCTTTCACGGCCGCCCTGCCCCCGCAGGGCGGCCACACCTGCGGCGGCGTGAAGGAGGCGCCAGTCAGCGCCGCTTACTGATGCCTGCCACCGCTCACCGCTGCGGGTCCGTCAGCGGGAGGGTAAGGGTGGCGGGGTCGT